>JAJTEF010000026.1 GCA_021300355.1 Sphingomonadaceae bacterium | reverse complement strand
GTCAGTCGCGGTTTCAATCTCCACCAGCATCGAACCGATGGCGATGACATCGCCCGCCTCGCCAGCAACCTTGGTCACAATCCCCGCCACCGGACTTTCCATTTCGACGGTCGCTTTGTCCGTCATCATATCCGCCAACGGCTGGTCTTCAGAAATCTTGTCGCCAACCTTTACATGCCATGCAACGATTTCTGCCTCGGCTATGCCTTCACCAATATCGGGTAAGTTGAATGTGAATATGGGCATAAAGTCAGTCCTTCATGATCTTGTCAAATGCGCGGGCGAGCCGCACGGGGCCGGGGAAATATGCCCATTCAAGGCTGTGTGGATATGGTGTGTCAAACCCGGTCACGCGCTCTATTGGCGCCTCGAGGTGATAGAAGCACCGTTCCTGCACCTGCGCAGCCAATTCAGCGCCAAATCCGCTGGTGCGCGTCGCTTCATGCACAACCATACAGCGGCCCGTTTTCTTCACCGATGCCTCAATGGTTTCGATGTCCAGTGGCAATAATGTCCGCAGGTCGATGATTTCGGCGTCAATGCCATGCTCGGCGACGACAGCCTTCACAACATGCACCATCGTGCCGTAGGTGAGGACCGTGACCGCCTGCCCTTCCCGCACGACCGCCGCCTTGCCTAAGTCTATGCGATAATAGCCTTCTGGAACGGCGCTGCCGTCATGTTTGGACCATGGTTCGACCGGACGGTCATAATAGCCGCTGAACGGGCCATTGTAGATCCGCTTGGGCTCAAAAAACACGACGGGGTCATTGTCTTCGATGGCGGCAATCAGCAGCCCCTTTGCATCATAAGGCGTCGCGGGAATAACCGTCTTAATCCCGCACACATGCGTGAACAGGCTTTCGGGGCTTTGGCTATGCGTTTGCCCGCCGAATATGCCGCCGCCAAATGGCGAACGCACGGTCATGGGACAGATAAAGTCATTGGCAGAACGATAGCGCATGCGCGCAGCCTCACTGACCAACTGGTCAAGGCCGGGGTAGATGTAATCGGCAAACTGAATCTCGGGCACGGGCCGCAGGCCATAGGCTGCCATGCCAACACCAACGCCGATGATGCCACATTCGCTGATGGGCGTGTCAAAAACGCGGGTTTTACCATGCTTTTTCTGAAGCCCCGCAGTCGCGCGGAACACGCCGCCGAAATAGCCAACGTCTTCACCCATGATGACAACTTCGGGGTCTTTCGCCAGCATCACGTCTAGGGCGCTATTGATCGCCTCAATCATGTTCATCGTTTTGGTGGCGGGCTCGGTCATCAGCGCGCCTCCCATTCAGGACCAAATTTGTCGCGTTGTTCTTCCAACATTTGTTCGCACTGCTCTTTCAAATGCCATGGCATTTCTTCGAACACATCTTCGAACATGGTTTCCATTGGGTGATGCAGGCCGTGGCCTAAAATCCCTTTCTGCTCCGCCTCTTTCTGGGACGCCTTTACGAAATCCGACAGTTCCAGAATGAGCGCCTCATGCTGCTCGTCACTCCACGCGCCAATCGCTATCAAATGATCTTTAAGGCGCGTCACAGGGTCGCCAAGCGGCCACAATGCATATTCTTCCGCCGCACGGTACGCGCCGGGGTCATCCGACGTCGAATGCCCTTCCCCGCGATAGGTGAAATATTCGATCAAGGTTGGCCCACCATTCGTGCGCGCGCGGTTGGCCGCCCACTGCATGGCTGCAAAAACGGCCAGCGCATCATTGCCGTCCACGCGCAGTCCCGCGATGCCATAACCAATGGCACGGGCGGCGAACGTTGTCCGTTCGCTCCCTGCAAAACCGGAGAATGACGAAATCGCCCACTGATTGTTTACGACCTGAAAGATAACCGGCGCATTATATACGGCAGCAAATGTCAGGGCGCTGTGAAAGTCACCTTCCGCGGTCGACCCATCACCACACCAAACGGCAGAGATACGGGTATCGGCGCGTGATGCAGACGCCATGGCCCAGCCTACCGCCTGCGGATATTGCGTTGTCAGGTTGCCCGAAATACTGAAAAATCCGTAATCCTTGGCGGAATACATGATGGGCAGCTGGCGCCCCTTCAGACGATCGCCACTGTTCGAATAAATCTGGTTCATCATATCAACCAGAGGATAATCTCGCGTAATCAGAATGCCTTGCTGGCGATAGCTTGGAAAACACATGTCATCCGAATGCAGCGCCATCGTGGTTGCAACCGACGTCGCTTCCTCGCCAAAAGACTTCATATAGAAACTGGTTTTGCCCTGACGCTGTGCCCGGAACATCCGGTCATCAAAGGCACGCAATAGCAGCATCTTGCGCAGCATGGCGCGCAGCGTGTCGGCATCGAGCCCGGGGTTCCAACTGCCAACGGCCTGATTATCATCGCCCAAAACGCGGACAAGGCCATAAGCCAGTGCATGTATGTCGGCTGGGCTGGCGTGCTCATCGGGGCGCGTTATGGCGTCCACTTCGGGCACAATGATGTCGCTAAAATCGGCCTTATCGCCTGGGCGGAACTTGGGTTCCGGCACATGGAGATGAAGCGGCGCGAGATTGTCCTTGATACCGTGCACCATCACCATCTCCGCAGTTATGTACCCGAAACGACTCAGGTAGTTTATTATCCACGGTTGTTATAATATTTCAAACGGTCCTTTAGGTCAATATCGCTGTCCTAATGCGAAATTACACCGCAACAGGCGCAGAAATGTGCGATTGCGGGTGATAATCAGACACTTCAAAATCGTCGATGCGGAAATCAAAAATGCTGTCGGGCGTCCGCAAAAGCTTCAACTTGGGGTTGCCAGACGGCGTGCGGCTCAACTGCTCCTCAACCAATGGCGCATGGTTCAGATATAAATGCACGTCGCCACCCTGCCAGATCAGTTCGCCCGCCTTGTACCCACAGACCGCGGCGAGCATCCGCGTCAACAAAGCAGCAGAAAATGCATTGAACGCAAATCCCAATCCAAGGTCGCACGAACGCTGAAACAATATGCAACTCAATATATTGTCCGCGACATGGAACTGGTAAGTCTTGTGGCAAGGCGGAAGCGCCATTTGGTCGAGCTCAGCAACATTCCAGCCTTCGATGATGTGGCGGCGCGAACCCGGGTTATTCTTCAAACTTTCAACCAGCAGACTGACCTGATCGATGCCCTTCTCGGCACGTCGGAATAGCCCGTTGTCGCTCGCCTCATAACGTGGCCAGTTGACCCACTGCGCGCCATAGACTGGACCCAAATCGCCCCATTGCTCGGCAAAGGCATCATCTTCGACAATGCGTTGCTCAAATGCTTCCTGCGTGATGTCTTCGCCCGTTTCGCGCCGATATCGCGCCAGCGGCCAGTCGGTCCAGATTTTGACATTCTGTTGAAGCAAGGGCTGGATATTTGTGTCGCCGGTCAAAAACCACAGCATCTCGCGCGCCGCAGTTTTCCAGTACACCCGCTTGGTGGTCAGCAGCGGAATAGCATCGTCGGCCAGCGAGAAGCGCATATTGGCGCCGAACAATGCTTTGGTGCCCACGGCCGTCCGATCGCGCTGAACAGCGCCCTCGTTCCAAATGCGGCGCATCAACGATAAATATTGCTCTTCATAATGAGGCGTAATGTGCATGCCCCACCGCTAAGGCCAGAGCATGTTTTTGGCAACTGTCCGAATGCATCACCGCTCGGGTACGTGCCCGTGGACGCCTTGAGACAGACGAAGCAGGCGGGATGCCCTCCAATCGGCATCCCGGCACATTGTTCATTGCTTTAACCGGCGGCCTTAACTGACGAAACGCTTTGGATACTGTCTTGTTCGGCAACGACGCGCTTACGCCATGTGGCAAGGGCCTGACCGACAACCTGGTCCATGTTGTAATATTTATAGGTCGCAAGACGGCCCACGAATAACGTTCCCTCCTCGGCTGCCGCCAACGCCTCGTAACGCTTGCAGGATATGCCTACAGCCCTGCGCTCAAGGCGTCAGGACTGACGTGGAACGCCAAAACATTGGACCGATGGCTAACTGACCCGAAGAAGACGGTACCCGGCACCAAAATGCCCTTTAACGGTATTCAGGACCGCAAAGCCCGTGAGCAGGTCGTCGCCTATTTGCTGACATTATGATGCTGTGACGGCGCGAAAATGACTGTACGAAGCAAACCGCCGTTCACTGCTTGCTATCGGAATAAACGGCTCGGGTCGCGGCAGGCGCGTCCAGTAAAACCCACAATGAAACGGACGCCGCCCCCAGCAAGGCGAGCACGGCTATCGCCCGTGCCTTTCGAACCTCCATGCCGGGCCAAAGCGGTAGCGTCGATAAAACGGCCAATGCCAATGGTAGCGCTGCGGCGAACGGAAGCGTCGGCCCCACCCCTTGCATCAACTGGTGACCCAGCGCCAACATGTAGCCTCCCACCAGTGCCGTAATACCAATCCGCACGGCAGAATGCCGCACCCAAAGGGTAATGGTGACGAGCACCATCGGTAGAACCACGACATAGGCCGCCGTCGGCGCCAATGCTTGCGCGGCAAGGCACATGATAAACAGTGGTAGCGCCGCACCGACGACACCGACGCGACTTGGTCGCCAGCTGGCAAAAACCGTGAGAAACGCCGCCAACGAGCCCAACACCGCCATAACCTCTAGCCGAGGGGTCGCGGCCAAGCGGTCATAATAATTGGCGGGCTCGAGCCCAAGGGATAAGCGGTTAAGCGCGAAGAGTATCGCTGCGCTTGCCACGATCAGCGCCAACATACGTCCAACACCCGCGGCTAAACCGGCTGCTCCGTCTTGCCGCAAGACCAGGCCCATTCCACCCGCCGCGATGATTATCATTCCCCAACCAAGCCAAGCGGGATAGATCGCCGTGAACAACCCGAATATGTCAAAGAACACGGTATCAGGCGCCCTTTGGGGAAGCCTGTCAGTTTTTAGGAGCGCTTGCGTTAGATCGAGAACCTGCCCACCCATGTCCTGTAATGAGCCTTGATCAAGGTTGTCTGGCGTCGCCATTGGTGAATGGTAGAGGCCGGATCGCCCGATAAAGGCAAAGTTATAGGCGGCGTAATCATGCTTGATGACAGGTGTCAGATCTGAATCATTGGGTAGCAGCGCGTAAATGAACGCGGCAAGTGAAGATGCACCAGGGCGACCGACCGCATCGGCGTAAACTTGCATAGCTTCACCATTCTGGTGTGACGTCTGGAACAGGGTCGTCCGCCCCCCGCCTCCGCGTGCTTCCATATTGATAACCGCGCCGACGTTTTTGCGTAAAGGATGGTTTGCCCAGAATTGACGCGCGCCCTGTAGGCCAAGTTCTTCGCCATCAGTGACCAGCATGATCAGATCGCGATCCTGCTGCCCATGGGCGCGGATTGCACGCACGACTTCTAAGCTTGCAGCGACACCCGATGCATCGTCTGCGGCGCCGGGCGAGCCCCAAACCGTATCATGGTGCGACATCAGGACGACCGAAGGAGCGTTGCGATTTTTTCCGGGGAGAATGCCGATTAAATTGACCAAAGTGGCAGGTGGGTCATTGCGGCCGCTCCACTGATTGCGCCGTTTTGTTCCCTTGGCGTCGATGAGGCCCGTGCTGGCCGAAACTTCCATCCCGAGAGCTTGCATGCGGCGTAGGATATGATCGCGCACGACTGCGTTCTCCGCCGAACCAGTAACGTGCGGACGTTTTGCCATTGCCCCCACATCCGCCATAGCCCGAATGGCGGAGAAGCTTCGCAGCGGTGCATCACTGGGCGTTGCCTCAGGCGGGGTCGTCGCAAAAATCGCCAACAATGAAGCCGCAAGCAGCGCCATCAACATCGGACCAAACCTCTTCATGCGCACCCTTCCCGGTTCAAAAGCCTACGGCACACCCCAGTCTCCTTGGGGCGGACAGGCTTTATGACTTCGTGTAAGTGGTGAGACCAAAAGCACGTTTTGTCAAAACATAAGGGCAAGCAAAAAATGGCGGAGAGATAGGGATTCGAACCCTAGGTACCGTCACCGGCACGCCGCATTTCGAGTGCGGTGCTTTCGACCACTCAGCCATCTCTCCGCAAATCATTAGGACTGGTCATTGCCGGCAAACCGGCGTGTCCTGATGACAGAGCGGGGCCATTAACTGATGTTTTTCGCTTTGCCAAGACTGAAGGTTGATTTGCGCGGCATTAGGCATGATATTAGTCACATGACGTCACAAATTCCTCTTCCTGAACAAGCTGAAGCTGCATTTTCCATCGGTGATGTGGTCCGCCACCGCATTTTTGACTTTCGCGGCGTCGTTTTCGACATTGATCCCGTGTTCGCCAACAGCGACGAGTGGTATGAATCGATACCCGAGCCCATTCGGCCGATCAAAAATCAGCCATTTTATCACCTGTTCGCGGAAAATGCCGAAAGCAGCTATATCGCGTATGTCAGCCAGCAAAATTTGCTGGCAGACCGCGAACAAGGACCGGTCAGTCACCCCGGCATCGGCGCGGTGTTTGAAGGTTGGGATGGCAACCAATATCAGTTGAAGCGCCTCATGCGTCAGTGAGTATTGGACGGCATTGCGGCTATCCATTGCCGCAACAATTCCACGCCTTCTGCATGCACCGTTGAGCGCCCAAGCTCCGGCATCGCGATGCCCGGGTCGGAGCTTCCCATGCGCTTTATCAAAATGGACTGGTCGGGCTGACCGGGGGCGATGATGAAATCAAGATCGCCGCTTGCCCTGCCCGCCGCGACCGGCCTTTTGCCGATGCCTAATGCCGCCGTACCTTTGGCCGTTCCATCCAGAAACAAGCCGCTATTGCTTGCAGAGCCTTGGGGCGCATGACAATGGCCGCAATTCACCTTCAGATATTGTCGCGCCCTCTGGTCCAGTGAGCCCGTGCGGCTGTCATCCCATTTCGGATATGGCTGAAGCCGCGCAAGCGCGGGTGCTGCCTTTACGATAGCGCGTGCGTCCGCTGGCCGGGGAAACGCCATATTTTGCCATACTGGACCTATCGGCATGATATTTCCTGCTGCCGAGTGGCATTGCTTGCACTGGTTCTTGTTCGGTACGCTGTAATTTACCGACAGGTCATTGCCAACATGGGCAAAGGTGACGGGCACCCGGGTGCCGCCAACGCGCAAATCCGCATCTTTGCCATCCGCGCGCCACACATAGGGCAAGGCAACCCAGCCCTGCGCTTGATGCAACAAAACCCGGGTTTCAATGACATTCAGTCCGCCAGACTTTGCCGGATAACCAAAGCTCTTGATAAGTGCGCTACCGATGGGAAAGATCAGCTTTCCGTCTGCATCCGCACCAATTTGGGTGCCCTCGGGCACATAGATGAAGCGCTGTTTTGCGGCATAATCGCTGAACAACGGGGTACGCAGTTCATAAGGTATCAGGCGGGACGATGGCCGTGCTGCGCCGCCGTCGAAAAATCCAAAGGCTGATAAAGTCGCCGGATTTTGCGGACCAGCGATGGCAACTAACGCCGGATCATCCGACGCAGCTGAAGTTGCCACGGCGGCTGCAAAAGCCAGCACAAACGGCACTACAAAACGCATTAGCGGACGGCAGCTTCCATTGCTTCTGGTAGAACAATCGCTGGCAAACCGGCAGGCCGCGATGTTGCACGGGCCAATGGTGCCGGTTGCGCCATTGCGGTGTCCGCGGCCACGTCTTTTAGCCCAAGCGACAACGCGGGGACGTCGTCCTGAATGATCGGTATATATTCGGATCCACCAGCGCCATCCCAGAATATCGCAGGGAAGCTTCCGCCCATGGCGGCTGCAATTTCGGTGCCGCCGCGAAATTTGGGGTCCCACCCTGCCCGGCTATGCTGGTTGTCCCAGATACTTACCTCGCGGGGTAACGGGTCATATTTGGGATCCTGAAAAGGAAAACGATAGCCAACGATCATGATGTTGGTCGTGCCGTTTTCGCCAATGACATTGTCAAAAATTTCAACTCTGCGGTTGGCCATGACCATGACGCCCGTTCCGGTCGGAACGTTGGCAACGATATTCCCCTTCGGCGCAAAATTCGGGGTCATGTTGTTGACGATGATATTGTCAAATATCCGGACATTATGTCCGCCCATTTGCGGCAAATTGGGTAGGTCGAACACCAAAACGCCGCCCGTATTGCGGGTCGCGATATTATCATGAACATCTGCGTCAAAGCTGTTTTCAATTTCAATGCCTGCGACATTTTCAACGGCAGTTGAATGGCGCACAACGATATTGCGCGACTGCCCGACATAAATGCCCGCATCCGACGCACCGCGCACAAACACCGAGTCAATCAGGACGTCTTTGCTTTCGACGGGATAGATACCGTAAGCGCCATTGGTCGCCAATGGTCCGCCCGTCCATTCAACGCGCAATTTGTGATAGACGATGCGGTCCGCACCCTTTGACTTGATACCATCGCCCTTGCTGTTCTCCACCGCAAAGTCTTTCAGGACAACATCATCGGAAGTTACCAACAATCCCTCGCCTGCGCCCTGCTGACCGGAGAAATCAAGGATGGTTACTGAACCGCCCTGTCCTTTTACCGTCACCTTGTTGACGTCAAGCGAGAGCCCGTCAGACAGCTTGAACCGCCCGGCGGCAAGCTCAACAACGTCCCCCGGCTCCGCAGCGATCAGCGCCTCTTGCAAACGCTCCTGCGCGCCTTCGCCGGGCGAGACGGCGATAGTCTTTGCCGAAGCAGGTTGAACGAGCGCGCAAAATGCAGCGCCAACGAATAGCAGCTCTCTTATCCTCATCGGCGCAACATGCCTTAGAGAATGATAAATGCAAGCGAGATTAGGCGTGGCTGCCCAATTTCCGATCAACGCCAGTTTACGCATATTCGCTTCCCCTGACGTGAAACGAAAACCGCCCCGAGATTGCTCCGGGGCGGTCTATATTCTTCGATAACGTGAAGTGAACTAGTGCTGCAAAGCCTTGACGATGTCTTCGCACATCTTCTTGGCATCCGCGAGAAGCATCATCGTTTGGTCCATGTAGAACACATCATTGTCGACGCCGGCATAGCCCACGCCGCCCATTGAGCGTTTTACGAAGAACACGGTCTTTGCCTTGTCGACATCAAAAACCGGCATGCCGTAAATCGGCGATGTCTTGTCGGTTTTCGCCGCCGGGTTCACAACGTCATTCGCACCGATAATGAATGCAACATCGGTTTGCGCAAATTCGCTGTTGATGTCCTCAAGCTCGAATACCTCATCATAAGGCACCTGCGCTTCGGCCAGCAGAACGTTCATATGCCCCGGCATGCGTCCAGCAACCGGGTGAATGGCATATTTCACCGAAACGCCCTGTTTCTTCAGCACGTCGGCCATTTCGCGAAGGATATGCTGCGCCTGTGCAACCGCCATGCCGTAACCGGGTACGATGATGACGCTTTCGGCCTGCTGCATCATATAGGCAGCATCTTCCGCCGAACCGCGCTTCCATGGCCGCTGTTCTTTGGCAGGGCCACCGGTGGCGGCTGCCTCTGCACCAAAGCCACCCGCGATAACGCTGATGAAGCTGCGGTTCATGGCCTTACACATGATGTACGACAAAATCGCGCCAGACGAGCCCACCAAAGCGCCGGTGATGATCATTGCTGTATTGTGCAACGTGAAGCCCATTGCGGCTGCTGCCCAGCCTGAATAGCTGTTGAGCATTGATACCACGACGGGCATGTCTGCGCCGCCAATTGGAATGATGAGCAAGAAGCCGATCACAAATGCGAGTGCCGTAATCGTCCAGAATATCCACGGGCTTTGATCAACCGTAAAATAGGCGATGAGACCCACGATCGCGGCGAGCGTGCCCAGATTGATCACATGCCGCATAGGCAGCATAATTGGCGCACCGGACATTTTGCCCGCAAGCTTCAGGAACGCGATTACCGATCCGGAGAATGTAATCGCACCGATCGCGATGCCAAGGCCCATTTCAACGCGGCTAACAGGGTTAATCTGGCCATCCGCGCCATTGATGCCAAATGCTTCAGGATTCAAAAACGCGGCAGCGGCAACAAGCACTGCGGCCATACCGACAAGGCTGTGAAACGCAGCAACCAGTTGCGGCATATCCGTCATCGCAATTTTGCGCGCAGTCACCCAACCGATGCCGCCACCGATAAAGATCGCACCCAAAATTTCGGGTAATGAAGCGACTTCGTGCGTTACCAAGGTCGTCACAACGGCAATCAGCATGCCGGCCATTCCGAAACGGTTGCCCTGCTGTGATGTCGCTGGTGAAGAAAGCCCGCGCAAAGCGAGAATGAAAAAGACGCCCGATATCAAATAAGCGAGCATCACCCATGCGGGAGGAGCAGCATGTTCCAACTTAACGCTCCTTTTTCTTGTACATTGCGAGCATGCGCGCGGTAACTGCAAAGCCACCAAAGATGTTCACGCTTGCCAGTGCAACCGCAATCAGCCCCAGCCATTTTGCGGTCGGCGAGCCACCCGCTGCCGACGCGATCAAAGCGCCCACAATGATAACCGAAGAAATTGCGTTCGTAACCGCCATCAACGGCGTGTGCAGTGCCGGTGTAACCGACCAAACGACATAATAGCCCACGAAACACGCCATCACGAAGATGGATAAAATTGAAATGAAGTCCATGGTGCCCCCTTACGCCAACAGGCGATCATTCACGACCTTGCCATCTTTGGTCAGGCGAATGGCTGCGGTAATTTCGTCGTCATCAGGCAATATAGGCTTGCCCGCTTCCTTGTCCCAAAACGCGGATAGGAAGTTGTACAGATTGCGCGAAAACAGTGCGGATGTATCCGCGGCCAAATGCGCCGGTGTGTTTGAGTAGCCGACAATCTTCACGCCGTGCTTCACGACGATCTCGTCTGGCTTTGAACCTTCGACATTGCCACCTTGGGCAACGGCGAGATCAAATATCACAGAACCCGGCTTCATCGTCGCAATCTGCGCGTCCGAAATAAGGCGCGGTGCAGGACGACCGGGGATTAAAGCTGTCGTAATGACGATATCTTGCTTCGCGATATGTGCGGAGACGAGTTCAGCTTGCGCTGCCTTATACTCGTCGGACATTTCGGTCGCATAACCACCAGCGCCCTCGCCTTCGATACCGGCAACATTCTCAACGAAGATTGCCTTGGCACCAAGCGATTCGATCTGTTCTTTCGTCGCGGAACGGACGTCGGTTGCCGAAACCTGCGCACCCAAACGGCGCGCTGTTGCAATGGCCTGAAGCCCAGCAACACCAACTCCCATGATAAACGCCTTTGCTGCACTTACCGTGCCAGCAGCGGTCATCATCATTGGAAAGGCGCGGCCATATACCGACGCGGCTTCGATCACGGCCTTATAACCCGACAGGTTCGACTGCGACGACAATATGTCCATCGACTGCGCGCGCGTGATGCGCGGCATGAATTCCATGGCAAGCGCGTCCACGCCAGCCTTGGCATAGGCGTCAACGCGGGACCGCTGACCAAATGGATCAAGTCCGGCAACCAGCCAAGCACCGGCCTTCATGCCAACCAAGGCCTTGGGGTCAGGCCCCTGCACGCCAAGGATGATGTCAGCGTCCTT
The DNA here is from genome assembly GCA_021300355.1 of Sphingomonadaceae bacterium. GTDB lineage: Bacteria > Pseudomonadota > Alphaproteobacteria > Sphingomonadales > Sphingomonadaceae > Sphingorhabdus_B. The sequence continues at coordinate 23,445 of JAJTEF010000026.1, read as the reverse complement.
CAGAACCGAAGACAGGCTTCCGACTGAAGCGCCCGCGCTTTCATAGTCGCTGTTACCGATAGAGGCCGTGGCCCCGGCGTCATTCTCGACGGAGACCGATGCCCCCAATGCGATGAATTTTTTCACCGTTTCAGGTGACGCAGAAACCCGCGTTTCGCCCGCAGCGGTCTCTTTCAGTACAGCGATCTTTACCACTTAAGCCGCGCGGCTAGCGATGATGAGAACCACCAAAGCGGTGACAACAACGGCGGCGACAGTGCCCCATTTGAACAATGCGATGAAACCCGCATAGGTGTCTTTTGCAGGTCCCAGGTCGTGATCTTGTGCCAAAACAGCCTCCATATAAACTTTTATTACGTTGCAGTCTTAACTTGTGATTTTCCAATGCTCAAGCGGCATGGACAAAGAAAATACATACACTGCTTAATCGGGTCTTTACCCATTTGTCTTACCACGGCCGTCAATGAACATTGGCGGACAGTGAATGCAGGAACGAGAAACCAGATTGTTGATGCTTGTCGATGATGAACCTGCCCAGTGCAGGCTCGTGTCGGCTATCGCATCACGCGCCGGATGGAGAACGGTTTTTGCACGTGATGCAGAAACCGCGATCGCAATGCTTGGCACGCAAGATGGGATGATGCTCGACGCTATCATTCTGGACCAATGGGTCCCGGGAGCGGATTCTGTCTCGCTGATTTCTGAACTCAAATCGCGTCGCCCAGCACTCCCGATCCTGTTGATGACCTCCATCGGCTCGAACGAAACGGCCATCGATGCCATGCGCGCCGGTGCGACTGACTATATCATCAAGCCCATCGCCCCCGAACGCCTGATTGCCGCGCTCAGCATGGCTGCGGATAAAAGCAAAGAGTTGGGCGAACTCTACCCGCTGACCGAGAAAATTACGCAGCCATTGGCGTTCGAAGAGATCATCGGATCCGCGCCAGCATTTCGCACAGCGCTGGCCATTGCCGTAAAGGCGGCACGCAGCCGTGCACCGATCTTTATCGAAGGCGAGCATGGCGTGGGCAAAGAGGTCGTGGCCGACGCCATTCAAGCCGCAAGCCCGCGCGCGAAGCTTCCCTATCTCAAAGTCAATTGCGGCGCGATTTCATCCACCCTGCTCGATTCCGCTTTGTTCGGGCATGAAAAAGACGCGTTCGCTGGCGCCTTTGACCGGCGCATCGGTATATTTCAGCAAGCTGAGGGCGGGACGGTGTTTCTGGATGAGGTGGATTTGCTGCCCCCCGAAACACAGATTAGGTTGGTGCGCCTACTCACCCAAGGTGAAATCTCCATTCTCGGTGCCGCACATAGCTACCGGATTGATGTCCGCATTTTGTCGGCCAGCAACTCGTCATTGGCGGACAAATTGGCCGACGGTGAATTTCGCGAAGACCTTTATTATCGATTGAATGTGGTGCAACTGACCATTCCGCCTCTGCGCGAACGGACATCCGACATACCCGCGCTTGCCCGTCATTTCCTCGGCCGCATGGCAAACCAGCCTGGGCTTCGAAGCCTTGGTATCACCGATGAGGCATTGACCATGCTGCGCGGATATGACTGGCCGGGCAATGTCCGGCAGCTGCAGAGCGCGCTGTTCCGCGCCGCGGTCCTATGCGAACGTGATGCGCTTACACCCGAAGAATTTCCCCAAATATCGGCGGCCGTTGGCGTTCCTTGCAATGGCGGATCGGGCGGCGCTGGCACCAATGACGGCATCGGCGTGACGCTGTACGAAAACGACGGCAATATGCGTCCGCTCGAAGAAATCGAAGCGGACGTTATCCGGCTGGCCATAGGCCATTATCGCGGCAGAATGACCGAAGTCGCCCGCCGCCTGGGCATTGGACGCTCCACCCTGTACCGTAAGCTCGCCGACCTTGGGATCAGCGACGCTGCTTAAGCGTTTTTGCCGAGCAACGCCTGCGTAACCCAAAATCCAGCAAGCGACGCAGACCCCGTCAAAAACGTGCCCCAGATGATGTCGAGCACGGTGACTTTGGTGCTCCACACTTTCAATGTGGCAAAGTTCGTCAGATCATAGGTCATATAGCAAAAGAAGCCGAGCATCGCGCCCCACAGCAAAGCCGTCTGCCATTTGCCCGAATGCAACGCAGGTCCAACAGCAAAGATCATCATGCCCAATATATATAATATATAGAATATGATGGCCGGCCCCATGCGGAACCCGCCCTTCATCAGCAGCTCACCAATCTCTGGCTGGTAAAGCCGCGTGTACATGTTGCGCAGCCAAATGCTGTCGATCATCGCGAACGCAAGCCCGGTGGCAATGTAACCAACTATATATTTCAAGAGCATATCGTTTTCTCCCTATATCCGGTCCCTTTTTGCGCGACAGCAACCCCGTCAACAAGACAGCCAAATAGCGGTAGCTTAGGCGCTCACGGTCAACGCCGCATCGCGCAGCCCGCGCCATACCTGCACGGCTTGCACCGTTTCGGCGGCGTCATGCACCCGAATGATATGCGCACCTTGTTCAACCGCCTTCATCGCCAGAAAAATAGACCCACCTAAACGGTGTTGCGCATCCGCTTCATTGGACAACGCTCCAATCAGCCGTTTCCGGCTCGCGCCAAACAATATCGCGCAGCCCAGCCCATGGTAGACAGACAGATTGTTAATAATCGCGAGATTTTCGGTCAGCGATTTGCCAAAGCCAATGCCGGGATCGACAAGTATTTTGTCGCGCTTAATGCCCGATGCTTCAACCGCAGCGATGCGGTCCTCAAGCCAATCAAATACATCGCAAACAACATCGTCATAGACCCCGTCCTTATGCGGGTCACTGCTTTGGCTAGGCGCGTGCATCAGAACGACGGGAACATCGCTGACGCGTGCGACTTCAAGTGCCCGATCATCATACCCCAGCGCAGAAATGTCGTTAATCATCGCCGCGCCAGCGCGAACCGCGCCCTCCATGACCGAGGCTTTACGCGTATCGATAGAAACCGCCGTCCCTGCCCCCGACAAACGGTCTTCCCACACAAGCGGCGCGCCGGGGCGTGTGGATTCACCCCCAATGTCGATAATCGAAGCCCCTGCGCTCGACATAGCAAAGGCAGCTTCGGCGGCCACGTCTACGTCAATATTCTTTCCACCGTCAGAGAAGCTATCAGGCGTAGCGTTAATGATGCCCATGACATGCGGCTGATCCAGCCTGATGGTCCGCGCGCCCATGTGCAATGCTGGCCGGGCCGCGGTGATGCGCTCGAATAATATGGCCGCCTTTTTCCGCTCTTCATCTGGAAGCGCGTCCGCAAATTGGTCCCATTGGCGGACGGATACCATATGCCGCTGCGTTGACGATGCAGTTCGCCGGATAACTTCAAATTGCGAGAACCACAGCATATGGCCCGCGAGCCGCAAGCATTCACCTTCGTGCCGCTGGGGGCTTTCCACAAAGCCGGTGGGACGAAGATAGATTTTGTTCATGGTTCCGTGGCGAGCAAATAGGTCTGGCGTAGGTCGTCAATCGGCTTCAACGCCCCGTCAGCCGCAGCATAATGCCAATATGTCCATCCATTGCAGCTTGGCGCATTTTGGATGGTCGAGCCCACCTTGTGGATGGAACCATCAACGGCGCCGCACAGAATCGAACCATCCGCACGAACAACGGCTTCAAAATTACGCTTCCGGTCAAAGATTTTTGTGCCGGGATTCAGATAACCAGCCTCAACCAATTGGCCAAAGGCGACCTTTGGCGCAGACTTTGGCGACTGCATGGTTTTGATGGCGCTTTCATCCAGCGGCAGTGCGGCCGCGATACGCTCTTCCGCAACTTCGCAATAGACAGACTCGCGTTCGCAACCAATCCAGTCACGGCCAAGACGGCGCGCAACAGCGCCTGTGGTGCCTGTGCCAAAAAATGGATCAAGCACGACGTCGCCGGGTTTCGTGCAAGCAAGCAATATGCGGTACAGCAGAGCCTCTGGCTTTTGCGTTGGGTGCGCCTTGGTACCATTGCGCTTCAACCGTTCTTGTCCGCCGCAAATGGGGATCAACCAGTCAGAACGCATCTGAAGTTCATCGTTTAAAGTCTTCATTGCACGATAGTTGAATGTGTATTTCGACTTCTCGCTTTTCGATGCCCAGATCAATGTTTCATGGGCATTGGTGAAACGCGTGCCTTTGAAATTCGGCATCGGATTGGACTTGCGCCAGACGATGTCGTTCAAAATCCAATAGCCCGCGTCTTGCACCGCAGTACCGACGCGGAAAATATTGTGATAGCTGCCGATCACCCACAATGAACCGTCTGGTTTCAAAATGCGCCGCGCCTCGGCAAGCCATTCGCGGGTGAACTTGTCGTAAATGGCAAAGCTGGCAAACTTATCCCATTCGTCATTTACGGCATCAACCTTGCTGTTATCCGGACGCAGCAAATCCCCGCCGAGCTGAAGATTATAGGGCGGGTCAGCGAACACCATGTCGATGGAGCAATCGGGCAACGAGCGCATGGCTTCAATGCAGTCCATCCGCAAAATCTGGTTGCGCGGCAGGTCATGGACCTCAACCGGCTTCGACTTTACTGCTGGCCTGATTTTCTCGATGACGCCCACGGCTCACTCCTCAAAACTGAATTAAACTGCGATGAGTCAGCGCGAAGGCAAGGTCAAGGACGTTCATAACATAAGGATTCACCGCGAGTCGCACGATCTGGGGCCATCTAAGTGGAACGAAAGGAGTCCGGCACAAGATATGGAGTCTGGCGATTCCAACGGGACTCAACCGGTAGTGGTGTTGCCCGAATGACCCACTGACTAGAAAAAACTCACAGCAAAAGCATTTGTGACACGGGCGCGAAGCTTTTGCGGTGCAGCGGCGTTGGTCCGTGCAAACGCAAGGCGGCCAAATGGTCCGGCGTTCCGTACCCCTTGTTCCGTTCCCAACCATAATGTTGATGCTGCTGCGCTGCTTCACACATCATCCGGTCACGATGTTCTTTCGCGATGATGGAGGCCGCAGAAATGCAGGGCTCACGGGCATCGCCGCCCACAATGGCCCGCGCATTCCAACGCCACTCGGACCGACGTCCCGCCGGCGTCATATTGCCATCGACAAGCACTTCGGTTGGGTCGCTCCCAATTTTAGCACACAAGCCCTCAACCGCGCGTGTCATCGCCAACATCGTCGCGCCGAATATGTTCAACCGGTCGATGTCATCAACATCCACAATGCCCACCGCCCACTGGCACCGGCGCTTTATCGTTTCTTCCAACGCGGCACGGCGCGCGGCACTGAGTTTCTTGCTGTCATCCAGTCCAGACGGGCGCGGTTTGCATAGCAATACTGCGGCAGCCACCACTGGCCCCGCAAGTGGCCCGCGCCCTGCCTCATCAACACCGAAAATCATATGCGCCAAGCGGGATATCGCCGGTTCTCGCCCGCATGGTACAGACACACCATATTCCCGGCGGGATCAAGCAACCGCGCCTCGCGCCAACCCCAGCTTTCGTCCTGCGGCATCTGTTCGAATACATATCCTTGGCTGGTGAGTTCGGTCACCCATGCATCCAACCGCTTGCTTTCAAAATAGACTATGGTCGATGTCGCGCAATCATCATGTTGGTGGATCGAAAAGGTAACGCCATTGGGCATTTCAAACCGCGCGTAGCCGTTGTCGGGGCTGTCGACGATCTGTTGAAGACCGAGCGCTGTGTAAAAATCGACAGAGGCCGCGTAATTGCGGCAACCAACGGTGACATGATTGAGCGAGGGCCCGGCAACCATCGCATCTTCGCGCACGGCTTGGTGCCCCATCGGCCCGTGACCTTGGCCAAGGCCCGGCGCATCCAGCAGCGCCAAGCGCACGAACACGCGCGCACGTTCAATGGCTGGCACTAACTCCATGCCCTGCCCCAACCCCGTCGCAATCGCGGTGGCCAAAGTGCAACCCGTTCCGTGGGTACTGCGTGTTTCAATCCGCGCGTCACTCCAGCTTTCGCTTTGGCCCGGCGCGACGTAAAGTTCATCCACAATCTGGTCGCCGTCCGCATGCCCGCCTTTGATCAGCAACGATATGCGCTGCCCCAGCAAGCTATCCTTTCCGCCGAGCGCCTGCAGTTCAGGCAGATTGGGCGTCGTGAGTGTCGCAAGCCGCATAAGCCGTTCAAATGCAGCGATAGTATCGGCATCCGCCAGCACCGCGCCACTGGTCGCCACCATGACAGGGTCGAATATGATGGGACATGACAGCTGCGAAAGGCTGTCTGCAACGGCATGTGCCGTGGCCGCATTTCCAATCATCCCGATTTTTACGGCATCCACGCCAATATCGCTCACGACGGCCGCGATCTGGTCAATGACCATCTGCGTTGGCACCATATGCACCGCATCGACGCCCAGCGTGTTCTGCGCGGTGATGGCGGTAATCGCAGTCATCGCATGCCCACCGAGCATGGTTACCGTCTTAATATCCGCCTGAATACCAGCGCCACCGCCGCTGTCGGACCCAGCGATGATCAGTATGCGCGCGGGTGTGTTGTGGGGCATCAGGCCGCAGCCGCCCTCACAGCGTCGCAGATGCCGTCAACGATGCGCTCGACTTGCGCCGCATCATCTCCCTCCGCCATCACGCGGATGACGGGTTCGGTGCCCGACGGGCGGATGACGAGCCTGCCCGTGCCGGCCAATTCGGCTTCAGCATCGGCTATAACCTGCTGAACGTGCGCATCCTCCAACGGCTTGCCGCCTGAGAAACGGACGTTTTTCAAAAGCTGCGGCACCGGATCGAACAGATGCAGCACTTCACTGGCTGGCTTCCCGCTCTCGACCAGCTGCGCCAATACTTGAAGCGCAGCAATCGTGCCGTCGCCAGTTGTCGCATGATCCAAAAGGATCATATGCCCCGATTGTTCGCCACCAACGTTGATGCCGTGCTTGCGCATTTCTTCGAGGACATAGCGGTCACCGACTTTTGCGCGGATGAGCTTTAAATGCTGGCTCTCCAAATAGCGCTCGAGCCCAAGGTTGGACATCACGGTCGCAACGATACCATCGCCCGTAAGTTTGCCCGCGCGGCGCATAGCACAACCAAGCAGCGCCATGATCTGGTCACCGTCGACCACTTGGCCATGTTCGTCGACAACGATCAACCGGTCGGCATCACCGTCAAGCGCAATCCCAATATCCGCGCCTGAAGCAACGACGGTTTCCTGAAGCGTGGCAACATGCGTTGACCCAACCTTGTCGTTAATGTTCTTGCCATTCGGCTCAACCCCGATGGAGGTTACCTTCGCACCCAGTTCCCAAATGGCCGTTGGTGCAACCTGATAAGCTGCACCATTTGCGCAATCGAGCACGACATGTAGTCCATCAAAACGGATATGTTCTGGCACCGACGCCTTTACCGCATGGATATACCGTCCACGGCTGTCTTCGATACGGCGCGCGCGGCCAATATCGGGGGCGTCAGCAAGCGTCAGTCTCTCGCTCAGCAATGCCTCAATCGCCAGTTCGTCCGCATCGGATAATTTATATCCGTCGGGCCCAAACAGCTTGATGCCATTGTCTTCATAAGGATTATGGCTGGCAGAGATCATCACGCCAAGGTCTGCGCGCATGGACCGTGTCAGGAGTGCAACAGCGGGGGTCGGAATCGGGCCAAACTGGACCACATCCATGCCCACGCTGGTAAATCCAGCCACAAGCGCGTTTTCTATCATATAGCCGGACAAGCGCGTATCTTTCCCGATGACGACCCGGTGCTTATGCCCACCGCGCAGGAAGTGCGTGCCTGCAGCCTGGCCGACCTTCATCGCCATTTCCGGTGTCATGGCGCCGGTATTGGTGCGACCTCTGATACCGTCCGTTCCGAAATATTTGCGCGCCATTTTGCTTCCTGCCGTTTTGCGGTTCACGTTTTGAATTTCCACGCTGCCAAGCCTCTCCCTTGCATAGGGAGCGATGGGCTGGCAAGACCCGATCCTATGTCAAACGCTACCCGTATTCTTATCGCCCTTGTTATTGGCCTTGCCCTCGGCATTTTCGTGACCGCGCAGTTCCCTGCCGCTGGCGAAAAACTGGATTTGATCCTCGATATTGTAGGAACATTATGGCTCAACGGCCTTCGCATGACTGTTGTTCCGTTGGTGGTCGCATTGGTTATCACTGGAATAGTCAAAAGCGCCGAAGCCGCGCGGGCCGGACCGATGGCAGCGCGCACCATCAGCTGGATCGTCGTGATGATGTTCATGTCGGCTGCATTGGGCGCGCTGTTGACGCCAATGGTGCTTTCACTTTGGCCCATGCCACAAGAAAGTGCCGCCGCTCTACGCTCGGCGCTGACAACCGCGCCAGCGGTAGCCGAACAGCCAAGTTTGCGTGATTTCGTCGTTGCGTTGGTTCCAACCAATCCAATTTCAGCCGCAGCAAGCGACTCCATCTTGCCACTTCTGATTTTCACGCTCGTCTTTGCCTTTGCCGTGACACGGCTTGCGCAAGAGCCTCGGGCGCACATGGCTGGATTTTTCAGCGCGCTTGCAGACGCAATGATACTCGTCATTGAATGGGTGCTAAAGCTCGCACCCATCGGCGTGTTTGCGTTGGCATTTGTCGTTGGCGCGCGATCCGGATTGGCCGCGTTGGGCGCGGTTGCGCATTATATCGTCACGGTATCCATCGTCGGCATCATCGTCGGCGCGTTTGCTTATCCAATTGCGGTTTTTGCCGGCAAAGTGCGCTTCCGAGATTTTGCCCGTCAGATTGCGCCGGTTCAAGCCTTTGCCGTATCCACACAATCATCCTTGGCCAGCCTTCCGTTGATGTTGAAGAAGTCAGAGGCGTTGGGCGTTCGTGAGTCTACTGCCGGCTTGGTGTTACCAATGGCGGTGGCATTGTTGCGTGCCACGGGCCCTGCAATGAACCTTGCCGTCGCGCTTTATGTTGCAAACTGGTTTGGGGTGGAGCTTGACGCGTTCGATTATGGTGCGGCAATTTTCATCGCTGCACTGACCTCTATGGGCGCGGTAAGCCTTCCCGGAACGGTCAGCTTTGTGACCTCAATCGCGCCAATATGTATTGCGCTTGGCATTCCTGTGGAACCACTCGCTTTGTTGATCGCGGTCGAAACGCTGCCCGATATTTTCCGGACAACGGGCAATGTGCAAATGGACGTTGCGCTCGCTACCGCCATTGAAGCCCCCGAAAAGGAAAACGCCCATGCAATATCGTGAACTTGGCCACGGCCTGAAAGTCTCCGCCATTGGCGTCGGTTGTATGCCGATGATCAAAGGCGGCAACATCATTTATGGTCAAGATGCTGATCCCGATGAGGCAATCAAAACGATCCATCGCGCGATCGACATGGGCATAACCTTTTTCGACACGGCCCAAATTTATGGCCCGTTCCAAAATGAAGAACTGGTCGGCGAAGCTATCAAAGGCAAACGCGACGGACTGGTTATCGCCAGCAAATTTGGTTTCAAATTCGATGCCGGAAATATCGTCGGCGTGGATGGCTCGCCAGCCAATGCAAAATCAGCGGTCGAAGGTACGTTGAAGCGCTTGGGCATCGACTGCCTGGATCTCTATTATCAGCACCGCGTCGACCCAGCTGTTCCCATCGAAGAGACGGTCGGTGCAATGGCGGATTTAATCACCGAAGGCAAAATCAAGCATATCGGCCTGTCCGAAGCAGGCCCCGAAACGCTCCGCCGTGCAGCGGCAGTTGCGCCGATCTCTGCCCTGCAAAGCGAATATTCGCTGTGGGAACGCGATATCGAGGACGAAATCATGCCAACATGCCGCGAACTTGGCATAGGCTTTGTGCCTTATTCACCGCTTGGTCGCGGCTTCCTGACAGGTTCGTTCCGTAGCCTTGACGAGCTGCCGGGCAATGATTGGCGGCGACAGGACCCGCGGTTTCAGGGTGATAACTTTGCCGCAAATCTGGCTATTGTCGATGTCGTGGGTGAAATTGCGGCCAAGCACCATGCGTCACATGCACAAATCGCGCTGGCTTGGATATTGGCGCAAGGCACCGACATTGTTCCAATCCCCGGCTTTAAGCGCCGCGTGACGATGGAAGATAGCGCACGCGCGGTTGACGTTACGCTGGATGTGGACGACCTTGCTAAACTGGATTTAGCGGCTCCTCGTGGCGGGACTGCTGGTCCGCGCTATGGTGAACGCGGCATGCGGATGGTTCGGCTTTAAAGGCTAAACCACCGGAACAGGCCAGCGCCAGCGACATTCCAATATGGGTGCGCCCAAGTTGCGGCGGCCCAGAGGATTATGCCCGCAATCCACGGACCGATCCCGACCTGAAACAAGGCAACGAGATGGATGGCGAAATGCGTTCTGCCCAGCCACCCGTCCCATTCGGCGCCCATAAGCTTGCGTTTCTTGATTTCCTGCGCCTTTGAACCCACCAGCGCGAGGAAAACCAAGCTGCCGGCAAAAATGAAATTGTCGATCCGCGGCGCGACCAAGATATGCGCAACGCCCCACAGTGCAAAGCCCCACATCATCGGGTGACGGGTTGCCTTAAACACGCCAGAGGGTATTTGCCCCGCCATAGTGTCGGGCACACCCGGCAATGACGGGTTGCGAATGAACGATCCGGAAAACAAGACAGCGGCGACTAAAGTCAGCACGCTTGCAACTATCCAAACAGCGTCACTCGCTGGCCACAGAACATCACCTTTTGCTACTCGCCCAAATTCAAAAAGCATCCAGCCAAATGTTGCGAACGAGACGAGCGAATAAAGCCCCAGAAACCCGTTTGCACCGAATCTCCTGACCATATCCGCGCGCCAAGGATGCGACATGAGAAAATGGCTGCCGACAAACAATAGCGACGCGGCAGTCAAGAAGACATATTCGCTCATAACCTCTACTCCCGCCGCCGGATATGTTCGCTCAATCGCAGACCATTAAATCAACGATCATATGCCTTTGGCAAATCACCTTCTGTTGGCCTTGCATAGCGGTCACGCAGTCGATTTTGCCGGTTGCCCAGGGGTTGTTCGACGCCGTCGATGATCACTGTGGTCGGCGTAGAAGACAGCTCAAGCGGATCGCCATCCCAAACAACGACGTCAGCGGCTTTGCCGGCCTTGAGGCTACCCAAACGGTCACCAACACCCATGATATTGGCCGGAACCGAGCTTATCGCGGCAAATGCTTCATCCCATGTCAGGCCAGTCGCACCGGGTACGCGTTCAAGGCTTACGATATTGCCTGCATATTGCGTCGTGTAACGCAATTGGTGCGAATCGCGGTCATTGATCATGCCAATGGCAACCTGCACACCGGCATCTTTCATGCGACCGATATTGCTCTGCGTGGCACCCAGCATTTCAAACGATGCTGGCAAGTCGTTCAACGCCGACGCGATAACGGGAATACGGGCTTGCGCGAGTTGCGGTGCAACCCGCCATCCTTCGCTTACGCCAACAAATACCATTTTGATCGATGGGAAGTCGCGTTTCAACTCAATGAGCCGAAGCATATCATTTGCGCCTTCGACATGGATCAAAAGACGCGTTTCGCCGCGAAGTACCGATAACAAAGCCTTGGCGTCTTCTGCTTTCAGCAAATCATCATCAAAGGTACCACGCCCTGCGGCGTAATCCTGCGCTTCACGCAACATCGCGCGAAAATGCAGATGCGTTCCAGCGCGGCTTCCGCCAGCGGCATCCGCGCCATCTTCACCGAATTCGGCAAACTGAAATGCACGTGCCTTGGTAACCGGATTACTATCAGCGCCCAGATCCGCAATGGCCCCCTGCCCTGCAAAAATAGAATTGGCGCCTTCAGGTGCAACGACTGCGCGCGTTACGCCCGCTGAACGGTTAACCGCGAATGGCGTCCGGAACGGATCAATCGCAGGCGCAACGTCGATCGCGGCCGAGAAACCGCTTCGACCGCCGCTTTTGTCGTTCGTGCCGTTAACGGCATCTACTTCAGCAAGGCCAAGACGGGTAAAGCCCGCGAAAACGCCGGGGGTTACCCATTTGCCTGCGGCGTCGATGCGACGTGCGCCCGACGGGACTGCAACACCGGCACCAGCAGCAACGACAACGCCATCGCGGACAACCACAGTGCCGCCTTCAATAGGTGCACTACCATCGCCAATCACGACGCGGCCGCCGGTGATGGCTATCGTTTCAGCCGAAACGGGTGTCGCAAAAGCCGCAAGCGCGGCGGCAGCATAGAGGAAATGCCTCATTTCACATCTCCTTCACCGGGTTGGCCAAGCTCAAAGTCGCTGACCGGGCGTATTTTCGGGTTACTTGCATCAAACATCAACGCGCCATCAATCCAAACCTTATCAGGCCGTGCGTACACGCTGAGCGGATTGCCATTCCACAACACCAGATCGGCCATTTTACCGGGCTTCAAGCTGCCGGTTTTGTCCGAAATGCCAAGTGCCTTGGCAGGGTTATATGTCAGCCATTTGATGACTTCAGCATCGCTGATATTGATACCCATCCGGCGACCATCGGCCTGCGCCTTTGCCGCTTCTTGGTTCAGACGCTGGATCTGGTTTTCATCATCCGAGTGAATGACCACACAAGCGCCCGTGTTGTGCAATATCGCGGCATTTTCAGGGATCGCGTCATAGGCTTCCATCTTGAAACCCCACCAGTCCGCCCAAACGGCGGAACACACGCCATTGTCGCGCAGCAAATCAGCTATCTTGTAGCTTTCAACAGCGTGGTGGAATGTCGAGACCTTGTAGCCAAATTCCTTCGCCATATCGAGAACGAGCGCCATTTCGTCGGCGCGATAGCAATGGTTCTGGATCGAGATGTCGCCATCCAGAACACCAGCAAGCGTTTCAAGGCCGAGATCGCGGGTATATTCCTTACCGCTGTCGCGTTTTTTCTTGTAATCCTGCGCCTTAATCCATGTCTGACGGTTCACGGCTATGTTGCCCATGCGGGTTGAGGGCATGCGCCCCTTGCTGCCATAAACACGCTTCGGGTTTTCGCCGCAGGCCATTTTCATACCGTACGGCGCGCCCGGAAACTTCATACCCTGCACCGTGCGCGCATAGACATTCTTTAGGACAACGGAGCGGCCACCCATCAGGTTAGCCGATCCGGGCAGAACCTGAAGCGCAGTGACGCCGCCATTGGCGAGTGCGCGGCTAAAACCTGGATCCTGTGGCCACACGCTGTGTTCCGCCCAAACTTCGGGCGTAATCGGCGATGTCGCTTCGTTCCCGTCGCTATGCGCTTCGACCGATGGCGTAGGATAATCCCCGAGATGTGAATGGATATCGATGATGCCTGGCGTCACAAACTTGCCTGCACCGTCCACAACCACCGTACCCGAAGGTATAGCAGTGTCCGGCCCACCGACGCTGCTAATCTTGCCGCCAGAAATGAACACCACGCCATTTTCGATTTTGCCACCTTCGCCATCATAAATGGTGACATTACGGATGGCGGTAGCAACGCCGGGATATGCCTTATATGTCGACGGGAACGGCACAGGTGCCTTTTCCACCGGCTTTGCAACAAGTGCCGCAGAAAGCGTCTTTGGGCCTTCCGCGTTTGAACAGGCCATAAGAGCCAGCGGCAGCACAAGATATGCGCTGCGCAATGCATTAAACTTTGCCATCACTTAACTCCAATTTGTGGGGCGAATGCCAGCGGCAGCAGCTTCGCCTGCTTCTGCCTAACCTTCAAGATTGCCGTCATCACGCAAGGTGTCGAGGTGCATCAGTTTCTTGATGAGCGGCGAGATTACGACAACCGCAACACCTACGCCAATCGCGATCCAGCCGATTTGGCTATACACAGCCATAACGACTTCGCGGCCAGCCCCTTCACCGGATGCAGCTTCAGAACCCGTTGCAGAGGCGATGAGGCCCGCTACGAAATTACCGGTAGCCGACGCGAAGAACCATGTGCCCATGATCAACGACGCAAGATGTGCAGGCGCGAGGCGGTTCATGGCGCTTAGGCCTACAGGTGACAGGCACAATTCGCCGGTCGTGTGGAACAGGTAGATGAGGAAAATGAACAACACTGGAACCATGCTGTCCGCGCCCGCGGCAGCAGAACCTGCGACCAGAACGAGGAAACCAATTCCGAGTTGTACAATACCCAAACCGAACTTCGCCGGTGCAGAAGGTTCAAGCCCCTTGCGGCCAAGCGCGGTCCAAGCCCACGCAAACAGCGGCGCAAGCAAGACGATGTAAATCGCGTTCAACGATTGGAACACTGATGCGGGAACGCCAGCACGATCGACATGGCGGTCCGTAAACAGATTGAGCGACGATCCAGCTTGTTCAAACAAGGCCCAGAAAAGGATCGAACCAATGATCAGGAACATCGCCGCAAAAATGCGGTCACGGTCATGTGGTTCAAGCTTGCGAACAGCAGTCCACAAAACATAAGCAACCAGAATGGCACCGGCGATACCAAGCATCGTCCCAACGATAGCCTGATTTTGTACCAGCCACCAGCAAGCGGCAACGACGACCAAGCCGACCAAATACAAAAGCCACTCCAGCTTAAGCCCCATCACAGGCTTATTCAAAGCGGCGGGATCAGCGGGTTCGCCGCGTCCAAGCAACAAAGGCTTGAATACGACAAATACAATCAGGCCAAGCAACATACCGATGCCAGCAGCACCAAAACCATATGACCAGCCATAGGTCTCACCGAGATAACCGCAGAGCAATGCGCCCAGCGCCGCGCCCAAGTTAATGCCCATGTAGAAAATGGTATATGCACCATCGCGACGGACGTCAGTGCGTGGATAGAGCTGTCCGACGATCACGGAAATATTGGCCTTCAGAAAGCCAGATCCCACGATAATGAACGCCAGCGCAAGCCAGAAGATATTCAACGAGGCAGTATCTTGTCCGCCCGTGCCTTCAAAGCCCATGAGCAGATGTCCAAAGGTCAACAATACAGCGCCATATGTCACCGCTTTTCGCTGTCCGAGCCATCGGTCCGCCAAATAGCCGCCAAGCACTGGCGTGATATATACCAAAGCCGTGTACGCGCCATAAATGGCGCCCGATTTTTCATCCGAAAATAGCCAATGCTTTGTCAGATAAAATATCAGCAGTGCGCGCATTCCGTAATAGGAAAAGCGCTCCCACATTTCGGCAAAGAATAAGACGAAAAGACCTTTGGGATGGCCAAGGAATGTCCCTGCTGCATCTCCATCTTGCGCGTATGATGTCGCCATCGAGCGAAACCCCTCATTTCTGTTATGTTTGATGTTCCATTGAAAGGAACGATTGCCCGCGAACCTACCGAAAAAATTGCGCGTGTGAAGAATTTAATTGCGGATACCGTCAAAATTCGTCGAAGGGAGTGGAATGTTCAACGACCTCTCCTCCGTAACCCGCTATCTCGAAACCCGCAGGTCTGGCAAACCACGCGACATGGTGGAACCCGCTCCCGACCAAGCCACGCTTAACCGCATATTGCAGACCGCTACGCGTACCCCCGACCATGGCAAGCTATTTCCGTGGCGTTTTGTCGAGATCACCGACCGCAGCGCCTTTGCTGATCTCCTCACACATGCATTCACCGCTGCCAATCCCGACGCGCGGCCTGCACAGATTGACGCAGCAGTATCTCCGTCGCGCATGGCCCCAACGCTTGTCCTTTTGGTGTACGCGCCGCAGCCGAGCGCAAAAATTCCTTTGTGGGAACAGCAACTCAGCGTTGGCGCCGTCGGCATGAATGTGTTGCATGCGGCGCATGCACATGGCTTTGTCGGAAGCTGGATTACCGGTTGGGCGACATACGACGACAGCGTGCGCAAGGCGATTTGTACCGGCGACGAGCAAATTGCGGGGCTATTCTTCATGGGGTCCCCGGCCCTGCCTCTTGAAGAGCGGCCGCGCCCCGACCCCACGCATATCATTCGCCAATGGCCTTAAAATAGCTGCCTTGACGCGACCTACTGTATTATGGCAGTAAGTATGTGATGAAGAATGACGTTAAACCCGTATATTTAAAATTGCGCGATGTGATCGCCGCCGCCATTTTGGACGGTGCGTATAAGGAAGGCGACATGTTGCCCTCGGTTCGCGCATTTGCCGCTGACCAAGGCGCGAACCCGTTGACGGTCGCTAAAGCCTATCAGCTATTTCAAGACAGCGGGCTCGTGGACGTTAAGCGCGGCGTCGGTCTTTTCGTTGCAACTGGCGCGATTTCAAAACTGCGCAGTTTCGAGCGCGATAATTTCATGCACAATATTTGGCCTGACGTAAAAGCCCAAATGCAGCGTGCCGGCATCGATCCGGCGGAATTACTGGCGCTTAGCTGATTTTTTGTACGCGGCTTTTGCTGTAATCAGTTCCCATCAAACATTTAGATCATATTGCTTCAGCAGATCGTACAGCGTCGGTCGGCTAATCCCCAGTAGCTTTGCTGCGTTGGAAATATTGCCCTCTGTCCGCGCAACAGCCCGCGTAATCGCTTTGCGATCAGCCGCCTCGCGCGCGGCCTTCAAGTTGAGTTGCAGATCGTCCGCATTCCCGTCGCCCAAGTCGAGGTCATCCGCCGTGACAAACGCTCCCTCTGCCATGATGACAGCGCGCTTAACGCGATTTTCAAGTTCGCGAACATTTCCCGGCCAGTTCCATGCATCAATTGCTGCCAATGCGCCGGTCGACATGCCCTTAATCGTCGGATTCATCTCGCGTGCAAATTTGCTAGTGAAATGCTTGGCCAACAAAATTGCGTCCCCCGTGCGCGCGGCCAGCGGCGGAATGTTGACGGTGACCTCTGCCAATCGGTAATATAAATCATCGCGGAATGTTTGTTCCGAAATCATCTGGCTGAGATTGCGATGGGTGGCGCAGACCACGCGGACATCCACTTGAATGGCTTTGCGGCCGCCAATGCGCTCAATATTGCGTTCCTGTAGAAAACGGAGCAGTTTTACCTGCAGTGCTAACGGGATGTCGCCCACTTCATCCAAAAATTGCGTTCCGCCATGTGCCAGCTCAATCTTGCCCTCGGTCGTTTTAACCGCGCCGGTAAACGCACCTTTTTCGTGGCCGAACAATTCGGATTCCAACAAATTTTCAGGTATAGCGCCGCAATTAATGGCGACGAATGGCTTATCGCGCCGACCGCTGGCATTGTGCAGACCCCGCGCCAGCAATTCTTTCCCCGTGCCGCTCGCACCCAAAAGCAAAACCGAAATATCAGCGGGTGCAATGCGCACTATGGTGCGGGCAACCTTAATCATCTCTGGCGATGCGGTGCGTATTGTTCCCAGCAACAATGCACCGTCGCTATCGGGTTGCTGCAATAATGCGTTCTGCGTCTCCCGCTCACGCGCATGAAATGCGCGCCGAACTAGCATGTGAAGCTCGTCAATATCTACGGGCTTATGACCAAAAACCAAAGCACCCGCCGAAATGGCACGCAGCGCGCTTTCATGAGCGCCATCTCCCGACACGACAATGATTTTGGTGCCAGGCTCTACTTCGCGCAGCAAGGCGAGCGCATCTTCTCGATTGGACGCGCAAGAGACGTCGAAACCTTCATATGACCATTTGAGTTGCTTCTGAAGATCAAGGTCGTCTTCCACAATGAGCAGCTTTTGCCGATGTTCGGTCATTTATGCGGGCTCCTGATGGGACACGCTGCCATCACTGTCGTGCGCGACCGATGTCTTGATCCGCAGGAGACCATCTAGCGCCAGAAACGGCACCCCATAGGGCATGTAATGCCTAAAAAGCCGTATCATCGCGCCGCGTCCATATCGGCTTTGCTAAAGGGCAATGGTAAAGTGTCGATTAATTTTACAGTCGGCCGTCACGTCCGGTGACATGTTTTGCATGAAATTGAACATGCACGACTTCACCAACGGCTGACACACGCAATATTCGATCGGCGCTGATGTAATTAAACCGTCCGGTCGAATACGAATGGCGACAACCCTCGTTCGCGCTCATTAAACACCAGCACCCTGCCCGCTGGCGGCGCGCTGCGTTGCGGGCAGTCCGATCGCGTGCACGCAGGACAGCCCAATCCGATCGGCGTTGCTGCCGCGTCGCGTAAATCCCAGCCCCGCGCCGCGGCCAAGGGTGCCGCCAGTTTGGCATCAATACCCAAACAAATGGCGAATTCAGCTTCAACGCCGCCGCTCACAGCGGTTTGCGGGTGCACCGTGCGCGACAGCGTGAACCAGCGGCTTTTGTCCTCCAGCTCAACCAGATGCGGCATCAGTGTGCCCGGTCGTGCAAAAACGTTGTGCACGTGCCACAAGGGGCATCGGCGGTCGGTTTCCACCAACGGTGATGCGCTCGCCCCGGCATAACGCTTACTGCTCTGCCCCGCCCGATCGATCCGCAGCATGAAAAATGGCAATCCGCGTTGCCCAACCCTCTGCAAAGTCGTTAGGCGGTGCGCGACTTGTTCAAAGCCCGCACCAAACCGGCGTTGCAGCAAGATAAGATCATAGCCAGTCGCCTCGCAAGCGCGCAGGAAACGTGCATAGGGCATCATGACGGCTGCGGCGAAATAGCTGTGCAAATGGCGTCGGTAGAGACGCTCCCCTGCCCGTTCGGTGAAGGAGGCGCCGGAAACGAGGGCCTCAATCTCCGCCTTTGCCTCCAACATACCAAGTTGCAAGGCGGCGGCGAATGTGCGGCTTGCTGGGTCCAATAGCTCCGACAGCTGCAATTGCCGCGCATGGAGGTCCAACCGGCGTAATCGGTCGGGCATTACGTCAAACGGCAATATCCGTATCGACAGCTGATGCTTCACGCGCAGACGTTCGGTAATCGCGCCATACAGGTCCGCGTTGGTGAGGCGCAGTTCATCCGCGAGGTTTTCAGCTTGCGAGTCCAAATCCGCAAAATGGTTGCGCCATCGCTCAATCTCGCGCCGCGCCGATGCGATGGATTCAGGTTCAATGCTTGCGCCGCCTTGCAAGGTGCCCGCTCCGCCATGCGAACCGCCAGACAAACGGTCGAACGCGCGGGCAAAAGCTTCGGCTGCGTCAGGGCTGGCTGCAATCCATTCTTCCACCTGTGTTCGGTCGACCGACAGATCTGCAAACATGGGATCGCTCAACCGGCGGCGAATGGCCTCAACGCCACCGCCGGGTGTTGTCCCAGTCAGTGTGCGTGGGTCGAAGTCATATGACTGCGCGAGCTTCAGCAACAAGGTGGCCGTGAGCGGACGTTGATTGCGCTCAATCAGGTTTAGGTAAGACGCGGATATTGTGAGCACATCCGCCATTGCCCCTTGTGTCAGTCCGTTTGCACGACGGATTCTGCGGACGGCGTGACCGGCAAATAGCTTTTGTTCACTCATGGCAGCGCCTTGTAAGTTATATTACAGATTTACAATTATGCTTTAGATTATCTGCACCATAACACAACAAATATTACAAAATAGACTCGTCCTTTGGCCATTACAACCGCATATCTGCAGCCATAAATCAGGTTACCGAAGGAATTGTAAATGTCGTACCAGTCGCTCATTGCTGAAAACAGCACGCACATTGCCGCGAATAATGGCACTTGGGACTCGATCAGCGCAGAGTCCGTGGCGCGTATGCAGTTGCAAAACCGTTTCCAGACGGGCCTCGACATTGCCCGCTACACCGCAAAAATTATGCGCGAAGACATGGCGGCTTATGATGCTGACCCCGCGCAATACACGCAGTCGTTGGGTTGCTGGCACGGGTTCATTGCGCAGCAGAAGATGATTTCGATCAAGAAGCATTTCGGCACAACCAAGAAGCGCTATCTTTACCTGTCGGGCTGGATGATTGCGGCGCTGCGCAGCGAGTTTGGCCCATTACCCGACCAATCTATGCATGAAAAGACGAGCGTCCCTGCGCTTATCGTCGAACTCTACACATTCCTGCGTCAAGCGGACAGCCGTGAGCTCAACCTTCTGTTCAAGGACCTTGATGACGCTCGCGCAGCGAATGACGCCGCCAAGGAAGCGCAGGCACTCGCCAAAATCGAAAACCATGAAACGCACGTCGTGCCGATCATCGCGGACATCGACGCCGGCTTTGGCAATGCCGAAGCAACCTATCTTCTGGCCAAGAAAATGATCGAAGCGGGCGCATGCGCCCTGCAGATCGAAAATCAGGTTTCGGACGAGAAACAATGTGGCCACCAAGATGGCAAAGTCACCGTCCCGCACGAAGATTTTCTGCAGAAAATTCGTGCCTGCCGGTACGCGTTTCTCGAACTGGGCGTTCCTGATGGCATCATCGTTGCGCGCACGGACTCCTTGGGTGCAGGCCTTACCAAGCAAATCGCGGTATCGAAAGAAGCTGGCGACCTAGGCGACTTGTACAACAGCTTCCTCGATTGCGAAGAAATCGACCCAAGCACAGCGCAGAATGGCGATGTCATCCTGAACCGCAATGGGAAGCTTTTGAAGCCAAAGCGTTTGCCTTCGAACCTTTTCCAATTCCGTTCAGGAACAGGCGAAGACCGGTGCGTGTTGGATTGCATCACATCGCTGCAGAATGGCGCCGACCTTATCTGGATTGAAACTGAAAAGCCGCACATTGAACAGATTGCCGGCATGGTCGACCGTATCCGCGAAGTCGTTCCCAACGCCAAATTGGCCTATAACAACTCGCCAAGTTTCAACTGGACGCTCAATTTCCGTCAGCAGGTATTCGACGCCTGGGCCGCAGAAGGTAAGGACGTGTCGGCTTACGACCGTGCAAACCTGATGAGCGCATCATATGATGAAACAGAATTGGGTACACAAGCCGATATGTGGATCCAGAATTTCCAACGCGATTCTGCAAAGCGTGCGGGCATTTTCCACCACCTGATCACCTTGCCAACATATCACACCGCAGCATTGAGCACGGACAATCTGGCGAAGGATTATTTCGGCGAAATGGGGATGCTCGGATATGTTGCCGGCGTCCAACGCAAGGAAATCCGCCAAGGTATCGCCTGTGTTAAGCACCAGAACATGTCGGGTTCCGACATTGGCGACGAGCATAAGGAATATTTCGCTGGCGAAGCCGCGCTCAAGGCCGGTGGTAAAGACAATACCATGAACCAGTTCAGCAACGCAGCGTAAGAAAGGTGAATCCATGAGCGAACCAGCACGTGCACGCGCCGTTTTGTCGACCGAGGACCTCACGCTTTTGAGGCAAGCCTTGGTCCACTATCTGGAAGCGATAAAGGATCAGCCAGAATCGATTAAATTTGCCCGCCTCTACCACCGTTTGGGGAGCGCAGGCGGCAAATAAGCGCGCATATATTTTACGAGTTTTCCTGGGGAGGAAAACACCTAACCGCCGGCAGCAATGTCGGCGGTTTTTTCTGTGGGCCAACGCATTGTCGCTAATATTTTCTTAAGGCCGTTGGTATATCCCCCTTGCAACCAAACAGGCTGGGGCGCGTGGATAATACACTAAAAATCTTGCTTGGGGTTCTGTCGGTCACCGGGTTCATCACCGTGGTCATTCCGCAGGGCAATCCCATTGCGCCCCACGAAGCCGCAGATGGCACGACCGCAGAAGTTAACGCGCCGCCGCCCGAGCCAACAGCACCGCCACCCTCTCCACCGCCATCTCCGCCGCCCGTTTCATTCGATTCCGAGGTTACTGTTGGATTTATAACCGGCACGCCATCGATTGACGGCCGGCCAATTCAAGCTGATTTCGGGTTGCCATTTGGCGTATCTCCGCGATCCGACAGAGAAAATCCGGACGCACCCCAAAAGAACAAAATTGGCTATACACCGCCGGTATTTAGCATGCCGGACGCTCCCGCCCTAGACGAGGAAGATGGGGACACGGAGACTGGTGCGCCCTTACGCAGTGAACCCAGAATCGAGGGTTTACTGGGCAGTCCAGCCACCATCAACCGATAGGTTCGTTCCGGTAATCGCGCTGGCCTCATCCCTGCATAGGAACACCGCCAATGCCGCCAATTGTTCAACCTGAACAAATTTTTTCTGCGGCTGGTTCGCCAGCAACACATCGTTGATGACCTGTTCGCGCGTCAACCCGCGTGCCTTCATCGTGTCGGGAATCTGGTTTTCAACCAATGACGTCCACACATATCCCGGGCAGATATTGTTGACGGTTATGCCTTGCGTCGCGACCTCAAGCGCAACAGTCTTGCTAAAGCCGGCGAGGCCGTGTTTTGCCGCATTATACGCCGACTTAAACGGTGACGCGACAAGGCTGTGCATCGAACCGGTGTTAATGACCCTGCCCCACCCCTTTGCCTTCATCGCGGGCAAAGCAGCTTTTGTGGTATGAAATGCGGACGACAAAATGATCGACATGATTGCGTCCCACTTGTCTTCCGGGAATTCATCAACCGGCGCGACATGCTGGATACCCGCATTGTTGATCAAAATATCGGGCGATCCCAGTTTCTCGGCACATTCAGCGACCATCGCCCTGATTTCATCTGGCTTCATCATATCCGCGCCAGAATGGAGTGCTTTGCCACCGCTTGCAGCGGCGAGTTCCGCGACATAGCCTTGTATGGCATCCGCATCACCGAAACCGTTGATCATCACATTGGCACCCTCGGCCGCCAGTGCACGCGCATAGCCCAATCCAATGCCAGATGTTGAACCGGTAATGAGCGCCGTTTTGCCTTGGAGGAACATGCGAGATAGCCTTTGCATTAGGGATGGACGTTATTTGTGCTGAACATCGCTAAACGCAATGTTGGTGCAGGACAATATGGCAGAATGCCAAGACCAAATAGGTGCAATTATATAAAAGGCCTGTCATAAGCGTCGCATGCGTTTGAATGATTGTCATAATGTCGCCGATTTTCGCCAGCTGGCGAAGGCGCGCCTGCCGTCGCCTATTTTCAACTATATCGACGGCGCTGCCGATGATGAGCGGACGAAAGGTCGCAACAGTGCGTCGTTCGACGACTGCGACCTTGTGCCCAATGTGCTCGCGGGCGTTTCTGATATCGACACGAGCGTTCGTGTCATGGGCAAAGACATTTCCATGCCGCTCATGCTATCGCCGACCGCGTTGCAACGCTTATTCCATTGGCAAGGTGAACGTGCCGTTGCCGCTGTGGCGCAACAGTTTAACACATGGTTCGGCATTTCCTCGCTTGCCACGGTGAGCATCGAGGAAGTCGGCGAACGCATCAAGACGCCAAAACTGTTTCAGCTGTATATCCACAAAGACGAAGGCCTGAACGCGTCGATGATCGAACGTTGCAAAGCCGCGAAATTTGATGCCATCGCGTTAACCGTCGATACGATCGTATCGGGCAACCGGGAACGCTGCCTGCGCAGTGGGTTCACCTCGCCGCCGCGATTTACACCTGCATCGGTGCTGAGCTACGCAATCCATCCATCATGGGCGCTGAACTATATGTTCCGCGAGAAATTCTCGCTTCCCAACCTGCAAACCCATGTTGACGCGGGGACCAATGTCGCGGTGTCTGTGGCCGAATATTTCAATACCATGCTCGACACGTCGATGGACTGGAAGATG
>JAJTEF010000025.1 GCA_021300355.1 Sphingomonadaceae bacterium | reverse complement strand
GAATGCTGCAGCGGCATCATGCCCAGTATCGTTGCTGTCCCACCGCGCTTCAGCGACTTGACGGCAAGCTCACCCGAGGCCGGACGACCGACAGCTTCAATCGCATGATCAACGCCGCCCTTGGTCAATTCCTGAATTTGCTTGGCTGCATCAGCATCCATTGGGTCAATGACATCGGTTGCACCGAGCTTCATCGCCAGTGCACGCTTTTCGGGCATAGGGTCAGCCGCAATGATGCGGCCCGCACCGGCAATTTTCGCCGCGTTAATCGTTGCAAGGCCAACGCCGCCGCAGCCGATAACGGCAATGGTTTCACCGGGCGTTACTTTGCAGGCGTTGAAAATGGTGCCTGCACCTGTGGTGACAGCACAGCCAATGACCGATGCCTTATCAAGCGGCATTTCAGGGTTAATCGCAACGCACGCATGTTCATGCACCAGCATCATTTCGGCATAAGCCGACAGGTTCAGCATCTGGTTGACGATGCTGCCATCGGGGCGTGTCAGGCGCGGGGCTTCGCCGGGCTTGCGCCGCGTGTCGCCGCCAAGGCACAGGGACATCCGGCCAGAGACGCAATATTCGCAATGGCCGCAGAATGCGCTCAGGCAGGTGACAACGGCGTCGCCGACCTTAACGGTGCGCACTTCGCTGCCCACGGCCTCAACAATGCCCGCGGCCTCATGGCCGGGAATCGCGGGCAGGGGGTGCGGATATGTGCCTTCGATGAAATGCAGATCGCTATGGCAAAGCCCGCAGGCCGCAGTGCGGATAAGCACCTCATGCGGCCCGGGGTTCGAAATATTGATCTGTTCAATCTGAAGCGGTTTGCCCGCTTCGATCAGGACGGCAGCCTTCACCGTGTTGCCCCCATGTCACCGCTCGACATGCCTTCTTTGCCGCGGCCGCCATGTTTGCCCAATTCCATACGGGCAATGGCACGTGCGTGCACTTCATCCGGACCATCGGCGAGACGCAAGGTGCGCTGATGCGCCCATGCTGACGCCAGACCGAAATCGTCGGACACGCCGCCGCCGCCATGTGCTTGAATGGCATTGTCGATGATGCTGAGCGCCATGTTCGGTGCCTGCACCTTGATCATCGCGATTTCCGCAGCCGCTGCCTTGTTGCCGACCTTGTCCATCATGTCCGCAGCCTTGAGGCAAAGCAGACGCGTCATTTCAATGTCGATACGGGCACGGGCAATGCGTTCTTCCCACACGCTATGTTCGGCAACGGTCTTGCCGAAAGCAACGCGCGACTGCAGGCGCTTGCACATTTTCTCCAGCGCTTCTTCGGCGGTGCCGATGGTGCGCATGCAATGGTGAATACGGCCAGGTCCAAGGCGCCCTTGCGCGATCTCGAAGCCGCGGCCTTCGCCCAGTAACATGTTCGATGCGGGAATTCGGACATCCTTCAATTCGATTTCCATATGGCCATGCGGCGCATCGTCATATCCGAACACAGGAAGGTGACGCAGGATTTTAACGCCGGGCGAGTCGAGTTCCATCAGCACCATCGATTGCTGCGCATGACGCTTCGCTTCGAAATCGGTCTTGCCCATGACAATCGCGATTTTGCAGCGCGGGTCGCCCGCACCTGACGACCACCACTTAACGCCATTCAGGACATATTCGTCGCCTTCACGGCGAATCGATGTTTCGATGTTGGTTGCATCTGACGACGCAACGGCTGGCTCGGTCATCAAAAAGGCCGAACGGATTTCGCCGTTCATCAGCGGGATCATCCACTTTTCTTTTTGCTCTGCCGTACCGTACCGCAGGAACACTTCCATATTGCCGGTGTCCGGCGCGGAGCAGTTATACACTTCGGATGCAAAACCGATGCGGCCCATTTCTTCGGCGCACAGCGCATATTCCATGTTGGTGAGGCCGGGGCCATCGAAATGGACGCTGTCATCGACATGCACGCGGCCCGACGTTGGCGGCATGAACAGGTTCCAAAGACCAGCGGCTTTCGCCCGTGCCTTTTCCTCTT
This sequence comes from Sphingomonadaceae bacterium, assembly GCA_021300355.1. GTDB lineage: Bacteria > Pseudomonadota > Alphaproteobacteria > Sphingomonadales > Sphingomonadaceae > Sphingorhabdus_B. The sequence goes on along the minus strand of JAJTEF010000025.1, from coordinate 18,482 downwards.
CAACGACCTGAAGCACTTTCCAACGGTCGCCCACGGCCTGTTCGGCGTAATAATCGGCAACGCGCGGACGCAGGAAGCGTTCGTTATGGTCGCGAATGCGGTCCCGCCAGTAAGTTTGTTTGTCGGTGAGATCGAAATTCATGACTCAGTTCCTCTTCCATATTTAATTGAATAGTTAACTGGCAGACTCTGCCGATGTGTTCAAGGCGCGCAAGCGTTCATTATGACTTTCACGCGAAATTGGGAAATGCCGCAGGATAAGAACGCCGCTAATTCCAAGGACGGCCACTACGCCCATATAATATAAAGCGAGCCCATCAAGGACAGCGACGTCCACTTGGCCCGGCTTTGCATTTTGCGGGAACTGGGCAAAGCTCAATATCATGCCAGCGGCAAAGGTGCCTATACCAACGGCGCATTTCTGCATGAAGAAATAGCCTGCGAAAAACAGACCTTCGGAACGCCTGCCCGTTTCTTGCTGCGATGCCTCGACCACATCGGCCATCATCGACGATGTCAGCATCATCATGCCGATGGCGGTGCTGTTGGAAAATATAAGGAAGGAAAACATGAATGCGACCGACGGGTCCGATGGCCCACCGGGCACAAGGTCAAGCAGCCAACTGGCGTACAAAGCGGTGTTGAAGCTGAGCGAAAACAGGGCAAGCAGGATAGCGCCGTTTTTCTTGCCAAGGCGCGCAGACAGCGGCGGAACAATGAAGAATGCCACAATAACCGTGCCGAACAGGAGAAGCGCGTAATAGAGCATTTCCATCTGCTGTAGCTGCCACAGAAACGCGAGTTGATAGTTGCTGAGCGCAAAGGTGAGGCCCTGATTGATAAGGGCAAATAAAGCGGCCGATACCAGCCAGAGGAAAGCTTTGTTGGAAAGGGTTGCCTTCACCTCGGCAAGCGCATGGCCAAGGCCTGCGCCGCGCGGAGCAGGGGGGGATTGCTTCGCAACATGGCGGTGCTGGCCTAATGCTGAAATCAGCACAGCGCCCGTCATCATCAACGCGCCCCATGATGATAGCGAGTCATAGCCGGCGGGGTCGCTCACACCCTTTTCACCGGTAAAGAAAATGCCATAGGCGAAAATCAGCATCAGCAAGCCGCCGGCCCAGCCAAACAGAAAACGGTACCGCATCAATCGCGTGCGTTCGTCATAATCGCCGGTCAGTTCCGGAACCAAAGCAATCGACGGCACTTCGCACATCGCAACCAATGTGCGCGCCAATACCGCGGTGCAGAACAACCAGATGATCGTTCCGGTCTGCCCCATTTCGGGCGGGTGCCATAGCAGCAGCCAGATAATGCCGAGCGGGATTGCGGCACCGTACAACCATGGAAGGCGGCGGCCCCATTTGCTTTGCGTGCGGTCGGACAGCTCACCAATGATCGGGTCGGCGAAGGCATCAAAAATCAGCGCAGCCATAATGACAGTGCCGACAAGCCCTGCATCAATGCCCAGCACCTGATTATAAAAAATCAGCAGAAAAACCGAAAAGCCATTGTCCTTCACGCCATAGGCTACCGAGCCTAGACCATGCATGACCTTCAACGATCGGGGAAGTGGGACTGCTTGGGTCATGGAAAGTTAAATGAAGCTGCGCGAAAGGGTAGTGTTTCCGTCGAATCGCACGTTGTTTCTCTCCTGTTTCCTGCCTTCATGCTAGGCCCGCTTCTCGGCCTGTCAATCGCGATGCAAATGACGTTACGGCATGCTTTGCTCACCGATAAGCGCTTGCGTTTCTGCGCGTGACCGCCCAAAAATTCATCACGCAATTAAAATAGGAGAGCATGATGTCCGACCTTGAAACTTTCCGCGCCGAAGCGCGCGCCTGGCTGGAGGAAAACTGCCCAGCTGAAATGCGCACGCCTGCAAAGGGTGACGAAGATGTCTGCTGGGGCGGACGCAATTTTGTGTTTCAGTCAGAAGCGCAAAAGCTGTGGCTCGAACGCTGCGTGGCCAAGGGGTATACCGTGCCCGATTGGCCCAAAGCTTATGGTGGTGCAGGCCTTAGCCCGCAGGAAACCAAAGTCCTGCGTCAGGAAATGGCAAAGCTTGGTTGTCGTTCGCCGCTGAACAGCTTTGGCATATGGATGCTTGGCCCAGCCTTGCTGAAGTTCGGCACCGAAGAGCAAAAAGTGCATTATATGGGCCAGATCGCGCGCGGCGAAATCCGCTGGTGCCAGGGTTATTCCGAACCCGGCTCAGGCAGTGACCTTGTATCGATGCAGACCTTTGGCGAAGACAAGGGCGATCATTGGGTCGTCAATGGCCAGAAAATCTGGACGTCCTATGCGGACAAGGCGGATTGGATTTTCTGCCTCGTGCGCACCGACAAGACCAACAAATATCAGGGCATCAGCTTCCTGTTGTTCGACATGGAAACGCCCGGCGTTACGACCAAGCCCATCAAGTTGATTTCGGGTAACTCGCCGTTCTGCGAAACATTCTTCGACAATGTCGTGGTGCCCAAGCATCAGATCGTTGGCGAATTGAACCGCGGATGGGATGTTGCGAAATATCTGCTGGGGCATGAGCGCGAGATGATCTCGGGCATGGGCGGCGATGGCGGCGTAACTTCCATCGGTGCGGCGATGAAGGCTGTATTGACCGAAGAACCCGTGCTGCGCGCACAAATGGCATTGTTCGATGTCGAGAATCTGACATTCCGTGCGCATGGCGAACGGTTCATGGACGAATGGAAAACCGGCAAGGCGCACCCTGCTTATTCCAACCTGATGAAATATGTCGGGACCGAGCTGAATAAAAAGCGCAACGAACTGGTGATGTCGATTGGCGGAACGCAGGCGCTGGAATGGGAGAGCGAACGTTCCAACGGCGGGTCAAAGGCCCGCAATTGGTTGCGGACCAAAGCGAACTCGATTGAAGGCGGCACCAGCGAAGTCATGCTGAACGTCGTATCCAAACGCATCCTCGAAATGCCGGGAGCTTAAGACCATGGCGATGACATTGAACGACGACCAGAACATGCTGCGCGAGAGCGCGCGTGATTTCATGGCGAGCGAAGCCCCCGTCACCCATTTCCGCAAATTTCGCGACATGGGTTGCAAGGATGGTTTCAGCCATGGCCTGTGGAAGCAGTTTGCCGAAATGGGCTTCACCGGCATCCTTATTCCCGAGGCTGAAGGTGGCATGGGCATGGGCCAGATTGAGGCTGGAATCGTGCTGGAAGAAATTGGCCGAAACCTGTCACCTTCGCCATTTCTGACGACATCGGTTGCCGCTGTTGAGGCGTTGAAACTGGCCGACAAGGCGATGCGTGACCGCTGGTTTCCCGGCATTTTGGCGGGCGAAACGGTTATCGGCATTGCGATTGAAGAAGGCGTAAAGCACCGGCCCGAAAAAATTGCCTGCGTTGCCGAACGCAGTGGCAATGGCTTCAAACTGACCGGACACAAGCAATTTGTCGTGCAAGGCACGTCGTCGGACATGCTGATCGTTGCTGCACGGACCGCAGGCGCGGTGGGAGAGACCGACGGCCTGACATTGTTCGCCGTCGACAAGGACGCGGCGGGCCTGTCGATGGAGGCGGCACGTTTGGTCGATTCCGCAATGGCCGCGCATGTGAAACTCGAGGGCGTTCAGGTGAATGCCGACGCTGTCATTGGTGACGTTGACGGCGGCTGGGCTGTGCTTTCCAAGATGTTGGACGCTGGCCGCGTTGGTGCAGCCGCCGAAATGGTCGGCGTTGGCACAGGCGCAATGGACATGACGTTCGATTATCTTAAAACCCGCAAGCAGTTCGACCGCGTCATTGGCGAGTTCCAAGCGCTTCAGCACCGCGCCGCGCATCTTTATGGTGAAATGGAAGGCGCGCGTTCGATTGTGCTGAAGGCGCAATCGTTAATGGATGAAGGCCATGCCAAGGCGGAACTGTATGTTGCGGCGGCCAAGGCGAAAGCCGGCCTCGCCTGCAATCTTGCGGTACGCGAAGGCGTTCAAATGCACGGCGGCATCGGCATGACCGATGAATATGACATCGGCCTCTATATGAAGCGCGACCGCGGGCTGAACGAATTTTTCGGCGATGCATATTATCACGCAGACCGCGTGGCGACGATGAACGGTTATTGAGACGAATTGGAAAAAAGAACCGTAGCCCTGAGCCGTCAAGGCGCAGCCTTGGCGAAAGTCGAAGGGCGTTGAGAGGTCTGCGCAACCGCTGGTTGGCACCCTTCGACGGACGCAGTCGCTTTGCGACAGCTGCTCAGGGCTACGGTTAATACTGCTTATTTTGTGCAAAGGATTAGACATGGAAATTCAAACTTTATTCAACCTCAATGGCCGCGTTGCCCTGGTCACCGGCGGATCGCGGGGCATCGGCAAGATGATTGTCGAAGGCTATTTGAAAGCAGGCGCGGCACGCGTGTACATCAGCGCGCGCAAGGTCGACCAAATCGAAGAAACCGTTGCCGAGTTTGGCAATCAGGTCATTGGCCTGCCTTGCGATCTGTCGACGGTTGACGGTTGCCTTTCACTCGCGGCACAAATTGCCGAGCGTGAGGAAAAGGTCGACATTCTGGTGAACAATGCAGGTGCGGCATGGGGCGCCGATTTTGGTCAATTCCCCGAAGCCGGCTGGGACCGCGTGATGGACCTGAACGTCAAATCCTTGTTCTTCCTGACGCAAGCTTTGCATCCGCAATTGAAAGCGGCCGCGACATTTGATCGTCCCGGCAAGGTCATCAACATCGCGTCGATTGACGGCCTGCGCATCAATCCATGGCAAACCTACAGCTATCAGGCATCAAAGGCTGCGGTCATTCACCTGACCCGCCGTTTGGCCGCTGAGTTGGTCAAGGACAATATCCTTGTGTCGGGCATTGCGCCGGGCGCGTTCCAGTCGGACATGAACAAAGCGGCGCGTGACCATGCCGATGCGGTCGGCAAAAATATCCCGTTCCCACGCATCGGTACACCTGAAGATATGGCGGGACTCGCGATTTTCTTGGCGGCGCGTGCTGGCGATTATATCGTTGGGGAGACAATTGCGTGCGACGGCGGCATCGTCAACGCATCGCTTCCGGGTAATGGAATTGCGCCTTAACGGCTATTTTTACACCTGAATTCGAATGCATTTGACGCATTTCTGAGGAAAATAGGGTGAGTTGCAAAACATGCAACTTGCCCTATTCTTTTCGCAATTGCAGCATAAACGCGCCGTCCCTATCTGCGCTTCAACGGCAAGCGATTGCCGAAATACAGATTGACCGGGCGGCTCTCCTCCTCCTCTCTCCCTCGCCCCCGGACAATATTACGGCCTCCATGCACTGCGTGGAGGCCGTTTCTGTTTTGCCCAAAAAGTTGTTCTCCATATTGTCCACCGCGAAGTGGCCCGCCTGTGGATAACTTGGCATTTGCCGCTTTGTGCGACTCGAAAAGCATGAGACCTTTAAGTCATCAGGCAGACAGGCTAAGACGCAAAGTGGAACCGGAAACGGGAAAGCAGAGCGGACCGGAGTGGGTGCAGGATCACCAAATCCGCAGGCAATCGGTCGCAAGACTGGGAATGTGGCAGAGGCGGTGGGTACGAAGAAAACGAATATCATGTGCGGCCGATCGCAAGAAAAGCAACGCCAGATAGGATACCCAAAGTACCAAGGTGAACTGAAATGACTTTCGGGTCAGATTGGGGAACCGGACGTCAGAAAGCGGAAAAAATGGCCCTAGTGGCCAAGGACTTCCAAAATCAGACGCAGTGGGCGCTGGTAGCAATACCAGCGCCCATTTATTTTATGTGGCACAAAAATCGCCGCATCGCTAAGGCCGTTTCATGTCTGAAATCACGCCCCAAATCGTCGCCGACCACGGTCTCAATGAAGAAGAATATGCGCGCATTTTGCACGCCATGGGCCGCGTGCCCAACATGGTTGAACTCGGCATATTTTCGGTGATGTGGTCGGAACATTGTTCCTACAAATCGTCACGCATCCATTTGAAGAAACTGCCGACCGAGGCACCTTGGGTCATTTGCGGCCCCGGTGAGAATGCCGGCGTAATCGACATTGGCGAAGGCCCGAACGGCAGTAAGCTTGCCGCGATCTTCAAAATGGAATCGCACAACCACCCGTCATACATCGAACCCTATCAGGGGGCGGCGACGGGCGTTGGCGGCATCTTGCGCGACGTGTTCACAATGGGCGCGCGCCCTGTGGCGAATATGAACGCCCTGCGCTTCGGACGCCCGGACCATCCCAAGATGAAGCATCTTGTGCAGGGCGTGGTTGCGGGCATTGGCGGCTATGGCAATTGTGTTGGCGTGCCCACCGTGGGCGGCGAAACCAATTTCCACCGGGCTTATGATGGCAACATCCTCGTCAACGCAATGACCGTTGGCGTCGCGGATCAGGACAAGATTTTCTATTCGGCCGCAACTGGCCTTGGCAACCCCATCGTCTATGTCGGATCCAAAACTGGCCGCGACGGTATTCATGGCGCGACCATGGCATCGGCGGATTTCGGCGCAGACATTGAAGAAAAGCGCCCGACGGTTCAGGTCGGTGATCCATTCACCGAAAAGCTGCTGATTGAGGCATGCCTTGAACTCATGGCGTCGGACGCGATTGTCGCGATTCAGGATATGGGCGCGGCTGGCCTGACCAGCTCAAGCGTTGAAATGGCGACCAATGGCAAGGCCGGCATCATCCTCGACATGGACAAGGTGCCGTGCCGCGAAGAGGGCATGACGCCCTATGAAATGATGCTGTCGGAAAGCCAGGAGCGTATGCTCATGGTGCTCAAACCCGGCCGTGAAGAATTTGCCAAAGCAATTTTCGACAAATGGGAACTCGATTTCGCAGTCATCGGCGAAGTCACCGATACGGGCCATATGGTGCTGACGTGGAAGGGCGAAGTCGTCTGCGACATTCCGCTTGGACCATTGGCCGAAGACGCACCCTTGTATGACCGCCCAGCGGCGTCGAAGGAAGAATATAAGGCATGGGCCAACGTCAAACCGCTTGGCGATGTTCCTGCCAGCAAAGATCTAGGCGCCGATTTGCTTAAGCTGATGGCAAGCCCGGACATCGCATCACGCGCGTGGATTTGGCAGCAATATGATAGCCAGGTCGGCGGCGACACGGCGCAGCTTTCGGGCGGTGATGCAGCGGTCGTGCGTATTCACGGCACCAACCGCGCACTGGCGATGAGCACCGATTGCACCCCGCGTTATTGCTATGCTGACCCGTATGAAGGCGGCAAGCAAGCGGTTGCCGAAACCTATCGCAACATCAGCGCGGTCGGCGCAACGCCGCTTGCGATTACCAACTGCCTCAACTTCGCCAACCCGCAACGGCCAGAAATCATGGCGCAAATTGTTGGCTGCCTCGAAGGGATGGGCGACGCGTGCCGCGCGCTCGATTACCCAATCGTGTCGGGCAATGTGTCGCTCTACAATGAAAGTAAGGCCACCGGCGGTGGCAGCGCGATTTTGCCGACCCCAGCCATTGGCGGCGTGGGTGTACTTGAAGACGTCGGCAAGATGGCGACGATTGGGTTCAAAACCGACGGCGACGGCATCTTCGTCATTGGCCATAATAATGGGCATCTGGGCCAGTCCTTATGGCTGCGCGAACTGCATGGCCGTGAAGACGGCGCCGCACCATCGGTCGACCTCGGCCAAGAACGCGCGCACGCGGAATTTGTCCGCCAACTCATTCAAGACGGCAAGGTTAATGCGGTGCATGACGTTGCCGACGGTGGTTTGCTCGTAGCCTTGACCGAAATGGCGTTGGCCAGTGGCAAGGGATGTGCACTCGAAGAAATCGGCGACGCCTTCACGGCGTTTGGCGAAGATCAGGCGCGCTATATTGTGACCAGCGCCGCTGCCGACCAAATACAGGCCGCAGGCATTCCGATGACGCGGATCGGTACGGTTGGCGGAACGTCAGTCGCAGGGCCGGGCTTTGACGTGCCCATCGCAACATTGCGCAACGCACATGAAAGCTTCTTCAAGGACTGGATGGAAAGCTAAGGCTTTCCGCCAGCCTTCCGCTTCAGCCGAAGTAGGCGTTAAACGGCAGGTGCCAGCAGATTATAGGGATCAATGCCGCCTGAACGCATCGCGGCATGCGCGGCTTTGTACGTCACCGGCTCTGCGATCCCCAAACGCTTGCGTGCATCGGCCAGAGGCTCGCGTAACAAGGCTGCGATATCTTCCTGCGCAATGTTCTTCGCCGCTTTGCCGATGCGATAGCCTTCGTAGACGGCTTTCATAATCGGCGCGGATTTCGCGACGCGATATTTCAGTTCCAGCCCGCCGGCATAAGCAATGAAGCCAACGCCCAGATTGTGGTTTTGCGCATAGGTAAAGCCAAGCACGCATTGTTCACCCAGCGCGTCACGGCCATATCCGGTGAGGATGTGCAGCATGTCATGGGTATCGCGCAAACGGTCGCCATAACGTTCAACCACATCGCCGAAATCGGGATAGGATGTCCGGAATTGGGCATATTCGGCCTCAAGACCCGCCGCGCTTAAACCTTCGCGCTCCATGAATTCGACATAGGCACGGCCAACGGTGCCGGCGGGCAGCTTCTTGATGCTGTCATGGTCATCGAGCATGTCGATGAGGCGCTCATTGCTCTCGAGCAATGCCTTGCCCTTTGGTGTTTCCCAAAACTTCCGCGCCATTTCGCCGAACTTGCGGCCGCTGAGCGCCGCGATGATGTGAAACACCTGCTCGGTATCTTCCTTATTCGCGATCAGCTTACGAAAATGACGCCACGCTTTCAGCGGCTGAATCTTTGCAGGGGGGCGATCAGGATGCGAGAAATACAGTTCGGTCATGGCGAATCCAAAGCTAATTATGCGATAGGGATATTTACTACCTACATTCATGTCAATAACAAAAGCTTAACGCGCTGGACGGGTTTCGCGGACTTCTGTATTAATCGAATAACACAGGGGGCGTTATGCACAAATCGGAAAGCAGATACATCACGCTGGACGCCATGCGCGGCTTTGCGGTGATGGGTATATTGGCGATGAATATCATCGGCTTCGCGATGCCCGAATGGGCCTATATCACCCCTGCGGCTTATGGCGGTGAAACCTTTGCCGACCGGATGGCGTGGCTGTTTTCCTTTGTGTTCATCGACGGCAAAATGCGCGGGCTGTTCTCGCTGTTATTCGGTGCGAGCCTGATTTTGGTAACGGAGCGTGCGTCGTCCAAAGGCGAAAGCGCGGCGCATGTGCACTATCGGCGCATGGCGTGGCTCGCGGTCTTCGGCCTCGTGCACTATTTCTTCATTTGGTTTGGCGACATATTGTTCCTGTATGCCATGGCCGGGATGGTCGCTTTTCTGTTCCGCGAATGGGCGCCCGTGCGTTTGGTCAAATGGGCGCTGATTATCCTCAGCGTGGGGCTTGTCTTTTGGGGGCTGCAATTTGGCGGGCTGCAAATCCTGCAATATATGGCGACCCAGCCCGACGCGTCGGCGGATTTGGTGCGGCAGTATAATGACGTGAAATCGAGCCCTGATTTCAGCTTTGATATCTCGGCGCAGGTCGATCTGCACCGCGGCCCATATCTACAGATTGTCGCGGACAAACTCGCCGATTGGCCGGCCTTATTTGGTGTGGTCTTCATGTCGATAGCCGAAACGCTGCCGCTGATGATGGTCGGCATGGCCATGAACAAAAGCGGGTTCATTTTGGGCAATTGGTCGCCCGCCGATTACCGCCGCTGGGCATGGCGGTTGGTGCCGGCTGGCCTTATCGCGACCGGCCTGCTCGCGCTGTGGATGATCGTCAGCCAATATGACGCGGTCACGGCGCTTGCGATTTTCTTCTTTTGGGGTGCGATACCACGTCTCATGCTGACCATCGGATATGCGGCGGTGCTGATTTTGCTCATCGCGCGTTTTGGCGGCAGTCCGCTGATGTCGCGTGTCGCCGCCGCCGGACGCGCGGCCTTTACCAATTATCTTGGTACCAGCATCATCATGACCACCCTTTTCTACGGCTATGGTTTTGGCATGTTTGGCGAAGTCGGTCGTCTTGGTCTGTGGGCATATGTGCTGATGATGTGGGCGGTGATGCTGTCATGGTCGCAACCATGGCTGAAACAACATCGTTATGGCCCGTTGGAGTGGTTGTGGCGCAGCCTGGCCCGCGGGCAGATGCAGCGGATGCGTCTTTAATGCTATTGCAATCAATTCGCATTAACACTATGAACGCCTCTTAGGAGATGTTTCATGGTCGTTTGCGTGTGTAATGCCATCCGGGAAAAAGACCTGCGCGCTGCGGTCCGTTGCGGTTCTGAGCGTCCGAATGATGTGTACGCGCGCCTTGGTCGCAAACCGAAATGCGGCCAGTGCCTGACCTTTGCCCGAAATATTATCAGCGCCGGACCTGCGACCGCGTAGCATTAGCTATTCGATAATTGGCGGTTTTACGGTACTTTTCGTCTTCAACTGGGGCATATTTCACGCTATCTTGATTCGATAAATAATAAAGGATTGTGCCATGAAGGGTGATGCAAAGGTCATTGAGTATCTAAATGAGGCGCTCAAAAATGAATTGACCGCCGTGAACCAATATTGGCTGCATTATCGTATGCTCGACAATTGGGGCGTTTCCAAACTGGCACATTTTGAACGGCATGAGTCGATTGACGAGATGAAGCATGCCGACAAGCTGGCGGAGCGTATCTTGTTCTTGGACGGGTTGCCAAATTTTCAGCTTCTCGGGCGCCTGCGCATTGGCGAAACGGTCGAAGAAATCCTGAAAGCCGATTTAGAGCTTGAGTATGAAGCTCTGTCGCAACTGAAAGATGCCATCGCGCACTGCGAAGCTGTTCGGGATTATGTCAGCCGCGATCTGTTTGCCGAAATTCTTGAGAACGAAGAAGAGCATGTTGACGTGCTGGAAAAGCAGTTCGACATGATCGCACGCATGGGCATGGAAAACTACGTTCAGTTGCAGTCGCAACCGCCCGAAGAATAATCAGCCCAAGCGCATTCCGCCAAGGGCGTTGCGTTGGGCGGCCGCGACCGGACGGCGCTCGACCAAGGGACTGGTGGCTTCGAGCGCCAACACTGTCGCTTCGAACAGCGGACGCAGGCGAACGACCTTTTCAACGAGTTCAGACGGGTCGATCTGGATTTCGACATAATGCCGGGCGGCGACTTCAATTTCTTCGGCCAACAATGCCAAGCGATTCGCGCCAAATTGCCATGCCTCGCCTTTTAACGTGTGCGCAGGCATCACCAGCTTCGCCGAATCTTTCAGACGCATGGCTTCTTCGATTGCGGCCACCGATTTCGTGCCGTCTTCAAGGAAATAGCCCAATATGCGCACAAAGCCTGCACCCAATAGGCTGCGGGTTTCTGCAAAGGCTTTCCAGTCGATCAGTCCATCCGGTTCGTTGGTCAACTATTCGCTCCCGGGACACGGAAATACGGTCCAGCACGACAGTACACGGACAGAAGTAAACAGAGCGTTGACGTAGCTGCGCGGCAGGCCGCGCGGCGTGCGTGCTTAATCCGCGAACGGGTTCTTTGATGAACGGAAATTGATGCGCACGGGTACGGCACCAAAATCTAAATCGCGGCGAATACCGTTGAGTAAATAGCGCGCATAGCTGGCGGGCAATTCGTCGGTCCGGTTGCCGAAAATCACGAACGTCGGCGGGCGGTTGCGCGCCTGAGTCATGTACCGCAATTTGATCCGCTTGCCGCCAGGGGCAGGTGGCGGGTTTGCCGAAATCGCGGCTTCGAACCAACGGTTGAGTATGCCGGTGGGCACGCGCTTGTTCCACGCCTCACGCGCGTCAAACGCCGCCGATATCATCTGGTCCAGCCCCTTGCCGGTCAGCGCAGACACGGCGATCATCGGAACGCCCTTCAACTGCGACAGGCCTTCTTCCAGCGCGGCACGAATGCCTTTGAACAGGCCGCTACCGTCGACGGCCACATCCCATTTGTTAATCGCGATAATCAGCGCGCGGCCTTCTTGAATGACATGGTCGGCAATTTTCAGGTCTTGGACTTCCAAACCTTTGGTCGCGTCCAAAAGCAATACGACGACTTCCGCAAAATCGATGGCGTGGCGGGCATCGGCCACCGACAGCTTTTCAAGCTTGTCCTGCACCTTGGCGCGCTTGCGCATCCCTGCCGTATCGATCAGGCGCACGCGCCGTTCGGTCAGCATCGGCGGAATATTGCCCTCTTCATCGGGCTCGCGCTCTTTCGGGCTTGGGTCGGTCCAGATCCAGTCTACCGAAATACTGTCGCGGGTAATCCCGGCCTCAGGGCCGGTAATCAAACGGTTCTCGCCCAAAATCTTGTTGATGAGCGTTGATTTGCCTGCGTTCGGGCGGCCAACAATGGCCATCTTCAATATCGCGTCCGGTGCTTCGGGGTCGGGCACTTCAAATGCACCGCCGTCGATATGTGGCAACAGCGACTGGAACAGGTCGGCCATGCCTTCGCCATGTTCGCCGCTGATCGCAATCGGGTCGCCAAAGCCAAGCGCGTAGCTTTCCAATATGCCGTTATCGCCCTGCTTGCCTTCGGCCTTGTTCACGGCCAGCACGACCGGGGTTGCGCTGCTGCGCAGCCAACGGGCAATTTCTTCATCGAGCGGGGTGACGCCGACACGGCCATCGATCAGGAACAACGCAACCTGCGCGCCTGCAATCGCAGCCTCGGTTTGCATCCGCATCCGACCGGGCAGGGTATCGGGATCTTCATCCTCATAGCCTGCGGTATCGACAATGGTGAATTCAAGATCGAACAAGCGACCTTCGCCCTCACGCCGGTCGCGCGTGACGCCAGGCGTATCGTCGACAAGCGCCAGCTTCTTGCCAACCAAACGGTTGAACAAAGTTGACTTGCCGACATTGGGCCGACCGATAATGGCTACCGTCGGCAACATGCCGGCATTACTCCTTTAAAGACTTAGCCCCGGAACGCGGAAATGCGGCCGGAGTCGTCCAAGATATACAATGTGTTGTTAGCCACGATCGGGGCGAGCGACACGTCATTTTTGACGTCGAATACTTCGGTGGCGGCGCCTTCATCGGGTGAAACCGACCAGACCGCGCCATGCGAATTGGCAACGATCAAACGGCCACCGGCCAAGACCGGACCATACCAGCTGATCGGGCCCTTTTTCTTCTTTTCATTTTTGAAACGCTGAAGCTTTGAAATCCACCGGACCTTGCCGCTTGAACGCGCAACGCACAGAAGCTTTGCCTCATCCGTCATCACGAATACCCATTCGCCCACGGCGACAGGTGTCGAAATGCCGGCAATGTTGATTTCCCAAATGCGCTGGCCGCTGACCAGTTCATAAGATGCCATACGGCCGCCCTTGCCAAGCGCAAAGACGCGGCCGCGGTCAATGACGGGATCGGCGTCAATATCGGTCAATGTCGATACAGATGTCGACATGGCCGTGCGCGACAAAGTGTCGCTCCACAGGCTGCGGCCATTTTCATAACGATAGGCCGCAAGCTCACCACTGGAATAGCCAGCGATGACCGTGCCTTGTGCCGCCGCAGGTGCGCCAACGCCAAAGATGCCCGATGCGGCAACGGGGCCAGCTTCGTTCCATTGCGGTTCACCGTCGCTTTGACGCAAAGCGTAAATCTGGTTGTCCTGGGTCATGACATATAGATTGCCATTGGACAGTGTCGGCGCACCGCGCAGGGGCCCGGCCGGACGTTTTTTCCACACAAGCGCGCCGGTATCGGCGGCAAGCGAGGCAACATCGCCAACGCCGTTGGTCGCAAATACGTTGGTGGCGATTGCGCTTACGCCGCCGCCATAGCGTGATGACTTGCCATCATCTTTGACTTCAAGCGCATTGCTCCAGATTTGCGCGCCGGTGTTGGCGTCAAAGGCCGTGACCCGCGCCGTGGTGTCGACAACATATAACCGTCCGTCGCTCATCACCGGACTCGCGGCGAGGCGCGCGCGCGGGTTGGCGCCGGTTACGCTTGCGGTCCAGACGCGCGACAGACCTTGGCCCAGTTCCACATGGCCAGGTGATTTTGATGCGTTGCCGCCGGGCTGCGCCCATGCTTCGTTGACGGTTGCAGGTGGCAAGGTCACCGCAACATTGGCCAGCGCGGCATCAATGTCCGTATCGCGCTCGGTACCCAATATGGCGACGCGACTGCCGACGGTCGGGGTGTTGTTTTTCTTTCCGGCATCGCCGCGCACGCCGTCCAGAACGGCACAGCCGCCAAGGGTGGTGGATGCAGCGAGGACCAATAAAAGCTTAGTGACAGTCTTCAATTTCACTCTCCCTTGGAGGCGGTTTCATCCGCCTTCGATGCCGCATTGCGCTTTGCGTCAACCTGAACAGTATCTACGCCAAGCGCGCCAGCCATTTGTTGCGAACGGCTGCGCAGCGACTCCGGCAGGTCCTCCTGCTTAGAAATCTGGGCAAAAATCGGGCCAGCTAAATTGTCCTTACCCATTTTTATATAGGCCAATGCCGTCAGCTCGCCCGCGCTGCCGAACCATGCATGGCCGGGAGTCGCAAGTGGCTTCAACCGGTCAATAACCTGTTGCGGCGGGGTCGAATCAAATTCGGCGCTGACCTGACGAATGAGCGCGAGGTCGCGGAATGTCTGCGGCAGGCTGCTGTCTGCTGCGACCTTTGCATAAATTGCGACCGCTTTCTTGGTCTCGCCGTCTTCGCCAAGCAAATTGGCTTCGACCAGTTGCGCCATCGCGCGATATCCGGGTTGGTCCGCCTTGGCGAGTGTTGCGAGCTGCGCGCGCGCTTCTTTTTCCTGACCGGCGCGCAATTTGTCCATCGCATCCACGAACAGTTCGCTTTGCAAATCGGCCGCAGCCTGCTTTTGATTGTGATATACAATCCAGCCACCAAAAGCGAGCAAACCCGCCACAATAGCGGCCAATAACCAGCGTCCGTAACGTGTCCAGAAATTGGTGAGATCGCTTGCGCGGACGGCATCATCCACTTCGCGCAAAAACGCTTCGTCGCTTCCGCTCCGGTCTTTTTCAGGGCGCTGTTCTGTCGGTGTCAAAGCCAAGAGGGCCTCCGATTATAAATAGTCGTAATGTGTTGGAGCCGTCCTTAGCCCGACTTGGCTGGATAGGCCAGCCTGCTTTACGCAGGTTGATATAGCTGCTCGGGTCCGGGGAAGCTGCGGTCACGCACGCCAGCGGCATATTCACGCACAGCATCTTCCACGCTGACGCCCATATTGCCGAATTTTTTGACGAACTTTGGCACGCGGTCGAAAAGGCCCAGCATGTCTTCGGCGACCAAAACTTGCCCGTCGCATTGCGCAGACGCACCAATGCCAATCGTCGGGCAGGCAACTTTCTGCGTAATTTCAATGGCGATATGTTCCAGCACGCCTTCGATCACCATCGCAAATGCACCGGCGTCGGACATGGCGATGGCGTCTTCGACAATCGATTTGGCTTCTTCAGGGCTCTTGCCGCGAACGCCATAGCCGCCAAGGATGTTCACCGCTTGCGGCGTCAGGCCGACATGCGCCATTACCGGAATGCCGCGTGACGTCAGGAATTCGACCGTAGGAGCCAAAACCTTGCCGCCTTCCAATTTGACCGCAGCGGCGCCCGTTTCCTTCAACAGCCGCGACGCATTCACAAATGCCTGCTCGGCTGAGGCTTCGTACGAACCAAAGGGCATGTCGACGATGACGGCGGCGTGATAGCTGCCACGCACGACCGCTGCGCCATGCGCGGCCATCATTTCCATCGTTACCGCCACTGTGTGCGGCAGACCGTAAATCACCTGACCCAGCGAGTCGCCGACGAGCAGCATGTCGCAATGCGGATCCATCAATTGCGCCATGCGCACCGTGTAGGCGGTCAGCATGACGAGCGGTTCCTTGCCCTTTTGCTGACGGATGCGCGGCACGGTCAGCCGCTTCATCGGCGACGGCGTCGGGTTCGCACGGCTGGTGGATGTGTCGAACGTGAGCGTTTTTGAATTGGTAGACATGGCCAAGAACTTAGCCGCTAAACGCACCGCACGAAAGAAAATTGACTCTCGGCTGTTACTGGCCCCGTGCTGAAACGGCCTCTGCAACATTATCACTGAAAATGCCGTCAATGCCAGTGGCCAAAAACGCCTTCATCTCGGCCTGAACATCGCCAATGCCGCGCGGGTCGACGCCTGATTTTTGCGCCAGCGGCAGGAAGTAATTTTCGCGGCGGAATGTCCATGGGTGCACCGCAAGGCCGACCTTATGCGCGTCGGCCACAAGCGTCGTGGGCGTACCCAGATTGCCGATCATCGTGCGCGGGATGACCATGGCCTTGTTCGGGCCAACGCCATCGGCATAGGTCGCAACAATTTTCAGGCCCTCGGCAGTGGCCATTTGTGGGTAGGTCAAATCGCTGCGGTCGGCGGGGCTGCCGGTGTCATCCATCAGCTGGATCAGCCGCAATTTCGTCTTGGGCCGCAATGCTTTTAGATTTTCGACCTCGAACGATTGGATGAAAATTGGCGCGTCTTTTGTAACAT
This sequence comes from Sphingomonadaceae bacterium, assembly GCA_021300355.1. Taxonomy (GTDB): domain Bacteria; phylum Pseudomonadota; class Alphaproteobacteria; order Sphingomonadales; family Sphingomonadaceae; genus Sphingorhabdus_B. The sequence continues at coordinate 1,969 of JAJTEF010000025.1, read as the reverse complement.
GGCCAAAACGGGTCAGCATCGCCAGCAACGGCGCCTCATGCGGCAAGCCAATCGACGCGAAATAGCTTGGGTGCTTGGTTTCGGGATAGACGCCGACATTGTGCGCCTTGGCAAGCGTCAGTATCTCTTCAAAGGTCGGGATTTCAAACTGCCCGTCAAACGCCATATTGTCCTTGCGCAATTGCGGCAGGCGTTCCCTGGCACGCAGGGTCTTGAGCTCGTCCAGCGTGAAATCCTCGGTGAACCATCCGGTCATTTTCTCACCATCGATGGCCTTGCTTGTCTTGCGGTCGGCAAATTCGGGCCTGTCGGCCACGTCGGTGGTTTCCGAAATCTCATTCTCATGCCGCGCGACCAGCACGCCGTCTTTCGTCAGCACCAGATCAGGCTCAATATAATCCGCACCCTGTTCAATCGCGCGGGTGTAGCTGGCGATGGTGTGTTCGGGCCGCTCACCCGATGCGCCGCGGTGCGCGATGATGATGGCTTGGCCGTTTAAGGGTTTTTCCATGGCGTGGCTTTCCGGTGTCGCGCAGGCGGGCAATAAGAATAAGGCGATGAAGAGGACGTGCAGGTTTCTCATTCCGCCTTCATGGCCGCGCAGCATTTCAGTTCTGCGACAAGACCGGTTCCCATTCGGATTCCTTGAACCCCACCAGCAAAGCCGTGCCGCCTTCGACGACGGGCCGTTTGATCATCGACGGGTTGGCGACCATCAACGCAATGGCTTTGGCCTCATCAATGTCGGCCTTGTCGGCATCGGGCAATTTCTTGAACGTGGTGCCTGCCTTGTTCAGCAGCTTTTCCCAGCCAACTTGCCCCACCCAGCGCGCCAGATGCGCTTCGGTCACCCCTGCCTTTTTATAATCATGAAAGACAAAGCTAACGCCGCGCGCATCAAGATAATTCCGCGCCTTTTTGACGGTGTCGCAATTGGGAATGCCGTAGAGGGTGATGTGTGACATGGGTTTCTTTCTGGTGCGCCTTTTGTGGGGTGGTGACGCGTCCTTTAGTTTTTCTGTGGGGCTTTCGCCTCAGGAAATAATGGCCACGCCAATTGTTGGCCCAAAGTCGCGTCTGGCAGATTTTCTACCCCATAGCTTTGCGGATAGGTGCGGGTGATTTTCGCGGTGCCGAACAGGATATCCCAAAAGAACAGCAGATTTCCGAAATTGCCCTTATAGTTCACGGCAGGGTCGCTGTAATGGCGCCCATGATGGGCATGGTGGGTAGCAGGCGTCGATATCGTGCGTTCAACCACCCACATGACGGGCGAAAGCCATTTGATTTTGAGCAGCTTCGCATCCCAAGCCACATCGCTATGCGCCCCGATGATCACAAGTTGTTTGACCACAACATAGCCAGCAAACACCCAACCCAAGCCCATGTAGATCAACACGGCCGAAAACCAGATGCTTGGCATCAGCGCGTAATAAAAAATGTTGTTCCGGTAGACCAACCGGATGCTCATATAGCGGGCGTTGTGGTGTGCACGGTGCATATTGTAGAGCCACGCGAAGCTATGCGATGCACGGTGCTGCCAATATTGCATCATGTCATCCAGGATCAGGAACAACCCGATCGCCAGGAATATATTGATACCCGACAACATCCCACGCCATTCGGGACGCAGCGCGCCGAGCGCATAGTCGACAAATATCAAAATGGCGGGCTGGGTGAAAACCAACAATAAAACGGTGCTGATAACTTCAACAATGCCGTCGTTGCGGGTTTGCTCATTCTTCGAAAAAAGGCGGGTGCGAAACAATTCCAGAAGGCCAAAGGCCAGATAAATGGAAAGAACCACATAGGTTGAAGTCGGCATTTCGGTCGTGCTTTCTTGGAATGATTACGCTCTAGGCCCAGTATCCATGCACGGACGCAGAAGGCAATAACAACAGCGATGCGGATGACGAACAAAAAGGCATCATGCACGCTAACATAGGTTTTGGACGACCCACAAGGGCGC
>JAJTEF010000063.1 GCA_021300355.1 Sphingomonadaceae bacterium | reverse complement strand
GCCTATTGTTTTGGCCGCTGCACCGTCTGCCGATATGCAGGCCGCAAACAAGAAATACGTGGATGACAGGCTGTCGGCGGTGTCTGGTGGCACTGGCGCGGCAGTTCCCCTCGCTGGCGGCACGATGACCGGCCCGCTGGTGTTGTCGGGTGCACCTGCTGTTGACCTGAACGCGGCGACCAAGAAATATGTGGATGACCACGATGCGCTGAAGGTGGACGCCTCGCTGCTGGTCGCCGCTGGCGGCACGGCGGCTGATGCAAATCACATCGTCAAGCTGGACGCCACCGGTAAGATACCGCCGTCAGCACTTCCGATCGCTGGGAATATGTCGTTTAAGGGAACCGCCGCTGTCACAGCGGCAGCTCCGGCAGCGGCAAAGGGCGAATACTACATCGCGTCAGCCGATGGTGCCGCGGCAGCAAGTTGGGCCGGCATTTCTGGTCAGAACGTAAAAGCCGGGGACGCACTGCTTTTTGACGGCGCTAACTGGCATGCGATGCCCCAAAACATCGACCTGTCGGGATATCTGCCGCTGGCTGGTGGGACTCTCACCGGCGCGTTGAATCTTCCGGCGGCAACGCCAACGGCAGCAACCAATGCGACCAACAAAGCATACGTTGATGCAGAGCTGGCTAAAAAAGCAGACACCGGTCACACACACAATTACCTGCCTCTTGCCGGCGGGACGGTAACGGGTGCTATTCAGCTCCCAGCCGCAGCGCCGACAGCAGCAACTGAGGCCGCAAACAAGGCTTACGTCGATGCTGAGGCGGCTAAAAAGGCAGACAAGACGCACACCCACACGGAATACATGCCGAAGACAGATTTTGTGTATCCCGCGAACATCAATGGGCTGATCATCACTTGGGTCGATACCAGACAAATCTCTATCGGCGTCGGGTCGTGCTCTGATTCTGCCGGCGACACGTGGATCGTCAGCAAGACTCCTCTGATTAAAACGCTTGACGCTTGGGCTGCTGGGACGAACAAAGGCATGTTTGACGGTCACGGGGCGTTGGGAACTAACGGCATTGACCTGTTCTTGATTTATAACCCGACCACAAAAGCCGTTGACGTTCTTGCAGCAAACTCAATTGCTCTTGGCACTGCTCCCGCGCTGCCCGCTGGGTTCACCAAATACCGCAGGTTCATATCGGTGTTCCATAAATCGGTGGCGCTTGGCATTCAGCAGTTCGTTCAAATCGGCGATGCCATTGAGTCTGTCGCACCAGCCGCTTCATTGCTTGGCCAAGGAATAACCGGAACTCCGTCGCAAGTTGCCATCCCAGCTCCGCCACACCCGATCGTTGTGAACATGGTTTTCAGCGTTTCGTCCACTCTCAATGCTTTGATAACGATTGCGTCAAAAACCAAAGCGATACCGAGCGCGGGGACGGGATTCCATATGTATTCGCCGGGCGGGCCAACCTATAACGTCGCGCAAGTTGAAGTTCGAACTGACGACGCAACAGTGTGGCTGACGTCAAATCAAGCTGTTTTGGTCGGTGCTGCTTACGTAAACTGCTACATCGATACGCTTCGACACACCCGCGCTGTTTAACCTCACCACCGCCGCTGCCGGCGAGACAAATCCGGCAGTGGCGGTTTTCCTTGGCGCACGTATAGACCCAGCAAGTATCCGGCGGCGAAGGCCGCGATGATGGTGGCGGCGGTCATACCAGCACCAGCACAATCAGGCCGACCATCGCGCAGATGAACACAATCTTGTCGGCAACGCGGCTCTGCCCACCGCAGTCCTCTATCGCGTAACCGTTTTGCTCCATTGTGCGTGGGAACTTGAAGTGGCGCGGGTCGTGGTTGTATTGGCGGGACATCACGACACCGCCTGTTGCGCAACGGTGAACGTCAGCGCCAGCACGGCAATGACAGCGGCAATGACCAGCTTGATGGGCCGCTGCGGGTAATCCTCCTGCTGGCACTTGATGCAGGGGCAGTCGAATCGGTGTTCCATGATCAGGCTTCCTTTCGTTTTTGCGATGCGGATTTCCGCGTTTTTTCAATGTAGATCTCGGCCCCACGGATAATATCCAGCATCCTGCGCCTCTCGGCGCTTGACCAGTGCCCATACCGGGCGCGGATGGCGGCTTCCATACCGGCCCAGTGATTGATCATCCGGGCACGCCTGGCGGCCAGCATGGCCGCAATCTCGGCGTCGGTGAAATCGATTTGATTTTGGGGCATGCGACTTCCTTTCAATAATTATGAAAATTTTTTATCTTCCTGCTTTTTCCTGTCGCACTCATTGCACTTTAAGTCCACGTTACCGTGAACGTATCCAAGGTGCGCAATCCTGCGATCCAATACCGCATATTTTCCTTTGGGTTTAAAATCGCATCCGCAGACATGGCACTTGTTGTCCTGCTCGCGTGAAAGACGGCGGCGGAGAGCGTTGCGTTTGCTAACCGTCCCGCGCTCCGCATTGATCAACTTGTGCATTACGCTTCTGCGCATGGAATGCAGATTTACAAGATCGCCGCCTGATTCATGCGCCAACACTGAAACCAGATTTTCATATGCTGCTTTGATGTTTGCGTTTTCCATAGTAATTACTCCTCCCGCGCCGGAGCGATACAGGCGATGATTGCTTCGTATCGCGCCGCCGCCTCTTCAAACTGGCCGATGGCGTATCGCGTGGCGCAAGAATTAAACAAGACTTCAAAAAACGGCTCCTCGTCGTTGTTTTTGAGGATTACGCTAAGCGAAGCCGAGTTATCACCATTGCGGTAGCTGACATAAAAATAAGAAAGCACCGAGCCGTTTAGCATATCGCCGCCGGCCTTGGCTCCGCCGCTGGATGACAAGACCTTATGCGGCCGCGCCGTATTGGCCGACTGCGGCGACAGGTCAAACTGGTCGGCAATAATAGTTTGAAGGCGTGCGATATCGTCTGCGGCTTGTTTGATAATCGACGCATGCTTTCTTGCCACTTTGCCGCCTTCGCGCAACGGACGCTCGGCCAGCTCGGCGGTCACGGCATCGAACGTTCGCTGCACTCCCAGCTCGTCGGCTTTCTGCAACAACTTTTGCAGGGCCGCCGTCGACATCGCCCTTATCTCGTCGGGCGTATAAATGATTTTTACAGGTTTTCCCATCTGAATTTCCTTTCGTTTGGTGTGATATTCAAGCTGCCAGCATCTGCTGATTTATGTTGCTGTTGATGATGTCAATCGCACGGTTAAGCTGGGCGGCCGTCATGGCGCGGAACTCGGATGCACCGTTGAAACCGACATATTTAGGATCTGCGCCAATCGCCAGCAGCGACTTTTCGACCTCGGTTGCCTTGCCGTTAACATTGGCTAGGATGACAATTTCGGCGTCAAAGTCTGCTTCGTTCGCGCATTGCAAAACGCGGATTTCGCCAAGTCGAGCCGATGTAACGCCGATTTTGTAAACCTGATTGCCGTTGTAGAACTGCCCAATGGCTTTCCAGATGTATACGGCGTCGTTGTCGGTGCCGCCGGCGCTTTCCATGTGGCTGCAGCAGGCATCCAAAAGGTTGCGTAGCCGAGCCGCTGAGTACGCATTGGGAGAGTCACGCCGCCAATCGGCACGAGTAGTGAACCGAGATGCACCGGCAATCAGAGCCTCGTCGGTCCAGTCTGTACGAAGTTGACGCATTCCTGCGCAGCATGCTCCCAGCAAACCACGGGATTTAGCCACGCTGTATGCCCCGCCAGAATTACGCCGCCACTCTTTACGAGTGGCAAACCGGCTTGCATCTTCGATCAGAGCTTCGGTCGTCCACGTGAAACGATTGTGCATTGCTGCGCAGCAAACTTCTAACAGGCCGCGAAGGATGGCAGTTTTATACGCTCTGTTAGAGTTAAGCCGCCACTCGTTGCGAGTCTCAAACCGGCTGGCGTCATTGATCAGATCCTCGTCGGTCCACGAAGTCTTAACTTGACGCATCCCAGCGCAGCACACATCTAGCAAGCCACGGCGCTGCGCTGCGGCGTACGCACCCCTAGAACCACTGCACCACTCGTTGCGAGTCTCAAACCGCTTCGCATCCGCAATCAGCTTTTCTTCCGTCCATTTAAGTGCGGGCATGATTTTTCCTTTCGTTTAGTGTTTATTTATGCGGACAAATACGCTTCGCACATTGCGCCAGCGGTTTTACTGTCTTTCGCGTAACCGAGGCAGATTCCGCCAGCAGTCATAGCAACAAAGGGAAACCGTTTATTGCCGCTTACGTTTACAAAGGCTTTTGCGAATTTCATTTTTTACCCTTTCTGCTTTCTATTTGTTGCGTCGATGTAGTAATTATATACAGTTTCTATAACATATCAACACTTATTGGAATAAATATTTAAATAATTGATAGCAACAATATATTGTGTTTCCTGTTTACAACAACACAAAATAAGGTATATTCCGTCTTTTCACCCACCAAAACAGGGCAAAAATGGCGTCAAAAACTCAGAAAGCTGTTAATTATTTTAATCAAAACAAGGGCTTATACAGTCAGGCGGATGTCGCAAAGAAGTTTGACATCAGCCGCGGCGCTATATCTAGGGCGCTCAAAACTCTCCGTCAGACAGCCTCACGCCGCTGCCCGTGCTGCAAGCAAGTCATCAATAAAGCGTTTGTCGGTATAAAGTAGACCCACCACCAACCACCCACCAAAGGAAAGAAAATGACCGTTGAAATTTTTTTAGACATCGAGACCATTCCCGTTTGTGATGCAGAAACGGCAGCCGATATCAGAGCCAGCATCAAGCCGCCGGCCAATTACAGCAAGCAGGCCAGCATCGATCAGTGGATGGCTGATAACGCCGACGCCAAAGCGCAGGAGATCATTCACGCTCGCGGACTGAAGGCCGAAACAGGGCGCATCATCTGCATCGGCATCAGCGACGTTGACGGCGACCTGTCCGTGGTCAGTGGCGCTGACGAGCGCGGCATCCTTGAAAATTTCTTCGCGGCAGTTGAGCGCAAAGCCAGCCTTGATTTGCCATCAATCGGCATTGTTCCGCCTACGGACGTGTTTTTGATTGCGCATAACGCGGAATTTGACCTCGGATTCATCCGTCGCAGGGCGTGGTGCCTCAAGGTAAAACTGCCGCGCTGGTTCCCGAAGCCGGAGGCTCGAGCCGGAAAGGACTTCGGCTGCACGATGATTCGCTGGTCGGGGTATAAGGACAGGATTAGTCTAGCCAATCTTTGCTTGGCTCTCGGCGTTCCATCGCCGAAGGGCGACATCGACGGCAGCATGGTCTGGGACGCCCACAAAGAGGGCAGGCTGTCCGAGATCATGACGTATTGCGGCAAGGATACCCTTGCTATGCTGGATTGCTGGGAGGCCATGCGTTGATCAATCTCAAGCCAGTATTCCACATCGGCGTTGACGTAGGGCTCAACGGAGCCATTGCTCTTTTGCGGCCAGACAACACCCTGTCGATTGTCGATATGCCAACAGGCGAGGTGAAAATCGGCGGCAAGACCAAGCGCCGAATAATCCCGGAGCTGCTGGCGACTTCCATCGAAGGCATGGTGGGCAACTGCCACGTCGTTGCCATGGTGGAAAAGGTCAGCGCCATGCCCGGACAAGGAAGCGTAA
>JAJTEF010000024.1 GCA_021300355.1 Sphingomonadaceae bacterium | reverse complement strand
CGCAGCCGTTCACGGATGATGTCGCGGCCAAGATGGGTGATGGCGTCAAACAAAGGCACGCCCTGCGCGCTTCCGGTTATGGCCAGATAGAATGGCCGGATAACATCCTTCAACTTGGCATCGAGAACTTCGGCCGTGCGGCGCAATGTCCCCTCAACACCGTCCCGGTGCCATTCGATCATCCCGTCAAACTGCTGCAACGCAATCGTATAGGCCGCGCGTTGCGTATCCTGTTCAAGCTTCACGCCATCGCGCAGCCGTTCAAGCGTCATGCCCTCAATGCGGTTCATGAAGAACATGGCGGTCAGCCCGCCAAGATCGGACATTTTGGTGATCCGCGCCTGCGCCATTTCGGCGATGGGCGTCAGATAGCTGTCATTCAACGCCCATGCTTTTACGGCGTCCAGAAACTCCGAAACGCTCAATTCTTCACGCAGATATCGGCCATTCAGCCAGTCCAGTTTCGACGTGTCGAACACGGGACCGCCGAGCGATATGTTGTGCACGTCAAATTCGTCGATAAGCGTTTGCAGCGAGGTTTTTTCGTCTTCTTCGCTTGCCGATTTAATGAACAGTCCCAGAAAATTCTGCATCGCCTGCGGCAAATAACCTGCGCGCTGATAATATAAGATGCTTGTCGGGTTCTTCCGCTTTGACAGCTTTGATTTGTCGGCATTGCGCAGCAACGGCAAATGCGTGAGCACTGGCGGTTCCCAGCCGAAATATTGATATAGCAACAAATGCTTTGGCGCCGACGAAATCCACTCTTCGCCGCGCATGACATGCGTGATTTCCATCAGATGGTCATCGACGACATTGGCCAGATGATAGGTCGGCAATCCGTCTGATTTCATCAGGACCTGCATATCGACCACCGAATATTCAAACTCGATCTCGCCGCGCAACGTGTCCTGAACGATGCATGTGCCGGTCGTCGGAATTTTCATGCGGACAACATGTGGCACGCCATCTGCTTCCAGCTTCGCGCAGTCGTCGGCGTTAAGCGAAAGGCAGGTGCCGTCATATTTGGGTGGCAACTTCGCCGCCATTTGGGCAGCACGCGAGGCGCCTAGCTTTTCAGGCGTGCAATAGCATTTGAACGCATGCCCATCGGCCAGCAAACGGTCGCAATGTTCGGTGTAGATCGCGCTACGTTCCGACTGGCGATAGGGCCCGTGCGGTCCGCCAACATCGGGACCTTCATCCCAGCTAAGCCCAAGCCAACGGAGTGATTCCAGGATCATTTTTTCCGATTGCGGCGTTGACCGCACTTGATCGGTATCCTCAATCCGCAGCAGGAATTGACCGCCATGCTTCTTAGCAAAGCAATAGTTGATCAAAGCAATATAGGCAGTGCCGACGTGCGGATCGCCAGTGGGTGAAGGAGCTACCCGGGTACGGACGGGGCGGGTGATGGCATTCATGTTCAGTGCTTCTTTCAATCTCGTTTGGCGGTCCTCTATCAAGCCCCGCCATGCTTGTCATCTTCGCGCTGCAATTGCGAAAGGGCGATATGTGCGTGGGCGTAAATCGGGGTAGGGTAAAGTCTGCCTAGCGCAAAGCCGATAACAGGCGTAGCTAATTGATGAATGACGTCTACTTCCCCCCGCTTGCTTACGCTTGGAACCGCTGTGCCGCCGCATGGCATTACGCAAGATCAGGTCTTGTCGATATTGGCGCAGGCCAAAGGCCATGCGTTGCCTGCGCGCATGGCGGATATTCTGGGCAATACCGGCATTGATCAGCGGTATATTGCGATGCCGCCTGAATATTATTTTGCGCCACGGTCGTGGGCCGGTCGCGCAGCGGTATATGCCGACGCTGCAGCAGCCATGTTTGAGGCTGCTACGGCACAAGCGCTTGATCGTGCAGGCGTCAATGCCGCCGACATTGGTCAGATTGTGTTTGTGTCAACCACCGGAACCATGACGCCAAGCCTACCCAGCCGGATGATCGCGAAAATGGGCTTTGCGCCCGATACGCGGTGCGTGCCCTTATTTGGCTATGGCTGCGCGGGCGGGGTTATTGGACTTGGGGTTGCCGCAGACCTGTTCCGCGCCAATCCGGACAAGCCCATCCTGCTCGTAAGTCTTGAGCTGTGCAGCATTGCCTATGACCATGCGCGGATGGACAAAAAAGATATGGTTGCGCTTGCCCTTTTTGCCGATGGCTGCGCGGCGGCGCTGATCGGGGCAGGGCCCGGCCCTGCGCTTTCCGCCTTTGCCAGCCATGTGTGGCCCGACACGCTCGATATGATGGGCTGGGAAATCGGCGACACGGGCTTTGATCTGGTGCTTGCGCGCGACATTCCAGTTTTCGTCAACAGCCACTTTGCGCCTGTCTGCGACGCATTCTTGGCGCGGCAAGGGCTTGAGAAAACCGAGATGGCCGAGCCTGCCTGTCACCCGGGCGGCGGCCGTGTTGTCGATGCGCTTGCGGACTATCTGGGTGATGATTTGGCAATGACCCGTTCGGTGCTGCGTGCAAATGGCAATATGAGTTCGCCAACGGTGCTATTTGTGTTGGACGCTTTGTTGGCGGCAGGGCCGATTGCAAAGCCAACCTTGCTGACGGCGCTTGGTCCGGGATTTGTCGGTGCGATGGGAGTTCTTAAGCCATGACACTGTTTGATTGGCCTATCTGGGCGCTTATTGTCTTTGCCTATGTCATTATCCAGCGGCTTGCCGAACTCGCCTATGCCAACGCGAACACAAGGCGTTTGCTGGCCGAAGGCGGGCGTGAGCATGGGGCAAAGCATTATCCTTTGTTCATATTGCTCCACAGCGGCTGGCTTGTGTCGATTGCGCTGTTTGCGGAACCGACAGCGGGGCCGAACCTGTTATTGCTCAACGCGTTCGTCGCCAGCCAGACATTCCGATTTTGGACGCTGGCAAGCATTGGCCGGTGGTGGACGACCCGCATTATCAGCGCGCCGCATTTCCCGCGGGTGAAGCGCGGGCCATATCGCTTTATCAAGCACCCAAATTACGCATTGGTGGTCGTGGAAATTGCGCTGCTGCCGCTCCTGCTTGGCGCACCCGCCATGGCGCTGACGTTTTCGATATTGAACGCTGCGTTATTGTGGTGGCGGATCCGGATTGAAAATGCCGTGCTGGGCGAACGTGTGGGCACTACTTGACCCGACCGCCTGCTGGCGCTAATGGCGCGCCTTCCCATGGCCAGAGGACCGATTCTCTTTGGTCATTTGGGAAGAACTCAGAATAGCAGCACATTGTGTGATCGGCCGGGTGGGCCAAAGGCTGAGCCTCCACCGCAAAATACGGCTGCCCACCCAAAGTAACCGCTTTAAACAAGGTGAAGATATGCCAACGATTAACCAGCTGGTCCGCAAGGGCCGGACCCCGCAGAAGACCAAGTCCAAGGTCCCTGCGATGGACCAAAATCCACAGAAGCGCGGCGTTTGCACACGCGTTTATACAACGACCCCGAAAAAGCCGAACTCGGCTTTGCGTAAGGTTGCGAAGATCCGTCTGACCAACCAGCGTGAAGTTATTTCCTATATCCCAGGTGAAGGCCACAACCTTCAGGAGCACAGCGTTGTGCTTATCCGTGGCGGCCGCGTACGCGACCTTCCCGGTGTGCGTTACCACGTGCTTCGCGGCGTACTCGATACGCAGGGCGTCAAGGACCGCAAGCAATCGCGTTCCAAATATGGTGCAAAGCGTCCGAAGTAATTCGAACGTTACCATTGGCTGGCCGATTGGCGCGCAACTGCGCTGCCACTGGTCCCATGAGATAAAGGAAATAAAATATGTCACGTCGTCGTCGTCCCGAAAAGCGCATCATTCTTCCCGATCCCAAGTTCGGTGATATCGTGCTTTCGAAGTTCATGAACAACCTGATGCTTGATGGTAAGAAGTCAGCAGCAGAGCGTATCGTTTATGGTGCGTTGGAAACTGTTGAAGCCCGCGCCAAGAAAGATCCTATCCAAACCTTCCATGAAGCGCTGGATAACGTAAAGCCAGGCATCGAAGTCCGCAGCCGCCGCGTTGGTGGTGCGACCTATCAGGTTCCTTGCGAAGTGCGTCCAGAGCGCGCGCAGGCACTTGCGATCCGTTGGTTGATCGGCGCTGCGCGTAACCGCAGTGAAACCACCATGGCTGCCCGTTTGTCGGGTGAATTGATGGATGCCGCGTCAAACCGTGGAAACGCCGTCAAGAAGCGTGAAGATACGCACCGTATGGCGGAAGCCAACCGTGCATTCGCACACTACCGCTGGTAATCACATTCGGGCCACTTCGGTGGCCCACACTTCGGAGTAAAGCATATGGCACGCAGCCATCCACTCAATATGTATCGCAACATCGGTATCATGGCGCATATCGACGCCGGTAAAACCACGACCACCGAGCGCATCCTTTTCTACACCGGCAAGTCGTATAAAATCGGCGAAGTTCATGATGGCGCAGCCACCATGGATTGGATGGAGCAAGAGCAAGAGCGTGGCATCACGATCACCTCGGCTGCAACGACCTGCTTCTGGAACGACCACCGCATCAACATCATTGATACGCCAGGCCACGTTGACTTCACGATTGAAGTTGAACGTTCGCTGCGCGTTCTCGATGGCGCGGTCGCTTGCTTCGACGGCGTTGCCGGCGTTGAGCCACAGTCCGAAACCGTATGGCGTCAGGCCGATAAGTACGGCGTTCCACGCATGTGCTTCATCAACAAGCTCGACCGTACCGGCGCGAACTTCAAATATTGCGTTCAATCGATCATCGATCGTCTGGGTGCAAAGCCAGCCGTTCTGTACATTCCAATCGGTTTGGAAGCGGATCTTAAGGGTCTCGTCGACCTCGTGCACAACCGTGCGATCATCTGGAAAGACGAATCGCTTGGTGCGGACTTCTTCTACGAAGATATCCCAGCTGATCTGGCTGACGAAGCTGCGAAGTATCGTAGCGACCTCATCGAGCTTGCTGTTGAGCAAGACGATGCCGCCATGGAAGCCTATCTTGAAGGCAATGAGCCTGACGTTGCAACGCTGAAGGCGCTGATCCGCAAGGGCACGTTGAACCAGTCGTTCGTTCCAGTCTGCTGTGGTTCGGCGTTCAAGAACAAGGGCGTTCAGCCATTGCTCGACGCTGTTGTCGATTATCTGCCTTCGCCGCTCGACATTGAAGACGTTCAAGGCGTCAAGATGGACAGCCTTGAGCCAGACAGCCGCCCAGCAGCTGACGATGCGCCGTTCTCGGCACTCGCGTTCAAGGTCATGAACGATCCTTTCGTCGGTTCGCTGACCTTCATCCGCATCTATTCGGGTACGCTCGTCAAGGGCACCTACCTGAACTCGGTGAAGGACAAGAAGGAAAAGGTCGGGCGTATGCTCGAAATGCACGCCAACGAACGTAAGGACGTTGACGAAGCATTTGCAGGCGACATCATCGCGCTTGCCGGCATGAAGGAAACGACGACCGGTGACACTTTGTGCGCCGAACGTGCGCCAATCATCCTTGAGCGTATGGAATTCCCTGAGCCCGTTATCGAGCTTTCGGTTGAACCAAAGACCAAGGCTGACCAAGAAAAGATGGGCATTGCGCTCAATCGTCTGTCGGCTGAAGATCCATCGTTCCGCGTTTCGACCGATCACGAATCGGGCCAGACGATCATTAAGGGTATGGGCGAGCTTCACCTCGACATCATCGTCGATCGTATGCGTCGTGAATTCAAGGTTGAAGCAAATGTCGGCGCGCCGCAGGTTGCGTACCGCGAATATCTCGCACGCGAAGTTGACATTGATTACACCCACAAGAAGCAGTCGGGTGGTTCAGGTCAGTTCGGCCGTATCAAGTTCACCGTAAAGCCGGGCGAGCGTGGCACGGGCATCATCTTCAAGGATGAAGTCAAGGGCGGTAACATTCCGAAGGAATATATCCCATCGGTTGAAAAGGGCATGCGCGAAACCGCAGAGTCCGGATCGCTTATCGGCTTCCCGATCATCGATTTTGAAATCACGCTGTATGACGGCGCATATCATGACGTCGACTCGTCGGCGCTGGCATTCGAAATCGCTGGTCGTGCAGGCATGCGTGAAGCTGCGCAAAAAGCGGGCATCAAACTGCTTGAACCAATCATGAAGGTCGAAGTTGTATCGCCTGAGGAATATCTGGGCGATGTGATCGGCGACATGAACTCACGTCGTGGTCAAATTCAGGGCACTGACAGCCGCGGTAATGCGCAGGTTGTTGAGTCCATGGTGCCTTTGGCCAACATGTTCGGCTATGTGAACCAGCTCCGCTCGTTCACGCAAGGACGTGCAAACTATTCGATGTTCTTCAATCATTATGATGAAGTCCCATCGAACGTTGCGGCCGAAATCAAGGAGAAGCTTGCCTGATAGGCAAAAGCCGATTAGGCGTCGTCCCACCTGATCAAAATATTACCTAATCGAAAGAAGGTTTGAGAAAATGGCAAAAGCTAAATTTGAGCGGACGAAACCGCATTGCAACATTGGTACCATCGGTCACGTTGACCACGGCAAGACCACGCTGACTGCAGCGATCACGAAGATCATGGCTGAAACTTACGGCGGTACCGCTGTTGATTTCGCCAACATCGATAAGGCGCCAGAAGAGCGCGAGCGCGGTATCACCATTTCGACGGCACACGTTGAATATGAAACTGCCAACCGTCACTACGCACACGTCGACTGCCCAGGCCACGCTGACTATGTTAAGAACATGATCACCGGTGCTGCTCAGATGGACGGCGCCATCCTCGTTGTGAACGCTGCTGACGGCCCAATGCCACAGACTCGCGAGCACATCCTGCTTGCACGTCAGGTTGGCGTTCCTGCACTTGTTGTTTACATGAACAAGGTTGACCAGGTTGACGACGAAGAAATTCTCGAGCTGGTTGAAATGGAAATCCGTGAGCTTCTTTCGAAGTATGATTTCCCAGGCGACGATATTCCAATCGTTCGTGGTTCGGCACTTGCTGCACTCGAAGGCCGTGACGACAACATCGGTAAGGAATCGGTCCTTGCACTGATGGCTGCCGTTGACGAAGCCATTCCTCAGCCAGAGCGTCCAGTCGACAAGCCATTCCTGATGCCAGTTGAAGACGTGTTCTCGATCTCGGGTCGTGGTACGGTTGTTACCGGCCGCGTTGAAACCGGGATCGTCAAGGTTGGCGAAGAAGTTGAAATCGTTGGTATCAAGGACACCAAGAAGACGACCGTTACCGGCGTTGAAATGTTCCGCTCAGGGTGAAGCTGGCGATAACATCGGTGCGCTTGTTCGTGGCGTAGGCCGTGAAGAAGTTGAGCGTGGTCAGGTTCTCTGCAAGCCAGGTTCGGTTACGCCGCACACTGAGTTTTCAGCAGAAATCTACGTTCTTTCGAAGGACGAAGGCGGCCGTCACACGCCATTCTTCGCAAACTACCGTCCACAGTTCTACTTCCGTACAACTGACGTGACCGGCGAAGTGATCCTCCCAGAAGGCACTGAAATGGTTATGCCAGGCGACAACGTAACCATCGCGGTTAAGTTGATTGCTCCAATCGCTATGGACCCAGGTCTTCGCTTCGCAATTCGCGAAGGCGGACGCACCGTCGGTTCTGGGGTTGTCAGCACCATCACGAAGTAATATAGGCCGCGCATCCCGCCTGAATCCTTGATTCGGGCGGGGCGGTTTTTAGAATTTCAAAACAGTTGTTCCGGCTTCGAAAGTGCAAGTCGGAATGGCTGTTTTTCGGCTCTTTGATATTGATAGAATTTGGAAATTGGTGAACCCATGGAAACGCAGAATATTCGCATCCGTCTGAAAGCATTTGACCATCGCGTCCTCGATCAGGCGACTGGCGATATCGCAGACACCGCACGCCGCACTGGCGCGCTTATCCGTGGTCCAATTCCACTTCCTACCCGTATCGAAAAGTTCACAGTGAACCGCGGACCGCACGTTGACAAAAAGTCACGCGAGCAGTTCGAAGTTCGTACTTATAAAAGGTTGCTCGACATTTTGCAGCCCACGCCACAGACCGTAGACGCGCTCATGAAGCTCGACCTTGCTGCCGGTGTGAATGTCGAAATCAAATTGGCGTAAGCCGATATCTCTACGCACGTAGAGTGAGACAATAGGAATACCGCCGAGTTTACTCGGGCCGCGTTCCCCGTCTTACCAGATTGCTCATTAAGGTGAGCCACTGGTGCCTAGCCCGGACGGGGCAATGCTTAAAAATTCAGGGCTGGATTTAGGCGTCACGCCCTCCTGGCAATCCTGCCAGCCGGGCCTCTGACATAAGTTGGAGTATGGATCATGCGCACTGGCGTGATCGCGAAAAAGATGGGTATGATGCGCCTCTTCAATGAAGATGGCCGTCACGTACCTGTGACCGTTTTGGCGCTGGAAGGCTGCCAAGTGGTCGGAGCCCGCAATGCAGAGAAGGATGGCTATTTTGCTGTTCGTCTCGGTGCCGGCGCCCGTAAAGCGAAAAATGTAAACAAACCACAACGCGGCGAGTTCGCTAAAGCGCAGGTCGAGCCAAAAGCTCGCGTTGCTGAATTCCGCGTTGATAATGCCGACGGCTTGCTGCCTGTCGGCGCTTCTCTTTCCGCAGACCATTTTGTTGACGGCCAGCTCGTCGACATCACGGGCCACACGCAGGGTAAAGGCTTTGCCGGCGCCATGAAGCGTTGGGGCTTCGGTGGTATGCGCGCATCGCACGGTGTGTCCATCACCCACCGTGCCCATGGTTCGACTGGCCAACGCCAGGATCCAGGCAAGGTGTTCAAGAACAAGAAGATGGCCGGCCACATGGGTGACCGTCAGCGCACGCAACAAAATCTTGAAATCGTTCGCACGGATGTTGCGCGCGGTCTCATCTTCGTAAAGGGTTCCGTACCTGGCGCGAAAAATGGTTGGTTGCTTGTTCGCGATGCCGTCAAGGTTCCTACACCTGAAGCTGCTCCGTTCCCCGGCGCGTTGAAGAATGACAATGAAGCCCCCGTGGTTGAAGACGTCATCATCAACACCGAAGTTGAAGTTGCAGATACCCCCGCTGTCGAAGCTGAAGCGCCTGCCGCTGAAGCTGCGCCCGCTGTCGAAGCACCTGCTGCTGACGCCGGCGAAGAAAAGAAGGAGGGCTAAGCCATGAAGCTCAAGGTTCAAACCCTCGACGCCAAGGCAAAGGGCGACATCGATCTGAATGACGACGTATTTGGCATTGAGCCACGCGCCGACATTCTGCACCGTGTTGTTACCTGGCAGCGTGAAAAGGCCCGCGGTACGGCTCGTCCGACCCGTGAGCGTTCAGACGTTGCACGCACCGGCAAGAAATTCGGCAACCAGAAGGGTGGCGGTACTGCTCGTCACGGTGACCGTGCTGCTCCGATCTTCATCGGTGGCGGTAAGGCCCATGGTGCCCGTCTGCGTGACTTTAACCCATCGTTGAACAAGAAGATCCGCTCATTGGGTCTGAAGATGGCGCTTTCGAGCAAAGCTAAGGCTGGTTCGCTTATCGTTCTTGAAGATCTTGATCTGGCTGCTGCAAAGACTGCGGCGCTTAAGGGTCAGGTTGGCAAGCTCGGTTTCGGCAAGACGACGCTGGTTATCGACGGCGACACCGTCAACGACAATTTCCGTATGGCTTCGGCTAACCTGGTCGGCATAAACGTGATGCCTGCTGTTGGTGCCAATGTTTATGACATTCTGAAGCATGACACGCTGGTCTTGACCCGCGCTGCGGTCGAGAAACTGGAGGCCCGTTTCAATGGCTAAGGATAAAGCAATCGACGTGCGTCATTATGACGTGATCGTTGCACCGCACATCACCGAAAAGGCGACCCTGCTGTCGGAGCACAACGCAGTTGTGTTCAAAGTCACGGGTAGCTCGACCAAGCCACAGATCAAGGCAGCTGTTGAAGCCCTGTTCGACGTCAAGGTCCTGAACGTGAATACGCTCGTGCAAAAGGGCAAAACCAAGCGCTGGAAGGGCAAGCCTTACACGCGTTCGGATGTCAAAAAAGCAATCGTCACTTTGGCCGAAGGCCAGAGCATTGACGTGACCACCGGTATTTAAGGGCAGGATAATGGCACTCAAAAGCTACAAACCAACTAGCCCCGCCCGTCGCGGCCTTGTGCTGGTTGACCGGTCGAGCCTCTACAAAGGCGGTCCTGTTAAGGGACTGACCGAAGGTAAGAGCAAGACCGGCGGCCGTAACAACAAGGGTCACGTGACTTCGCGCGGTATCGGCGGCGGTCATAAGCAAAAATATCGTCTGATCGACTTTAAGCGTCGTAAATGGGATATGCCTGCAACTGTTGAGCGTCTGGAATATGACCCCAACCGTTCGGCCTTCATCGCACTTGTAAAGTACGAAGATGGTGAACTGGCCTACATCCTTGCACCACAGCGTCTTGCCGTAGGCGACGTTGTTGTTGCCGGCGAAAAGACCGACGTTAAGCCAGGCAACGCCATGTTGCTGAGCCAGATGCCGGTTGGTACGATTTGCCACAACATCGAAATGAAGCCCGGTAAGGGTGGCCAGATCGCACGTTCGGCAGGCACATATGTGCAGCTGGTCGGTCGTGACGGTGGCCGCGTTATCGTTCGCCTGAACTCAGGCGAGCAGCGCTACATTCTCGGCACGTGCATGGGTACAGTTGGCGCGGTTTCGAACCCTGACAACTCGAACACGACCCTTGCCAAAGCAGGCCGCAATCGCTGGCGCGGCATTCGCCCGCTGACGCGCGGTGTTGCTAAGAACCCTGTCGATCACCCGCATGGTGGTGGTGAAGGTCGTACATCAGGTGGCCGTCATCCGGTTACACCTTGGGGTAAGCCAACAAAGGGTGCTCGTACCCGCAGCAACAAGTCGACCGACCGGATGATCATCCGTTCGCGGCATGCTAAGAAGAAGAGGTAACTCATGTCTCGTTCCGTCTGGAAAGGTCCGTTTGTTGACCTCTATCTGCTGAAAAAAGCAGAAACCGCTCAGGAAGCATCGAAGGCTGCGCCGATCAAGACTTGGTCGCGTCGCTCGACAATCCTGCCTCAGTTCGTTGGCCTGACGTTCAGCGTCTATAATGGCCACAAGTTCATTCCCGTTTCGGTGAATGAGGACATGGTCGGCCATAAGCTTGGTGAGTTCGCTCCAACGCGTACTTATCATGGCCATGGCGCAGATAAGAAGGGCAAACGCTAATGGGTAAGGCATCCGCACCCCGTCGCGTCGCCGACAATGAAGCTCTGGCAGTGGGCACAACCATTCGTGGTTCGGCCCAGAAGCTTGGCCTCGTTGCCGCGCTGATCCGTGGCAAGAAAGCCGAAGACGCGCTCAACATTCTGAAATTCTCCACAAAGGGAATGGCAGAAGACGTGCGCAAGGTTCTGGCATCCGCCATCGCCAACGCCGAAAACAACCACAACCTTGACGTCGACAGCCTTGTCGTTGCCGAGGCAAGCGTTGGCAAGGCACTGACCATGAAGCGTTTCATGGCACGTGGCCGCGGCAAATCGAGCCGGATCATCAAACCATTCAGCCGTCTGCGCATCGTTGTGCGTGAACAGCAAGAAGAGGCATAAGTCATGGGTCAGAAATCAAATCCAATCGGGCTTCGCCTGCAGATCAACCGGACTTGGGATAGCCGTTGGTACGCCGAAGGTGCGGAATATGGCCGCATGCTTCTGGAAGATATCAAGATCCGCAAGTTCATCTTTGAAACACTGCCACAAGCAGCGATTTCAAAGGTCGTCATCGAGCGTCCTGCCAAGAATTGCCGCGTTTCAATCTACGCAGCACGTCCCGGCGTGATCATCGGCAAGAAGGGTGCGGACATTGAGAAGCTGAAAAAGCAGATCAATAAGTTCACCACCGCCGAAGTGTCGTTGAACATCGTTGAAATCCGCAAGCCGGAAGTCGACGCGAAGCTCGTAGCGCAGGGTATTGCTGACCAGCTTATCCGTCGTATCGCATTCCGTCGTGCCATGAAGCGCGCGATGCAATCGGCGATGCGTTTGGGTGCAGAAGGTATCAAGATTACCTGCGGTGGTCGTTTGGGCGGCGCGGAAATCGCACGCGTTGAATCGTACCGTGAAGGCCGCGTGCCTGCGCATACGCTTCGTGCCAACATTGACTATGCCGAAGCCGAAGCACTGACTGCTTATGGCATCATCGGCATTAAATGCTGGATCTTCAAAGGCGAAATCTTGGGTCATGACCCAATGGCAACTGACCGACTGATGATGGAAGCGCAGACTTCCGGCGTTCGTCCGCAGTCTGACCGCCGCTAAAGGTTAGGAACTAGACATGTTGCAACCAAAGAAAACAAAGTTCCGCAAGCAGTTCAAGGGACGCATCAAGGGCGAAGCCAAGGGCGGGTCTGACCTGAACTTCGGTTCATACGGCCTGAAGGCGCTTGAGCCAGAGCGGATTACCGCACGTCAAATCGAAGCGGCTCGCCGCGCGATTACGCGTCACATCCGCCGTCAGGGCCGTTTGTGGATCCGTATCTTCCCAGACGTGCCGGTCACGAAAAAGCCTGCCGAAGTTCGTCAGGGTAAGGGCAAGGGTTCGGTCGAATATTGGGCAGCCAAGGTTAAGCCTGGCCGTATCATGTTTGAACTCGACGGTGTTCCCGGTCCAATCGCAGCTGTCGCATTTCAGCGCGCAGCCATGAAACTGCCAATCAAGACCAAGGTCGTGGCGCGTCTCGGCGACACCTCGCATCTGGGAGCATCATAAGATGAGCAAAACCGAAGATCTCCGCGTCAAGAGCGACGATCAGCTTGCTGTTCAGCTCGGCGAATTGAAGCGCGAAGCGTTTAACCTGCGTTTCCAATCGGCCACTGGCCAGATGGAAAAGCCGGCACGTGTGCGTGAAGTGCGTCGTGACATCGCCCGCATCAAAACCCTGCAGGGTGAGCGCCAGCGCGCCGCCGCAAAGACGGCATAAGGAGCTACCCATGCCAAAACGTATTCTCACAGGGACCGTGGTCTCCGACAAGAATGACAAGACCATTGTCGTTCTCGTCGAGCGCAAAGTGAAGCACCCGCTTTACGGCAAGATCATTCGTCGCACGAAGAAGTATCACGCCCATGACGAAAACAACGTCGTGAAAGAAGGCCAAGTCGTCCGCATCGAAGAGTGCGCGCCGATTTCCAAAAACAAGACCTGGCGCTTGGTAGCTGACGCTGCCGCCCCGGTCGCCGCAACGAAGGAGGATTGATTCCATGATTCAAATGCAATCCAATCTCGATGTTGCGGACAACAGCGGCGCAAAGCGCGTTCAGTGCATCAAGGTGCTTGGCGGTTCCAAGCGTCGCGTAGCTGGCGTGGGCGACATCATCGTGGTGTCGATCAAAGAAGCTGCACCGCGCGGCAAGGTAAAGAAGGGTGACGTGCACAAGGCCGTTATCGTTCGTACCCGCAAAGACATCCGCCGTGCAGACGGTTCGGTTATTCGCTTCGACTCCAATGCTGCCGTTCTTATCGGTAACAACAAGGAGCCGATTGGCACACGTATTTTCGGACCAGTGGTTCGTGAGTTGCGCGCCAAGAACCACATGAAAATCATCAGCTTGGCACCGGAGGTGCTATAACAATGGCTCTGGCAAAAATCAAAAAGGGTGACACGGTCGTCGTGCTCGCCGGTAAAGACAAGGGCAAGTCCGGCGAAGTAACCGCCGTAATGCCTAAGGACAGCAAAGTCGTCGTCGCAGGCGTCAACATTGCTGTGCGTCACCGGAAAGCTTCGCAGGCAAACCCGCAGGGCGGTCTCGATCGCTTTGAAGCACCGCTGCACATTTCGAATGTGGCTTTGGCGGATCCGAAAACAGGCAAGGCAACACGCGTTCGCGTGGAAACCAAGGACGGCAAGAAGGTCCGTGTGGCCGTGAAGTCCGGGGAGACGATCAGTGGCTGATACCAAATATACTCCACGTATGAAGAAGCTGTACGACGACGCCGTCGTCAAGGGCTTGACTGAAAAGTTCGGTTACACAAACCGCTTCGCAGTGCCAAAGATCGAAAAGATCACACTCAACATGGGTGTTGGTGAAGGTTCGCAGGACAAGAAGAAGGTTACGACCGCTCTTGCTGAAATGGAACTGATCGCTGGTCAAAAGCCAGTCATCACCAAGGCGAAGAAATCCATCGCTGGCTTCAAGCTGCGTGAAGGCATGCCAATCGGCGTGAAAGTAACGCTTCGTGGCGCCCAGATGTATGAATTCTTGGATCGCCTCGTCACCATCGCAATGCCACGCATTCGCGATTTCCGTGGCCTGAACCCAAAGAGCTTTGACGGCCGTGGCAACTTTGCGATGGGTCTCAAGGAACAGATCATTTTCCCAGAAATCAGCTATGACGCCATCGACACGGTGCGCGGCATGGATGTGATCGTA
The DNA here is from genome assembly GCA_021300355.1 of Sphingomonadaceae bacterium. GTDB lineage: Bacteria > Pseudomonadota > Alphaproteobacteria > Sphingomonadales > Sphingomonadaceae > Sphingorhabdus_B. The sequence continues at coordinate 52,598 of JAJTEF010000024.1, read as the reverse complement.
ACGACTTCGGCAAACTCGGACGACGAGGCGCGCGAACTGCTTAAGCTGTTCGGCTTCCCGTTCCCTGTAGAAGAAGCTGACGAAAAGGCGGCTGCATAATGGCTAAACTGAGCTCCATAAACAAGAACGAGCGTCGCAAGAAGCTGGCGAAAAAATACGCCGGACGTTATGCGAAGTTGAAGGCGATGGCGAAAGACCAGTCGTTGGATGACAGCGAGCGTTTGATTGCACGCCTGAAAATGGCTGAAATTCCCCGCAATGGTAACCCGCACCGCGTGCGTAACCGTTGCGAAACCACCGGGCGTCCTCGCGGCGTGTACCGTAAATTCAAGCTGAACCGTATCGAACTGCGTAATCTTGCCAATAAGGGCATGATCCCGGGCGTTACGAAGTCGAGCTGGTAAGGATAAGATAGATGGCAATGACCGATCCTTTGGGTGATATGCTCACCCGTATCCGCAACGGCCAGCGGGCGAAGAAAGACTCTGTAGTCTCGCCAGCGTCCAGCCTGCGGACCCGCGTTCTCGATGTTCTGCAGCGTGAAGGCTATATTCGCGGTTACAGCGAAGAAGCTTTGGGTGCACATAAGGGCATCCGCATCGAGCTGAAATATTTCGAAGGCGCCCCTGCTATTCAGCATGTCGCCCGCGTTTCGAAGCCTGGTCGCCGCGTATATTCAGGAAGCCAAGAGCTTCCGATTATCCGCAACGGCCTTGGCATCACCATCGTTTCGACGCCAAAGGGCGTTCTGTCTGACGCCGAAGCGCGCGCACAGAATGTCGGCGGCGAAATCCTGGCGGAGGTATTCTAATGAGCCGCATTGGTAAGAAACCTGTTCCCATTCCTGCCGGCGTAACCGCCAGCATGGAAGCGGGCACGCTTTCGGTCAAAGGACCGAAGGGCGAACTGAAAATGCCTATGAGCGACCTTATCTCCTACGAGATGCAGGAAGACGGCCTTTCGGTAAAGCCTGCCAATGGCAGCAAGGCAGCCCGCGCGTTTTGGGGTATGCAGCGTACGCTGGTACAGAACCTCGTTACGGGTGTGACCGAAGGCTTTACGAAAGTCCTCGAAATCACCGGCGTTGGTTATCGTGCAAACAGCCAAGGCAAGATGTTGAAGCTTCAACTTGGTTACAGCCATGATGTCGACTTCGCGATCCCAGAGGGCATCGAAATCAAGACACCTGATAACACCACGGTGGAAATTTCAGGTATCGACAAGCAGAAGGTTGGGCAGGTTGCTGCTGAAATCCGTCGCTGGAGGAAGCCAGAGCCATATAAGGGCAAGGGCATCAAGTACCGCGGCGAGTATATCTTCCGCAAGGAAGGGAAGAAGAAATAATGGCAAAATTGTCTCTCTTTGCAAGGCGCCGTCAACGCGTTCGTTCGAAATTGCGGGCGCAGGTTGCTGGACGTCCTCGTCTTTCCGTGCACCGCACTGGTCGCCACATCTATGCGCAAGTCATTGACGATTCGAAGGGCGCGACCATCGCGTCTGCTTCGACCCTCGACAAGGACGTGAAGGCTAAGAACGGCTCGACAACTGAAGCTGCGGCTGATGTTGGCAAGCGGGTAGCCGAAGCTGCTAAGAAAGCTGGCATTTCCAGCGTGGTTTTTGATCGTGGCGGGTTCCTGTTCCACGGTCGCGTCAAAGCGCTTGCTGATGCAGCGCGCGAAGGCGGATTGGAGTTCTGATGATGGCTGAAAACACTGAAAGCACTGTTCCTGTGACTGACGGCGCAGCTCCTGAAGCAGCCGAAGGTCAACGTCGCGGTCGCGGCGGTCGTGGCGGCGGCGGTGATAACCGTGGTGGCGGTGGCCGTGGTCGTAACAACGATCGTCGTCCTGCACAGGAAGAAGATGATGGCACGATCGAAAAGCTCGTTCACATCAACCGCGTTTCGAAAACTGTTAAGGGCGGTAAGCGCTTCGGTTTTGCGGCACTCGTCGTTGTTGGTGACGGTCAAGGTCGCGTAGGTTTTGGTCATGGTAAAGCACGCGAAGTGCCAGAAGCCATCAACAAAGCGACTGCAGCTGCCAAGAAATCGATGATCCGCGTCGCCCTGAAAGATGGTCGTACGTTGCATCACGACGGCAAGGGCCATTTCGGCGCTGGCAAGGTGACGTTGCGTTCGGCACCAGCCGGTACCGGCATCATCGCAGGTGGCCCAATGCGCGCTGTCTTCGAAAGCCTGGGCGTTGCGGACGTTGTGACCAAGTCGGTCGGTACGTCGAACCCTTACAACATGATCCGTGCTACTTTCGCGGCGCTGTCTGAACAGACCAGCCCCAAGTCAGTAGCGCAGCGTCGCGGCAAGAAAATCGCCGACCTTCTTGGTCGCGGTGGCAGCAAAACTGCTGAAGCCGACGCAGAAGCTATTGCGGAGTAATCGATATGGCGAAGATTAAACTGAAGCAGACCGGTTCGCCGATCCGCCGTCCAGCCTCACAGCGCGCAACTTTGAAGGGCCTTGGCCTTGACAAAATGAACCGCGTTGTCGAAATCGAAGACACAGCCGAAGTGCGCGGAATGATCCGCACAGTTCGTCACATGGTCCAAATTCAGGACTGATAACATCAGCGCGAATTAAAGCGAAAGCGAGTGCACGACATGAAATTGAATGACATTAAAGACAACGAAGGCGCCCGCCATCGCCGTATGCGCGTTGGCCGTGGTATTGGTTCGGGCAAAGGCAAGACCTCGGGTCGCGGCCAAAAGGGTCAGACCAGCCGTTCGGGTGTTTCTATCAACGGATTTGAAGGCGGCCAGATGCCACTTCACATGCGTATTCCAAAGCGCGGCTTCAACAACATCTTCGCCAAGGACCATGCGGAAGTAAATCTGGGCATGATCCAGAAGTTTATCGATGCCAAGAAAATCGACATCAAAGCTGTTGTTGACCATGCGGCGTTGAAGGCAGCTGGTCTTGCACGTGGTGGCAAGGACGGCGTCCGTTTGTTGGCTAAGGGTGAACTCACCTCCAAGGTTAACTTCTCTGTTGCCGGTGCTTCGAAGGCAGCCGTTGAGGCCGTTGAAAAGGCCGGTGGCAAGGTTGAAGTGCTGGTGAAGGTCTCTGCATCGGAAAAAGCCGCTGCAAAGAAATCGTCAGTCAAGAACGCTGCTAAAGAAGCTGCGGCCAAGAAATAAGACGGGGGCGACGACTTCGCTCTTGTCATGCCAGCCCCGCTTCCCGATATGGGCTGGCGGGGTTTGACATTTCTGGGGTTCGTCCAGATACAGTCAGGCGAAATTTTTGGGGTGAAGCCGTTGCGCGATTACAGTGCATTCACGGTTAATCCGGAACCAAGGAACGTATATCATGGCATCTAGGGCCGACCAAATGGCCTCGAACCTCAATTTATCGAAGTTCGGGCAGGCAACGGAGCTTAAGAACCGCATCTGGTTCACTATCGGCGCGCTCATCATATTCCGGATGCTGAGCTTCGTGCCGCTGCCGGGCGTTGACCCCATCGCGCAAGCAGCCCTTTATGCGAACAACGCCGCTGGCGGCGTTCTCGACATCTTCAACACTTTCTCGGGCGGCAGCCTTGAGCGCATGAGCCTCATCGCGCTTGGCGTCATGCCCTATATTACTGCGTCGATCGTGGTGCAGCTCGCTTCATCGCTGTCGCCAACGCTTGCTGCCATCAAGAAAGAGGGCGAGAGCGGACGCAAGAAACTCAATCAATATACGCGTTACGGCACGGTTTTCCTGACCGCGGTGCAGGGATATTTCCTCGCCGCAGGGCTCGAAAGCCTGGCTGCGGCCAATGGCATTAGCGCGGTTGTTGAGCCGGGCCTGATGTTCCGCGTCGTTGCGACTATCAGCCTTATCGGCGGCACCATGTTCCTGATGTGGTTAGGCGAGCAGATTACGTCGCGCGGTATCGGCAACGGTATCTCGTTGATCATCATGGCGGGTATCGTCGCCCAAATGCCACGGTTGTTCGCACAGCTTCTTGAAGGTGGGCGGACCGGATCGATAAGCGGTTTTCTAATCGTTGGCTTTTTGTTGATGTTCGTCGGCCTGACTTTGCTGATCTGTTTCATGGAGCGCGGCCAGCGCCGGGTGCTTATTCAATATCCAAAGCGCGCGACGCAGCGCGGCATGATGCAGGCTGACCGCAGCCATCTTCCATTGAAGATCAACACTGCTGGCGTCATTCCGCCGATTTTTGCATCGTCATTGTTGCTTTTGCCGATCACCATCACGCAGCTTGGTGGAAACAAGGTTGCGGGTGAAAGCGCGATGGGTGACTTTGTAATCACGTTGAACCAATATTTGGCGCATGGGCAGCCGGTGTATCTGGCGCTCTATGGCCTCGGCATCATTTTCTTCTGTTTCTTTTACACCGCTGTGGTGTTCAATCCGGAAGAAACATCCGAGAATCTGAAAAAAGCGGGTGGCTTCATTCCGGGCATTCGTCCGGGCAAGAACACGGAATCTTATCTGGATTATGTTCTGACACGCATCACCGTGTTGGGTGCGGCCTATCTGACCTTGGTCTGCTTGTTGCCCGACTATGTCATGGCCCAAACTGGCCAGCAGCAGTTCTTTGCGATTGGCGGGACGAGCTTGCTCATTTTGGTCAACGTCACCATTGATACGATTTCACAGATCCAGAGCCATCTGCTCGCCCACCAATATGGGGATTTGCTGAAGAAGGCCAAGTTGAAGGGTGGACGCGCCCGTTAAGGGGTGCGACATCGAAACGAACAGGGACACGTTTCATGAATATCATCCTTTTGGGGCCTCCTGGCGCAGGCAAAGGAACGCAGGCTGCATTTCTCGTCGAGAAATATGGCATGGTGCAATTGTCGACCGGCGACATCCTGCGCGCGGCCGTAAAGGCGGGCACTGAAGTCGGTAAAATGGCGGATGAGATCATGAAGGCGGGGAAGCTTTTCCCAGACGAATTGATGGCCGAAATTCTTGGCGAGCATATGGATGCGATCCCTGCGGATAAGGGCCTGATTTTTGACGGCTACCCACGCACGGCGCCGCAAGTCGCGCTTCTCGATGGCCTGTTGTCCGCACGCCAACGGACGCTCCATTATGTGATTGAACTGGTTGTTGACGAAGACGCGTTGGTCGAACGCGTTGTTGGCCGTTTCACCTGTGCCAATTGCGGTGATGGCTATCATGATGTTTTCAAAAAACCTGTCAAAGCCGATACATGTGACAAATGTGGATCGCATGAATTTAAGCGTCGTCCCGATGACAATGAAGAAACCGTCCGCACCCGCATGGCGGAGTATCGCGCAAAGACCGAGCCGATCTTGCCCCTTTACGATGCCCGCGGCCTTGTAAGCCGCGTCGATGGCATGGCGCCGATTGACGACGTGACGAAGGCGATTGAAGTCATCATCGGCTGAACGCCCGCGCAAACAAGTTCAGCGTGACGGAAATGGAAACGGTTGTTAGACACGCCTTCCATGAAACATCTTGTCCTCACAGCAGCCATATATGCTGCAACAGCATCGCCCGCAGCGGAACCAAACTAATTGGCTGTGGGGGGCGGCAAGCCGCGTTCAGGCGGCAAATTAGAAATTGGCTGGTGCGAAATGGTCGATGTGCCGAGCCTTGGCCTGTCGCACGTGCACGCCAAAATGGACACGGGCGCCGCGACATCATCGATACATGCAACCCGGATTAAGCCAATCGTCCGCGACGGCAAGCCGTGGGTTGAATTCTGGTTCCGTCTGAATGCGGGCGAAAAGCCAAAGCGTTATGAAGCGCCCGTCATCGACCGGCGCATGGTGCGATCCTCCAATGGTGACACGCAAGAACGCTATGTCATCTCAGCGCAATTTTGTTTTGGTAAGCTGTGTTGGAACGGACAGCTCACCTTGGCGAACCGGCGTTCCATGGCCTTTCCCTTGCTAATTGGCCGACGGGCGCTAAGGCGCGGCTTTCTGGTCAATAGCGCACGACGCTGGGTATTGGGCAAGCCAGCGAATCAAGGACAAAAGAGCACATGAAAATCGCCATGTTGGCACGCAACGCCAACCTATATTCGCACCAACGGCTCGTCGAAGCCGCCTTGGCGCGCGGACATGAGATTGATATTCTGAATACGTTGCGGGTGACGATGAACATCACGTCGCACCGCCCCGAAGCATATTACCAGGGTGCCAAGCTTGGCAAATATGACGCGGTGATCCCGCGCATTGGCGCGTCCATCACACTTTACGGCCTTGCTGTGCTGCGTCAGTTTGAAATGATGAACGTATGGTCATTGAACGAGAGTGTCGCCATTGGCCGATCCCGCGACAAGTTGCGGTCGTTGCAGATTTTGGCGCGCAAGGGACTTGGTTTGCCGGTCACGGCGTTCGCCCATGATCCCAAGCAAACCGACGAAGTCATCAAAATGGTTGGCGGCGCGCCTGTGGTCATCAAGCTGCTGGAAGGCACGCAGGGCATTGGCGTGGTTTTGGGTGAGACCGAAAAGTCGGCCCGCTCGGTTATTGAGGCGTTTCGCGGTGCGAACGTGAACATCCTCGTGCAGGAGTTCATCAAAGAGGCAAATGCCACCGACATTCGTTGTTTTGTGATCGGCAACAAGGTCGTCGCATCGATGCAGCGTAAGGGGGCGGAGGGTGATTTTCGATCAAATCTGCATCGCGGCGGTTCGGCCGAAGCCATAAAAATCACGCCGGAAGAACGATCAACCGCGGTCCGCGCCGCCCGCGCCATGGGGCTAAATGTCGCCGGCGTCGATATGCTCCGGTCCAATCATGGTCCGGTCATCATGGAAGTGAACAGTTCGCCAGGGCTTGAAGGAATCGAAAAAGCCACCGGCAAGGATATTGCGAGCCGGATTATTGCGTTCATCGAAGAAAACGCAATACCGGGCAAAACCAAGACCAAAGGCAAGGGATAGCGCGCCGCTAGCCTTGACAGTTGGCGCGACTCACCGTAAGGCGACGTCAATTCCGAACATCTGGTGCAGCCAGCAGCGCTTTTTCGCGTCCGCTGGTTTTGTGCGTTTCGGAATATCATCAGCGTTGAGATAGGGTTTGTCTTTCGGGACACCTGTGGAGCAGGAGTAAATAAATTGGCACGTATTGCCGGAGTTAACATTCCAACCAACAAGCGCGTGATCATTGCGCTTACCTACATTCACGGTATCGGCCGCACTAAAGCCGTCGAAATCGCGACAAAGCTAGGAATTGATCATAGCCGTCGTGTGCAGGACCTTTCGGATGCCGAAGTTCTGCAAATCCGCGAAACCATCGATGCGGGCTACACCGTAGAAGGCGATCTTCGCCGTAACACATCGATGAACATCAAGCGTTTGATGGATCTCGCCTGCTACCGTGGCCTTCGTCACCGTAAGGGCCTTCCAGTCCGTGGACAGCGTACGCATACCAATGCGCGCACCCGCACTTTTGCCTGATTATTTTTTCTTCGCATTTTCGAATAGGATACACATTATATGGCACGCGAACCACAACGCATTAAAAAGCGGGAGCGTAAAAATATTTCGGCAGGCGTCGCGCACGTCAATGCCAGCTTCAACAACACAATGATCACGATCACCGATGCCCAGGGCAACGCGATCAGCTGGTCATCCGCAGGAACCATGGGTTTCAAGGGCAGCCGCAAGTCGACGCCTTACGCAGCACAGGTTGCAGCGGAAGACGCAGGCAAGAAGGCCGCTGAACACGGCGTTCGTACGCTTGAAGTCGAAGTTAAGGGCCCCGGTTCGGGTCGTGAATCGGCACTTCGCGCATTGCAGGCAGTGGGTTTCACCATCACCTCGATCCGTGACGTGACATCGATCCCGCACAACGGCGTCCGTCCTTCCAAGCGTCGGCGCGTCTAAGCATTCGTTTCAGGGACGGCTGTTCAGTCGTTCCTTCTTTTACCCGCGAACCGGCACGGTGCACCAAATTGCCGGTCCCGCAAAACCCAAGGGGAAATCCATGTCCGTCAATATTAAGAACTGGCAGGAACTGAAAAAGCCCAACGCACTTGAACTCAAATCAGGTAGCGATGCGAAGCGTAAGGCAACTTTTGTTGCAGAACCGCTGGAGCGTGGCTTTGGTTTGACTCTCGGCAATGCGCTGCGTCGCGTATTGCTTTCATCGCTGCAGGGCGCAGCGATCACATCGATCAAAATCGAAAACGTGTTGCACGAATTCTCGTCGCTCGCGGGCGTTCGTGAAGATGTCACCGACATCGTTCTGAACATCAAGCAAGTTGCGTTGAAGATGGAAGGCGAAGGTCCAAAGCGTCTTCAGCTCTCGGCAACTGGCCCCGGCGCGGTAACCGCTGGTGACATCGCTGTTTCGGGCGACATCCAAGTGATGAACCCTGATCTCGTGATCTGTCACCTCGACGATGGCGCGACGCTGAACATGGAAATCACTGCCGACATCGGCAAGGGTTATGTTCCTGCAGTCGCCAACCGTCCAGCGGATGCGCCAATTGGCCTCATTCCGGTCGACAGCCTGTATTCGCCTGTTCGTCAGGTTGCGTACAAGGTGGACAATGCGCGCATTGGTCAAGAACTTGACTATGACAAGTTGTCGCTGACCATCGAAACCGATGGCACCGTAACCCCAGAAGACGCCGTGGCTTATGCCGCACGCATTCTTCAGGACCAGTTGCAAGTGTTCGTTCACTTCGAAGATTCGATGTCTGCATCGTCGCCAATGATTGGCATGGCAGCACCATCAGCTTCTTCGGAAGAATCGGATGCAAACCAGCTCAACCGTTACCTTCTCAAGAAGGTCGACGAATTGGAATTGTCGGTCCGCAGCGCAAACTGCCTCAAGAACGACAACATCATCTACATCGGCGACCTCGTGCAAAAGAGCGAAGCCGAAATGCTGCGTACGCCTAATTTCGGTCGCAAGTCGCTGAACGAAATCAAGGAAGTGCTCTCGTCGATGGGCTTGCGCCTTGGCATGGACATCCCCGGATGGCCGCCAGAAAACATCGAAGAGATGGCAAAGAAGCTTGAGCAAGAACTGCTTGGCTAAAGAATATTGGGCCGAGGCAGTGCTTCGGCCCAACCAAAAGGGAAATGGCCGCCCTTAAACGGCCAGGATCGGGGTACCTGATACGGCCCCCCTACGAACGAAGGAATGAAATATGCGCCATAAAGTTGGCCACCGTAAGCTGCAACGTACCACGTCGCACCGTACCGCGATGCTTCGCAACATGGCAGCGTCGCTTATCAAGCATGAACAGATCAAGACGACTTTGCCAAAGGCGAAGGAACTGCGTCCTTACATCGAAAAGCTGATCACGCTTGCGAAGAAGGGTGGCTTGTCCAACCGTCGTCTCGCGATGAGCCGTTTGATGGACGACAAGCAGCTGGTAAAGTTGTTTGACGAACTGGCAACGCGCTACGCCGACCGCAGCGGTGGTTACAGCCGCGTGATCAAGGCTGGTTTCCGTGGATCCGATGCTGCACCAATGGGCGTCATCGAACTCGTTGACCGCAATGTCGACGCCAAGGGTCAGGACAGCGGCCCAGTTGAAGTATTGGACGACGCTGAATAAGCACGTCTTGCTCTAAGAATTTCAAAAGGGCGGTATCCGAAAGGGTGCCGCCCTTTTTCATGGGTTTATGATTTCGTCCGAGTGCTTCGATCGGCCAACCAAAAGAGCAGGCTGGAAATCAACCATGCCACCGAAAGCACAATCGTAAACCGTCCGCCGCGCGCGTCGCTGCCCAATATGCCGGCAAAGACGCCAATGTTAATCTGCACTATGCCGGCAGCCAACATGGCCTGCTGCAATATGCGCCTGCGAAATCGCGACGCGATGCTGCCGACAATCGCGATTAGCAATACCGCGCCGAACCATAAATTGGCCGAGCTATCCTCATTCCCAATCATGCCAACAGCCAAGTTGGACCAGATGACCATGAACCCTGCCAGCACAGTAAACATTGACCCAAAGCGGAAGTACCAGTTTGATGACAGGCGCACCGCGAATTCAATCAGGCCGCCCACAATCCCGAAAATGATGGCCGCAACGATGAAGTCGGTTTCGTCCCAATTAACTTCTGTGGTGAACTGCATCGCGACCAATGGCGTCAGGATAAGCGCAACAGCGCCGCCCCAGCCCAAGATCCGCCAGATATTCCGTCGTGGCCTTGCTGGCCCGATATTCTCCGCATGCATAGCATTGCCCTTTTCCGTGAATGAGAGCTATGCATACAGCGCAGCGACATTGCAGGCATGAGCAGAACATGAGCATTTGGTGAAAAATGAAATCAGATAGTCTCCGGTTCGGCCGCTTCACGCTTCAGGTGAGCAGCAGACGCCTGCATTGCGATGGCGTCGTTGTCGACGTCTCCAGCCGCTATTTTGATGCGCTTGTTCTGCTTGCAACCAATGCCGGCGCGCTTGTGTCGAAAGACCAGTTCATGGACGATGTCTGGCGCGGTGTTCCTGTCACCGACGAAGCGCTCACGCAATGCATCCGCAGCCTGCGCCGTGTGCTTGGGGATGATGCCGCGCGGCCGATGTGCCAGCGCCTCTATCACCACAGCTGCCACGACGGATTGGGCGACATTTTGGGCACTGGGCGGCGCGGGTGTTGTCGGCGGTGGCCTGGCGGGGCTGCTGGGCGGTTTGTTTTACGGTTTTGCGGGAGCATCGCAGCCAATGGCACCGGGCATGGGCGCGGCATCCATCGTGCTTGTCCTGACGGCAATTACGGTGTTGGTCGCATTATTGGGCGCTGCGGGCGTGAGCTTCGGCATTGCAGCGGTTGGCCTTTGGAATTCCGGGCGTTGGTCCGCAACGATGGCAGGCGGCGCGGTGGGCGGTTTCCTGATCGGCGGTATTGTGAAGCTGCTTGGCTTGGATGCGTTCAATCTGGTGATCGGGCAATCACCCACGCAAATGACGGGCGCGCTGGAAGGTGCGGTGATTGGCGCCTCTGTGGGGCTTGGTGTATGGCTTGGCCGACGGCAGATGCGCCACATGCCGCTGCGTTTTGCGATACTGCCCGCGGCCGTATTTGGGGCATTATCCGGCGCTGGCATTGTCATGGCCGGTGGGCGCTTGCTTGGCGGCAGCATATATGAGCTGGCGCGGCTTCTTCCCCAATCGCGGCTGCGGTTCGACCAAATCGGTGGCTTATTTGGCGAAAGCGGCTTTGGTCCCATCAGCCAGATCGTCACCGCCGGTTTGGAAGGCATGTTATTTGCCGCAGGCGTTACCGCGGCCATATTGTTGGCGCAGCGGCAGCGGAGTGCATGATTTCGACGAAAATGCGAAATATTCTTGCGGGCGACGGCAGGAATAGTTGGCGTTCACGCGTGGACGCTATAGTCGGATGACAGAGATTTTGAGAGTTGGGGAAATGATAATATGCGAAGTGTATTTTTGGCCGGTGCAGCCGTTATGATGGCCCCGATTTCGTCGGTCGCTATGACCGCAAATTCAGCCACCGCCGATGTCGCAGTCAAATTGACCTATCCGCAGACCAAAACCGTCAATGTGGTCGATGAACAATTCGGCGTAAAGGTTGCCGATCCCTATCGCTGGCTGGAAGATGATGTGCGCGTCAATCCGGAAGTCGCAGAATGGGTAAAGGCGCAGAATGCCGTCACCGACGCATATCTGGAAACTTTGCCCGGCAAGAAAATACTCGCCGAGCGCATGAAGAAGCTTTTCGATTATGAGCGCTTTGGCCTTCCTGAAAAAGCCGGTGGTTATTATTTCTTCACAAAGAATGACGGCCTGCAGAACCAGTCCGTGCTGTATGTCCGCAAAGGCCTGACCGGCGCTGACCGCATTTTGATCGATCCCAATCTATGGGCGAAAGACGGCGCCACTGCGCTCGATAGCTGGGTGCCATCGAAAAATGGCAAGTTGCTGGCTTATGCTGTTCAGGACGGCGGTTCAGACTGGCGGACGATTAAAGTCCTCGACACCGTGACCGGCAAGGTGCTTGCCGACGAAATCAACTGGGCAAAATTCACCAACATAAGCTGGGTGGGCAATGACGGGTTTTTATACTCGCGTTTTGCAGAGCCAAAAGAAGGCGCGGCATTTCAGCAGCTGAATTATAACCAGACGATCTATTATCACAAAATCGGCACGCCCCAGTCGGAAGACAAGGCAATATACGCAACGCCGGACAAGCCCGAATATGGGCATAGCGCGCAAGTGACGCACGACGGCAAATGGGCGGTCATTACGACGTCGTCCGGAACCGATGAGAAGTATGAACTGCACGTGATGCCGCTTGGCAAAAAGCCAACATGGAAACCGCAGCCGCTCGTTACCGGTCTCGAGCATGATTGGGGCCTGATCGAAGGCATGGGCAACACTTTGTGGTTCACCACCAACAAGGACGCGGCAAAGCTTAAGGTGGTGACGGTTGATCTGGGTGCGAAAACGCCCGTATTTACTGACGTTATAGCGGAGCGGGCGGAAACCCTGTCGCGCGCGCAGATCGTCGGCGACCGGCTGATCCTGTCATATATCAAAGATGCCAAATCGATGGCGCTGATGACCGACCTCGCAGGCCAGCCTGTGCAGGCAATCAAGCTCAGCGCAATCGGGACGGCCAGTGGCTTTTCAGGGACGCCGGGTGATCCAGAGACATTTTACGGATTCTCCAGCTTCAATCAGCCGGGCGCCGTGTATCGTTTCGACAGCAAGACGGGTGCATCGGCGCCCTTCGCGCAGCCAAAGCTAAGCTTCAACCCGGCAGACTTCACGGTCGAACAAGTGTTTTACCCGTCGAAGGATGGCACGAAGATACCGATGTTCGTCGTGCACAAGAAAAATCTCGATCTGACCAAGGGCGCGCCGACATTGCTCTATTCCTATGGCGGGTTCAACATTTCGCAGACGCCTACTTATTCAGCAACACGTATGGCTTGGTTGCAATCGGGCGGCGTCTTCGCCCTCGCCAATATTCGTGGCGGCGGTGAATATGGGAAGCCGTGGCATGATGCCGGTCGTTTGATGAACAAACAAAATGTCTTTGACGATTTTGCTGCCGCAGCCGAATATCTTATATCCAGCGGCGTTTCGGCCAAGGGCAAGATTGCCATCGAAGGGCGGTCCAATGGGGGACTGCTGATTGGTGCCGTTGTGAACCAGCGCCCTGACCTGTTCGCGGCAGGCCATGCCGCAGTGGGCGTGATGGATATGGTCCGCTTCGACCGTTTCACCGCTGGCCGTTATTGGGTCGATGATTATGGCTACCCCAGTAAGGAAGCCGACTTTAAAATGCAGATGACTTACTCACCCTATCACAACATCAAATCGGGGGTCGAATATCCAGCGGTCATTGTCTCGACCGCGGATACCGATGACCGTGTGGTTCCGGGGCATAGCTTCAAATATATCTCCGCCCTGCAAGCTGCAGAAACCGGCAACAAGCCCAAGATCATCCGCATCGAAAGCCGTGCGGGCCATGGTTCAGGCAAGCCGACCGATAAGGTTATTGACGAATATTCGGACATTTATGCGTTTCTCGGCAAATGGACGGGGCTGACCCTCACCGAATAATTGTTCATGAAAAATGCAATTTAGATGAACGGATGCTGACAAGTCAATTCAGCATCCGGTCAACCCGAATCGCCTATTCGCTCTCCATCGGCACAGAATGACTGGACCGGTTCAAGGAGAACGAAGATGAATTTCATGACCAAAACTTTGCTTGGCGCGGGAGCTGCTGCTGCAGCTTTGGTGAGTGTAACCGTTCCCGCCCAAGCGCGTGATCGCCATGACCGCAACCGCGACCGTGATAGCATAAGTGCCGGCGAGATTATTGCCGGAGCGGTGGTGCTCGGTGGTCTTGCCGCTGTGCTTTCAAGCGGCAACAATGGCCGCAACGATCGCCGCGGTTATGACGATCGCTACGATGATAACCGTGCAGGCTATAATTACGACAATCGTGGCGGCGGCGGCCGCGCCGCTGTAAACCAGTGCGTCGCCAGCGTTGAACGCTGGGCCAATGGCTACAGCCGTTCAGACGTCACGCAAGTGCGCAGCATCGAACGGACACGTTTTGGCTATCGGGTCACAGGCAATGTCGTTGTTCAAGACGGCGGACGTGGCCGTTACGAGAATAACTATTACGGCAATGACCGATTTGGCGGCAACGCTTACCAGCGCGGTTATGACAAGGGCTGGTTCACCTGCTTTGTAGAGCGTGGCCGCGTGGTCGACATCAACTATCGCGGATTGGAACAGTGGCGCTGAATGTCCACATATGCGTGGGTATAATGAGGCTCAGTCTGGAAACAGGCTGAGCCTCTTGTCATTTCGGTACCGCGATATTCGCGGGACCGATTGGGACGGCTGGCTGTGCTTGCCACAATCCTAAAAACCCGCCACAGTCGCCTTATGGCAAATATCCTCGCATTTCTGTTTGGCCTGATTGCACTGCTGATGGCTATTATCGGATTCATCCCGTTGCTGGGATGGCTGAACTGGCTCATTATTCTGATCGCTGGCGTCGGCGCGGCCTTTGGCTTCGCGTCGGAAAAGGACAGCGGCCGCAACTTCTGCTTGGTCGTTATAGCCATTTGCGCGCTGCGCCTCTGGATAGGCGGCGGGATCATTTGATCCCCTCGCGAAGGCTTAGCACAACATATGACCGACAAATCTGAAACCGCGCAGCCAAGTGGCTTGCCTTATGCCATGTCGGCATATCTCATCTGGGGCTTCGTCCCGGTTTACTTCAAGCTGCTGAGCCATGTCTCCCCAATCGCGGTCGTTGCGCAGCGCGTCTTGTGGTCCATTCCCCTGCTTTTGGTCATTATGGCCTTTCGCAAACAGCTTGGCGAATATGCCGCCATTTTCCGGCATAAGGCGCATCTGCGCAATTTGCTCGCCTCTGCCACGTTGGTCGCCATTAACTGGCTGATCTACATTTGGGCCGTTTCCACGGACCATATTTTGGCAGCCAGCCTTGGCTATTATCTCAACCCCTTGGTGAATGTCCTGCTGGGGCGTCTGTTTTTAGGTGAGCGATTGCGGCCGCTTCAGATGGTCGCCGTTGCCGTTGCCGCCATTGGCGTTGCTATCCTCATCGGTGATGCGCTCGATACCTTATGGGTATCGATATCGCTCGCTTTAAGTTTTGGCCTCTACGGCCTTATCCGCAAGATTACCCCCGTTGGCTCTGTTCCCGGCCTGGCGACCGAGACGACATTGCTCGCGCCATTGGCATTGGGCGCGGTGCTCTATTTTGCGCAAGTTGGCGGCGGCGGATTTGGCGATGATGTGACGACGTCGGGGCTTTTGATATTGGCAGGTGCGGTCACTGCCATCCCGCTGCTGATGTTCGCGACCGCCGCCCGCCGGATGAGCTATACCAGCCTGGGCTTTGTGCAATATACGGCACCGTCCATTGCTTTCCTGCTGGGCGTGTTCGTGTACGGTGAGCCATTGAGCACGACGAAGCTGGCGTGCTTCATCCTGATCTGGGCCAGTATCGCGATTTTCTGTGCGGACGCGATTAAAACCTACAGGGCATCAAAAGCTTAGGTCCTGATCCTAACCTTCAGCCGCCAGCGCAATGTTTCCCCTGCGTGAAACGGCACGACATCAAGCCCTTCCAGCGCCAACAGCTCAGGCACGACGACATCGGTGCGTTCCAATATTATGCGCTCCTCGTTCAACGGCAGGCCGTAGAAACGCGGGCCATTTTCCGAGGCAAAGGCCTCAAATTTGTCCAGCGCGCCTTCTTCTTCAAAGACGGCGGCGTAGCTTTCCAATGCGAAGGGCGCGTTGAAGATACCCGCGCATCCGCAGGCGCTTTCCTTGGCAGATTTGTCGTGCGGCGCGCTGTCGGTGCCGAGGAAATATTTACGGCTGCCCGATGTCGCAGCCTTGCGAAGCGCAAGCCGGTGCACCTCACGTTTGGCAACCGGCAGACAGTAAGCATGCGGACGGATGCCGCCCGCAAACATCGCATTGCGGTTGATGTGCAAATGTTGCGGCGTAATTGTCGCCCCGACATTGGGGCCGCTGGCATCCACAAAAGCAACGGCGTCTGCGGTGGTGATATGTTCAAACACGATCTTGAGTTCAGGCAGATCGCGCACCAGTTTCGACAGAGTCCGTTCAATGAACACAGCCTCACGGTCAAAGATATCGACATGCGAGTCTGTGACTTCGCCGTGGATCAGCAATGGCATGCCGATCCGCGCCATATGCTCCAGCGCGGGCATGATGTTGGTTACGCTGGTGACGCCATGCGCGCTGCCGGTGGTGGCATGCGCGGGGTATAGCTTTGCCGCTGTAAACACACCTTCGGCGTGACCGCGCGCGAGTTCATTCCCGTCACTTACGTCGGTAAGATAGGCTGTCATAAGCGGCGTGAACGTGACGCCTTCGGGCACAGCCGCCAAAATCCGGTCACGATAGGCCGCGCCCGCCTCAACCGTCGTGACTGGTGGCGACAAATTGGGCATGACAATCGCACGCGCAAACTGTTTCGCGGTGAAAGGCACCACGCTGCGCATCGCTGCGCCATCACGAAAATGGAGATGCCAATCATCAGGGCGGCGGACGGAAAGAATCGTCTGGTCGGTCATGGCTTCCCTTTAAGCGCCTCTCCCCCTATCTGTCACCTATGCCAAACACCCGTCTATTCGACCGCTGCGTTATCCGTCTGTCGCCCACCGAGGCAGGTGAGGACGTGCGCCAATTTTTGCAGGGGCTGGTGACGCAGGACACCGCGGCACAAATGCCCTTATGGGCAGGTTTGCTGGGCCCGCAGGGAAAGGCGCTGTTCGATTTCATCCTGTGGGCAGATGGTGACGATGTGCTTATCGATTGCGAAGGCACGCAAGCAGACGCATTGGTCCGGCGCCTGTCGATGTACCGGTTGCGCCGGAAAATCGCCATTGCCATTGATCCGGCATGCGGCGTGTTCTGGAAAGGCGAAGGCAGTTCAGACCCGCGCCATGCGGAGCTTGGAACACGCTGGCTGGACGCCCTGGCGGACGATGATGTGGATGTGAGCGCCGCCTATCGCGCGCATCGGCTTGGGCTGGGCATCACCGAGGGCGTACATGAGCTGGGCAGCGAACAGACATTGTGGCTTGAGGCCAACGCCGCCGAACTGAACGGGGTATCCTTCACCAAGGGATGCTATGTCGGGCAGGAGAATACCGCGCGCATGAACTGGCGGCAAAAGGTGAACCGACGGCTGGCGGTGGTCCCATTGGCACAAGCCGACGAGAGCCGGCAGCGGTGCGTCTATCCGGAACTCGATATATCGGTGGAGTTGCGCCGCGTGGAAGATTTGACGGCGCTTGTTCTGCCGGACTGGCAGCGCGCTGCGCTTGGTTAATCGAGTCGCTCGAGCTTAACCTTTGCGGTCCCGCTGCGGTGCATGCCGATCTGTTTGGCCGCAGCATAAGATAGATCCACGATGCGTGATTTGCTCCACGGACCGCGGTCGTTCACCCGCACGATAACTTCCTGACCATTGGCCAGATTGGTGACCGCCACCCTTGTGCCAAAAGATAACGTCCGGTGCGCCGCAGTCATCGCGTTGGGATCAAAACGCTCGCCACTGGCCGTGCGATTGCCGCTGAGTTCGGCGCCATAATAGCTGGCCAATCCGGTGCCGATTTCGACACGGCTGTCGCCCGCCTGCGCCAAAACCGGCACGACGATGAGCGCGAGCGCAAGATAGTGACGTTTGTGCATGATATTCCCCCCGAGGCGTGCGGGTTACAATAAACGCCGCACGCTTCCAATTGTCGAAGCGATAGTTTGCACAGGCTTTGCGCTCAAACGTCCAGATTGGCGACGTTGAGCGCATTTTCGACAATGAAATCACGCCGTGGCTCAACCACTTCGCCCATCAGCTTGGTGAAGATATCATCCGCCAAGTCAGCCTGGTCAATTTCAACACGCAGCAGCGACCGGTGATCGGGATCAAGTGTCGTTTCCCACAATTGCTCCGCGTTCATTTCGCCAAGACCCTTGTAGCGCGAAATTGACAGGCCCTTTCGCCCGGCGGCGAGTATGGCCTCAAGCAATTCCGATGGACGCGTGATCGCGCCTTTATTGCCCACACTAACAGCGGTCGTCGCGCGCTTGGCTTGGTCGCCAACGGCATCAGCAGCTTCTGCGTCGCTATCTGCTTCGATGTCTTCGGCGGCATCTGCTGCTGCAGCGGTAGTGACCTTCACCAATCGGGCAGGGGTCTCGTAACTGGCGGTTTCTTCGCTCGCTAGCTTGTGCAGCTTGCGCGCTTCTGCCGACATTAGGAATGCCGCGTCGATAATGTGGTGATCGGTTACGCCGCGCCATAGGCGTTCGAAATGATACCCGCCATCTTCGGACACACGGCCGGACCATTTGCCCTCAACATCCTGCGCACCCATCCATGCGGCCGCCTTGGCCACCGCAGCAGCGTGGTCGGTTGCTTCGGGGTCAAGCGCGCCGGTGAGCGCCATGGCCTCAACAATTGTGGGGTCGTAACGGCGGGGCACAAATGCCATCAGGCTGCGCATCCGGCGTGCATGATCGACCAATGCGCCCAAATCGGCGCCTGCGCGTTGTCCGCCGGCACCTTCAAGCACAACGCCGCCAAGACCGAGCTCTGCAAGATGGTCGTCGAGCGCCTTGTCGTCCTTAACGTAAATTTCGCTGCGGCCCTTTGCGACCTTGTACAAAGGCGGCTGCGCGATGAAGAGATGGCCGTTTTCGATAATCTCGGGCATCTGGCGATAGAAGAATGTCAGCAACAATGTGCGGATATGTGACCCGTCGACGTCAGCGTCGGTCATGATCACAATCTTGTGATAGCGCAGCTTTTCAATGTTGAAATCTTCGCGGCCAATGCCTGTGCCCATGGCTTGAATGAGCGTGCCCACTTCCTTGGACGAAAGCATCCGGTCAAAACGCGCGCGTTCGACGTTCAGGATTTTACCCTTCAGCGGCAAAATCGCCTGATAATGGCGGTCGCGACCTTGCTTTGCCGAACCACCTGCGGAGTCGCCTTCGACCAGGAACAGTTCGGACTTTGCAGGGTCTTTTTCCTGACAGTCGGCAAGCTTGCCGGGCAGAGACGCAACGCTCATCACCGATTTGCGGCTGGCCTCGCGTGCTTTACGTGCGGCTTCGCGGGCGGCGGCGGCATCAATGACTTTTTGGATCACGGTGCGCGCATGGCCGGGATTTTCTTCAAGCCACTCGCTCATCCGGTCGGCCATCAGGCTTTCCAGCGGCTGGCGCACTTCGGATGACACCAACTTGTCCTTGGTCTGCGACGAGAATTTTGGATCAGGCAATTTTACCGACACAATCGCGGTCAGGCCTTCGCGCATGTCATCGCCCGTCAGCGTAACCTTTTCCTTTTTCAACACGCCCGATTTTTCGGCGTAGTTGTTCAGCGTGCGCGTCAGTGCCGAGCGGAATGCCGCCAAGTGGGTGCCGCCATCGCGCTGCGGAATGTTGTTGGTGAAGCATAAGACGTTTTCGTAATAGCTGTCGTTCCATTCCAGCGCGACATCAATGCCGATACCGTCACGGTGCGACGAAATCGCAATCGGATCGGCGAGCAACGCCGTTTTGTTGCGGTCCAGATATTTAACGAACGCGCCAATGCCGCCTTCGTAATACAGGTCATGTTCTTTGACCTCCGAATGGCGGTTGTCGCGCAGCAGAATGCGGACGCCGGAATTCAGAAACGCGAGCTCGCGATAGCGATGCTCAAGCTTGTCAAAATCAAATTCGAGTACGTTTTTGAACGTGTCGGTCGACGCCATGAAGGTGACGCGCGTCCCCTTTTTGGGTTTACCATCGGCCACTGGCGCATCGCCACGAACGATCAACGGCGCAACGGCGTCGCCATGTTCAAAGCGCATCCAATGCTCTTTGCCTTCGCGCCAGATGGTGAGCTCAAGGAACTCAGACAATGCGTTGACGACGGATACACCGACGCCGTGTAAACCGCCCGATACCTTGTACGCATTGTCGTCCGAGGTGTTTTCAAACTTACCGCCGGCGTGCAGTTGCGTCATGATAACCTCGGCTGCGGAAACGCCCTCTTCCTTGTGCATGCCCGTCGGGATGCCGCGGCCATTATCTTCGACCGAGACCGATCCGTCGGCGTTCAATTCGATCAGCACCAGATCGCAATGTCCAGCGAGCGCTTCGTCGATCGCGTTGTCCGATACTTCGAACACCATGTGGTGCAGGCCGCTGCCATCATCGGTGTCGCCGATATACATTCCCGGCCGCTTGCGAACCGCGTCTAGGCCCTTGAGAACCTTGATGCTGTCGGCACCATATTCGTTCTGATTTGGGTTGGCTGCGCTGTCCGCAGACGGGTTAATTTCCGAGTTTTCCGGGATTTGATCTGTCATCTGCGGACTATAGGCCCCAAGGCCGAAAAGCCCAAGGGAAAGCGGCAATAAGGGGCTATTTTTCCACAATCTTTTGCGCCTGTCGCCTGTTGCGTTTTTGGGTGGCGGCCTGCGGCGAAAAATTAAGCGGTGAAAGTTTTCGATATCGCGCTAAATCATCACATGCGCATCTAAGGGATAGGCACAAAACGTGATGAATATCGAGACTGAACTGGAAAAGAGCTTTGGCGACTTTGGCGCACTTATCGGCGCTTGGGGTGCAGAAAAACCCGACGCGCAAGCGCTCGCTGACAAGTTCACCACGGTTTCCTGGAGCCAAGTTGCGCAGCTAACGTCACGCATTGCCGCCCAGCTTCAGCGTGATGGTCTTCAGCATGGTCAGGCGGTCGCCATTTTGGGCATGAGCAACATCAATTACGCGCTGGTTTATTTGGCCGCAGTGCGTGCAGGCGGCTGCGCTGCCCCGCTGACGACATCGGCTACCCCGGCGCAATTGTCTGCAATGTTACGGGACTCAGGGGCGATGCATCTCTTCGTTGATGTGGCAAAGCTGGCTGAACTTGGCGGTATAGACTTGGGCGATGTGCGCATTGTCATATTGGATAATGGCGACGCGCAGCACCCAAGCCTTGACGCTTGGATGGCCGAAGAGGGTGCTACATTTGCATCAGCTGCACCGGCGCCGACTGACCCTTTCAACATCATTTATTCGAGCGGAACGACAGGCACGCCAAAGGGCATCATCCACGCGCACGCCATGCGCTGGCACCAGATGGCGGGTGGTTTCAAATCGATTTACAGCCGTGACACCCGTTCCTTGGTCTCCACGCCTTTATATTCCAACACGACGCTCGCCGTGTTCCTGCCGACCATGTGCCATGGCGGATTTGCGCGGATCATGGATAAATTTGATGTCACTGGCTATCTTGGTCATGCGCAGGCCGACCGGACAACGCATACAATGCTGGTGCCCGTCCAATATCAACGCCTCATGGCGCATGATGGTTTTGCGAATTATGATCTTTCGCATTTCGTCATCAAATTTTGCACCAGCGCGCCATTCCCGGCGGAGTTAAAGGCCGATGTCGTCAAACGCTGGCCCGGCGGGCTGGTCGAAATTTATGGGATGACCGAGGGCGGGGTGGTCTGCATGTTGCAGGCGCATAATTTCCCCGACAAGCTGCACACCGTGGGTCAGCCCGTGACGGGCCATGAACTGATCGTCCTTGATGACGACGACAATCGCCTGCCTGCTGGATCAAAAGGCGTATTAACGGGCCGGTCACCTACCATGATGTCCGGCTATAAGAACCAGCCGGAAAAGACGCGCGAGATGGAATGGCGCGATGAGGATGGCAATATCTGGCTCAAAACCGGCGATATCGGGATTGTCGATGAAGACGGCTTTGTCTCCATCGTCGGGCGCGCGAAGGATATGATCATCTCCGGCGGGTTCAACATTTACCCCAAAGATCTCGAAGAGCTGCTGGAGGCGCAAGCGGAGGTTGCTGAGGCGGCCGTGGTCGGCATGCCGTCCGATGCATGGGGCGAAACGCCGGTTGGCTTTGTGCGGTTGCATCCCGACGCCAGCAGCACGCTTGACGCTATCTTGGAACGCGTGAATGGGCAGCTTGGTAAGACCCAGCGCATTTCGGTACTCTATCTCATCGACGAAATGCCGCGCAGCCATATCGGCAAGTTGCTGAAAACCGATTTGCGGACATTGGCGGCAGAATTGCAAAATGGACGGTAAATTTGGCCCGGATCTGGCGGCGGTCATTTCCGTTCTGCAAACGGCACTGACACCGGCATTTTTGCTCGTTGCGGTGGGCAGCCTGCTCAATGTCCTGACGGGCCGACTGTCGCGGATTGTTGACCGGTCACGCGACCTGCAGCGGCAATATGCCCAGACCGACGGGACGGCGCATGAACGGGTCGTCACCGAACTGCGCATCATTGAAAAGCGGATGCGTGTGGTGGGAAGATCGATATTGTGCGCGGTTTTGTCCGCGATTTCGGTGTGTATCATGATCGTGGTGCTGTTTGTGATGGGGCTCACGAATATTTCTGCAGCATGGATCGCCGTAGCGGTATTCATGCTGGCACTGGCGCTGTTGTCGGCTTGCCTGTTTCAATTCGTGCACGAGATCCGCTTGGCAACTTATGCGATATATGTGCCGGAGGAATATCTTGAGCTACCGGCGCCTACGGAACGCAAGCGGCGTAAGGCGAAGTAACGCGCGGGCGCGTAATTAGCTTGCCTTGCTGCCCAATAATTGAACGCGCGCGACAACTTCGTCGCGGATTGTGGGCGTCACAAACTTGCCAATTTCGCCACCATATATCGCGATTTCCTTCACCAACCGAGAGGCGATGGGCTGAAGCGAGACATCGGCCATCAGGAACAGCGTCTCTACGCGGTCATTCAACTGGCGGTTCATGCCCGTGAGTTGATATTCATATTCGAAATCGGTGACGCCGCGAATGCCGCGAATGACCGTGCTGGCGCCTTGTGCTTCGGCAAAGTCCATCAGCAATGAATTGAACCCGACGACGCGGATATGATCTGCGCCGATTGTCGCCACTTCGCGCTCGACCATCGCGATACGCTCTTCATCCGCGAACATCGGCGATTTTGACGCGTTGGTGGTCACGCCAATGATGAGTTCATCGACAAGCTTTGCGCCGCGCCGGATGATGTCCATATGGCCCAAGGTGATGGGGTCAAAGGTTCCGGGATATACGCCAATCCGATGGGTCATCAGCGATCTCTTTCCGTGATATAATTTGCAATAGCGCGCAACAAATCTGCCTCTGCGCCATAGCTCGATAGATAATCATTGGCTTGCTGGACCAGCATTTCGGCCTGTTGCTTGGCGCGATCAAGGCCCATCAGCGACACAAATGTGCCCTTGCCTGCCTCGGCATCTTTCTGAAGTGCCTTGCCAGCCAATTCGGGGTCGCCCTCGACATCCAAAATGTCATCGGCAATTTGAAAGGCGAGGCCAATGTCGCGGGCATAGCCGCGCAAATGCGTGCGGCCTTCGGGTGGGATATGGCCCAAAATGGCGCCCATTTCGACGCTTGCGGCAATAAGCGCGCCGGTTTTCAACGCCTGCAGCCGCATGACAGTCTGCAAATCGAACGCTGCGTTCTCCGCCTCAATGTCCATCATCTGGCCACCAGCCATGCCTTCAGGGCCACTGGCCAGCGCCAACGTCGACACCAGCTCACCACGCACAAATGGGTCGCTATGGGTAGCTGGATTGGCCAAGATTTCAAACGCAAGTGCATGCAGCGAGTCACCGGCCAAAACCGCCGTTGCTTCGTCAAATGCGCGATGCACGGTGGGCTTGCCACGGCGCAAATCATCATCATCCATGCAGGGTAGATCGTCATGCACTAGCGAATAGACGTGAATGGCCTCAACCGCCGTACCCACGCGCAAAGCTGTTTTCCGGTCGACATGGAACAACGCTGCGGTGGCCGTCACCAGCAACGGACGAAGACGCTTGCCGCCGCCAATCGTTGCGTGCCGCATGGCTGCATATAAACGGTCGCGTGCGTCGCCGGGTAATGTCAGCAGCGTGTCGAATTCTTGGTCAACGTCTGCTGCAATACTACCCAGCGCATCTTGAAGCAGTGAAGATGTCGATAGCTCCGACATCACATTCATCCCGCGTCGAACGATGTGGTGCCCGTTGGCGCACCATCAGGGCCAAGCGTAATCGCTTCAATCCGGGCCTTCGCCATATCAAGCCGTTGCTGGCACAGCGCCCGCAGCGTGTTGCCGCGTTCATAAAGTGCAATGGATTCATCAAGCGGCGCTTCACCGCTTTCCAGCTTGTGGACGATATCCTCAAGCGCGCGCAGCGCCTGTTCGAAATTCAGTTCAGCAACGTCGTCAGTCATCACACTGCAATGACGGCGCGCGGGCGATGGGTCAAGTGTTCGCGCTACCTAATTTTATACGCCCGACTTTAACAGCCAGTCGTGGAAAATCTTGACGGCGCGCTGCTTTAGCGCGCGCGGGCGGCACACGAACCAGTAGCTATAGGGGCTTTCAACCTCTGTATCGAAAAGACGCGTCAGGCGTGGATCACGCGCGTCCGAAAAATGGCTTCCATGCATAATCGCGACGCCCAGTCCATTGGCGGCTGCTTCAAGTATCAGCGGGCCGCTGTCCAGGCTATCAATGGCCGCTGGCTTTAAACGGGGCACGCCCATGGCCTGACGCCAGGCATCAAATATCATGGGCATATCGCTATGGACCATGACCGTATGCTTGGCCAAGTCTTCGGGCTTTTGCACATTATTTTCTTTGGCCCACTTTTCCGACGCGATTGCATAGACAAGGTTACGATCGAGACGAACGCTGTAGAGTTTTGGGTCAACCTCAGCAGCGATGATAATCGCGGCATCGATGATATCGCCCAGCAGATTTTCCGCATGGCCAGAGGTATCGACGTCGATATGCAATTTCGGGAAAGCTTTGCGCAATTCGGGGAGGCGCGGGATAAGGCGCTGTGAACCGAAAAGCGGAAGCAAGCCGAGGCGCAGGCGATATTCGCCGCCACGGCCAGCAAGCTCTTCAACAGCTTCGGCCATCGCGTCCATCGCCGGCTCAACAGCAGCCAGCAAGGTTTCGCCATCGGCGTTAATGACCATGGCTTGAGCGCGGCGGTCAAACAGCGATTTGCCGATAAAATCTTCAAGTGCTTTTATGCGGCGGCTTAAGGCGGGAGGTGACAGCGCCAGTTCACTGGCCGCGGCTTTGGCCGAACCCAATTTGGCAACGCGCAAAAAGGCTTCCAATGACCGTAATGGTGGCAATCTGCGCATATGATCTCCCCGTTTTGTCGCACTGCAACAAAAATATTTTTATTCTGCGATCGTAAAAATGCCGCAGGATTCCTAATAATCTTATAGATAGCAGTTGCATGATATGCAACTGCTATTGTACTGTTCGCACTTGCACAAAAAATGAAATATCGCGATAGGGGACAAGCCTTACAGGCATCCTCTCCTAAAGACTTTTTCAGGGTCGGCTCCGGTCGGCCCTTTTTTTTTGCGTAAAATCTGCGGGCGTTCGTCGCAATTTTTGGAGCGACTGGCGGCATGCGCCTTAAGCTTCGTCGGGAACAATCAACGCCCGCCTGCCCCAAATGATCAGAAAAACCAATGAGGCAGAGATGAGGATGAAGGTTGCTGGCTCCCACCAGTTCAACAGGGCGACGCCGACTGCTGGCGCGAAAATATAGGCTGCGCCATTGATCGATGCGATTTTACCAGCAACGTCGCCTTGCTCGTGCCGCCTGACAGCCAATGAGGCACCTGCGGTAAAGCCCGGCCGGAACAGCCCAAAGCCCAAAGACGCAATCGCAAAGCCTGTGCTGATGCCGTAAAAATCGTGGCTAACGCCGGTTAATATGGTGCCAATCAGCGCCAGTATCGAACCACAAAGCACGGAACTGCGCGCGGCGAGCGACAAGATCGGGATCAAGCCCCATTGCGCCAATAACGTCGCCATCGCGCCTATCAGCATGACTGAGCCACTGGCCTGTACCGCTTCCCAAGGGCGATCATGCAGCCCAAGGCGATCGCGGACGAGGAAACCGACGACGCCAAGGATGATTGCCTGCGCGTGCCCGCCAATGAGGCCCGCAATAAGCCACGACGCCATTCTTTCATCGCGCCATGGCAAGCGAACTTCTTCATCGGGTAATGAGCCCAGTGCTTCGCCATCGACGTCTTCGGTATCGAGCGCGTTCATGGACGCAGAATTGGGATAGGCAGCAACCGAGCCACGCGCGGCAAAGCGCGGCGTGTCGTTCGGCAACAGCATATGCAAAGCGATCAGGACAGCGACGCCAAATATCGCAAACATGATCAACGGTCCGGCAAGGCCAAAGGGCGGGAACAACAAATAATGCGCTGTCGCCGGGCCTATGACGGTGCCCACGCCGAATGACGATGCAAGCATCGACAATGCCTTCGTCCGCTCCGCGCGTTCGGTTCGTGCGGCAACATAAGCCTGAACTGCGGGCGGGGCTGCAGAACCAAAACCGCCATAAAGGCTGCGGAAGATGGCAAAGAGTATGAATGTAACGATTGGGCCGATCAGGCCGGCGAGACCAAGCCACAAGACCAATCCGCAAAGGCCCATCGATGAGATGAAGCCAATGATGCCAACACTCATCAATTGCTTGCGGCCCCGCCGGTCGGACAAGCGCGCCCATTTGGGTGCCGTGATGACCCATAAAAGTGCAGACCAGCTAAACGCGAGGCTGACCAACACGTCGGGCATATCCAGTTCGCTTGCGATGGCCGGCAATGCCGACTGCATCGCCGTATTGCCCGCGGCGGCCACGAGCATGACGAGGAACAGCACGACGACGCGGCTGTTGGGTATGGCCTGAACTGTACTCATGGTCTTTCCCAATCATAGCTGCGCGTGACTTCTGCGACATGCAGGCTGTAATCACTGTACCAAAGATCGCGTCCCGCATCGCGCACAGCCATGTGTTCGGGGTGATCGCGCCATGCTTTTGCGCTGGCTTCATCAGTCCAATAGCTGACGGTTATGCCAAGCCCGTCTGACCCCCGCACTGAATCCATGGCGATATACCCCTTTTGTTGCACAGCCAGCGTTTCCATCATCGCGGCTGCGCGGGCATAGCCCACTGCATCAGCATCGGTCCGCTGCGCCACGAAAATCACTGAAATTGTTCCCCGGGGAAGCTTTGCCATAGCTGCGGCATTAGGACCGATATGTCAGACAATGCAAGCGTGGCGGAACAGATTATTGCTTAATGCGTTTGGATAAACGCAGTGCAATCGTGACGGACATAGGCTCGAAACAATTGTTGCCCTTTCTGGGGCTGGAAAGCGTTATTACCGGTTGCGCAGCAGGCTGAACTTAATCCGCCGACCGATGGTGTAGTCCACTGAATTCACGAGGAAATATGCAAACCAACCCTTGAACCGGCTCCAAATATTGTCGCGCGTTTTTAACAACACGGGCGTTTGTTCTTCGGACTGCGCAACCAGCCCATCGATCAATGTGCGCATATACAGCGCAAGCGCATCATCCTTGATCCGGACCATGATCTCAAGATTGATGAACATGCTGCGGACGTCGAGATTGGCCGAGCCAATATACACCGCATCATCAATGACCATCAGCTTCATGTGCAGGCGGCGCGGCTGAAATTCGTAAATCTTCGTTCGGCGCCGCAGCAGGTAACGGTAGAGCAACCGTGCCGCAGGAATGGTGGCCCCATTGTCGGTTTTGCCCGCCAAGACGAGGCGCGATCCTTTGTTCCGCTTTGATACCTTCGCCAATCGGCGCAATATCGTTTGCGACGGGGAAAAATAGGCCGACGCAATGTCGAACCTTTTTCCGACCTGCAGAGACCGTTTGAACGTAAGCGCCCATGGCGAGATCCGATTTGTTGGTCCGCCCAACAGCCATTGGATTTCGCCTATGCCCGGTTGCCAATGCTGGATAATCGAACGGATTTTACGATAACGCACCTTTCCGTCGACCGATGCACCCGCCATTTCGTCAAAATAGCGCGCCAGACGCGGCACTTCCGGACCGGTTATAACGATGCCCAAATCTTCCCAATCATCATCGCCTGCGCGCCCGAAATATTGATCGGTAATGTTGAATCCGCCCACCAGCGCGTGCGTGCCATCGGCTATGAGGATTTTTTGGTGGTTGCGGATGATATAGCCCAAGCCCTTGCGGGTGCTGAAGCAATGATATCTCCCGCCCGCATCGGTCAGTTCGTCAAAGAAACGGTCGCTAATCGCGGCAGAACCAAAGCTGTCGATGATCAGCTGCACCTGCACACCGCGGTTTGCCGCATCGATCAACGCACTCCGCACGTCGCGTCCAACCGAATCGTCGGCAAACATATAGAAAAACATCTGAATGGATTTTTCCGCCACCGCGATCAGGCGCAACACCGCATCAAGCCTGTCGTTCGGGGCATGCACCAGATGGAGCTGATGGCCAGCAACCTGAAACTGCTTTCCGGGAAACCCCGGGGTGCCTGATTGTGTTGCCATAGCCCAAGTTACCGCTTTGCGCAGGCTACGGCAAGCTGCCTGCCCTTTTCATTGACATTTTCGCTGGTTGTCTTTAGGCGCGAGCAACTTCCCGAAATTCCGAAGAATCAGGAGCCAAGATGGCACGCGTTACTGTTGAAGATTGCATCGACAAGGTCACCAACCGGTTTGACCTCGTATTACTCGCCGCCGAACGCGCGCGTGAAATCTCTGGTGGTGCTGAACTGACTGTTGATCGTGATCGCGATAAAAACCCCGTTGTGGCTTTGCGCGAAATCGCTGAAGAAACCGTTCGCCCAGCCCAGCTGAAAGAAGGCCTCGTGCAATCGCTTCAGAAGGTTCAGGTGGACGAAGATGAAGAAGCCGATGCAGTCGGCTCGATCAGCCTTTCGGCAGAAGCACTTCGCCTCACGGCCGCTGCTCCCGCACGTGGCGCAGGCATGCAGCGCGATTACGACCGGTAATATAGCGCACATATGTTGAAGAATGAGGCCCGGCTTGTCCGGGCCTTTTCTTTTGGCATTCCCGCACGGATGAAGCCTCGTGATGAAATAGGCGTTATGTAGGTTCGACCTAACATGGAAAACGGCGGATGACGATCTCGCGCCAGGCATCCCGGACTGTTTGAATGCGCCTGCGTTCTTGGGGAATGCTCGCGAAACCCTCCAGAAATTGCTCAGCGGTCAGACGGTATTTTTTGGGCGCGCAAAACAACGGCTTGCCCACAGCATGCGCTTGTTCATTTTCTGCTTTGACAGAAGCCGCGGCGGCTTGAAACAGCCGTGCCATCGGCTTTATCTCTTTTGAGAATACCGCGCCCATGCCCTTTTTCTTGAGGGCGAGCGCCTTCACATAAAATGTTTCCGCATCCATGGCTTGGGCGGGAACGGCACACAGCAGCGCACCGCTGGCAATAAGCACAGCGAATTTCATATTTGCGACCTCAACTCTCTCGTCAACCGGACTAGAGCGTTGAGGTTATCTTGCAAAGATGAAAATCAGACGCCTTGTGGCGTTACGTCACCAACTGGTGATGATTTGCGACGACCTGCCTTTGGAATAGCCGTGCCCACTGTCGGGATGGACGATGGTTGCGCAATTTTGCCATCGTCGCGTTCGAACTTGCCGGTTTCAAGCAGTTGCTTGATCTCATCACCGGACAGCGTTTCGAATTCCAGCAATGCGTTTGCCAAAAGATGGAGCTGCTTGTCGTGCTTTTTCAAAAGGTCGGTCGCGCGCTTATGGCCACCTTCAACCAGCTTGCGAATTTCAGCATCGATCTTGCGTGCTGTCTCGTCCGACATAGTCGAACGCTGCGACATGCCATAGCCAAGATAACCTTCCTGCCGCTCTTCATATTGCAGCGGGCCCATTTCGTCGGACATGCCCCATTGGGTCACCATGTCCCGCGCAAGGCTCGTCGCATATTGAATATCGCTTGAGGCGCCGGAGCTGACTTTGTCGTAGCCGAAGATCAGTTCTTCCGCCACACGGCCACCCATTGATACTGACAGGTTGGCGTGCATTTTGTCGCGATGATAGCTGTAATTATCACGTTCGGGCAGGCGCATGACCATACCCAGCGCGCGACCGCGCGGAATGATGGTCGCTTTATGGATTGGATCCGAAGCCGCTTCATGGATCGACACAATCGCATGTCCGGCTTCGTGATAAGCGGTCATTTTCTTTTCGTCTTCGGTCATGACCATGGACTTGCGCTCGGTGCCCATCATCACCTTGTCTTTCGCGTCCTCAAATTCGCGCATGGCCACCAAGCGCTTGCCACGGCGTGCCGCCAACAGGGCAGCTTCGTTGACGAGGTTTGCAAGGTCCGCGCCGGAGAAACCGGGCGTACCGCGTGCAATGACACGGCCATCGACATCAGGTGCCAAGGGCACTTTCTTCATATGGACGTCGAGGATCTTTACGCGGCCATCAATATCAGGACGCGGCACCACGACTTGTCTGTCGAAACGACCGGGACGCAGCAGGGCAGGGTCAAGCACGTCGGGGCGGTTTGTTGCGGCAACGATGATGATGCCTTCATTCGCTTCAAAACCATCCATTTCGACCAGAAGCTGGTTGAGCGTCTGTTCGCGCTCGTCATTTTGGTTGCCAAGGCCAGCGCCACGGCTGCGGCCTACGGCATCGATTTCGTCGATGAAGACGATGCACGGCGCGTTTTTCTTTGCCTGTTCAAACATGTCGCGCACACGGCTCGCGCCGACGCCAACGAACATTTCAACGAAGTCAGAACCCGAAATGGAAAAGAATGGAACGCCTGCCTCACCCGCAATAGCGCGTGCCAGCAAAGTCTTACCGGTGCCCGGCGAACCCACGAGCAATGCGCCCTTGGGAATCTTGCCACCCAGACGGCTGAACTTCTGCGGGTCCTTCAAAAATTCGACGATTTCCTGAAGCTCTTCACGCGCTTCGTCAATGCCGGCAACATCTTCAAACGTGACCTTACCATGCTTTTCGGTCAGCAGCTTTGCCGATCAGCAGGAAGGGAAGTGCCTGATATACGAGGATTAACAGCAGGCTGGGTTGCTCTTCGGCCTTCGCTTCAACCACCACGCCTTTTTCAATCAGCAAGGACGGGAGGCTGGAGTCGTTGGGCAGCGGAACCGTGACGAACGTTTCGTCATTCTGCATTTTGCCGCTGATACGATCCGGCGCGACGGCCACAGATTTGACTTCGCCGGCCTCAACCTTGTCGCGGAAGGACGAATAGGTGATACCGTTGGCCGGTGTAGATGAGCCGTTGAAAATGGAGGCGACGACCAGAAGCGCCACAATGATGGCTGACCAGATGGCCATATTCCGCAGCATCGGGTTGCTCTTTGGTTCCTGCTCGTCGTTCATCATCACTGCCTTGATTTCAGCCCCGCGCCAAATACGCGGAGATACTGGTGCAATGTAGGCGCGATTATGTGAATGACAATATAGGGATTGGCAAAATTCGGGTCGGCGTAAACTTAGTTTCGCCGCGGCGGTGCCATGGTAAACCGCCAATTGGCGCCGCCTTCGCATTTGACAGCACCCATGGTGGCTGTGCGCCCGTCCGAAAGTTCGGAAAGCAGGCGGTCAATGGCATCGCCGCGCGGGGCACAGCATTTGCAGGCAATGGATCAACAGGCGGCGCTGTATCTCGCGCGGGACATCGCGCGCATCGCACATGATGGTGGCCGTATCGCGCTGCACCCTTTCTTGCGTGAGTGTTTCAGTCATCCAATTCAGCGCTTCTGAGGCATCTGCCAGTGCGCTGGCGGTACGTCCGGCACGGACGGCGCGAATGGGATGCTGTGTGTTCGCCAGCCAATTGCGCATCGCGACCCGTTCAAAGTCGGTATTTGCGTTGCTGGGGTCCGCCACTGGATTAAGCCCAGCGGCCGCGCAAATGGAAATCAATTCGTCTTTCGTGAACCCCAATAAGGGGCGCAGTATATGCCCATTTGTCGACCGGATGGCCGATAGCCCGTCAACGCCGCTGCCGCGCGCAAGGCGCATCAAAACGGTTTCAAGCTGATCATCGGCATGGTGGGCGGTGGCGATGTACGCACAATCATGCTGCTCTGCCGCCTGCGCCAACAAAGTGTATCTTGCATGTCGGGCGGATGATTGAATATTTCCGCTGATTTTTTCGGTAGGCGATAAAATAACATGCGGCACATGCATGTCTTTGCACATGCGCTGCACATATAATGCTTCGTCGGCAGATTCTGGCCTTAACCCATGATCGACGGTCGCCGCGACAACGCGATCGGGCATGGTTTTGTGCAACAATATCAGCAGTGCCAGGCTGTCGGGCCCGCCGGATACCGCACACAATATGCGCGCACCCGCCGGGACATGCAGCGCATTTACCGCGCCGTTAAAACGGTCGAGAAGCGCAGCGTCGAAGGTTACTTGCACTTCGCGCGCGTTTTACCGGCAGTGACCCGATCCGCCAAGCGACCGCTGGCAACGTCGGGATAGGCTCTTGTAAGCTCACCATATGCTTCGCATGCCTCAGCCGTTTTGCCGAGGTCGGTTAAAGCTGACCCTAAGAAAAACAGACTGTCGGGCGCACGTTCGCCACGCGGGTCGGCTTTGTAGTTATCGTAGAAAATTTTGACGGCGGTTGCAGGCTTTTTGTCGTCGAGCCACGCCCGTCCGAGCAAGTTGCGCAGGAAGCTTGCACGTCTGTGCTTTGGATATGTTTTAAGCGTTTCTTCCAGCGTGGCTTGCGCTTCTGGGTAGAATTTCGCTTCCCACAATCTGAAGCCATACGTGTAGCCATCTTCAAAAGCGTCGCCAGTTGCTGGCCGTTCAATGGCCGCAACTGCGGCAACGCGGGCTGCGCTCGGTTTGGCTGCCGAAGCCACCGGCTTGGCTGCTGCTACAACGGGTCTTGGCTTGACGGTCACTGCTGCGGGCACAGGTGCTGCGGCAGGTAAGACGCTTGGAGCGGTTGTGACCTGTGCGGTTGCCGGCACTGCGGTTTCCTGTGGTGCACTCGCTAGCTGCGCGGTCGCCAACTGCGCTTCCAAGATTTTCAGGCGCGCTTCGAGGCCACGCATATTGTTGCCCTGCTGCTCGACCTGACCCGTTAAAGTGGCCAGCTGTGCTTCCAACGCATCGACACGCACCAACAGGTCAGAGGTCGCTGAGGTGGTGGAGGGGGTCTCGGGCTTCGCAGTGGTCGGTGACTGGATATCAGGCGCGATAAATTTGCCGGCACCTGCGGGAAAGACCTGACGCTGGACAGCGCGCATTTCCCTTTCAAGCTTGCCCACGCGTCCGTC
This sequence comes from Sphingomonadaceae bacterium, assembly GCA_021300355.1. GTDB lineage: Bacteria > Pseudomonadota > Alphaproteobacteria > Sphingomonadales > Sphingomonadaceae > Sphingorhabdus_B. Next base: position 19,405 of record JAJTEF010000024.1, on the reverse strand, counting down.
AATATTTGCATCTTGCGCAACTGCGGATGCGCTGAGTGCAAATGCTGCGCCGCTCAACAAAGCAAGCCGAAAATTCATTGCTCATTCCCCTTAAACTGACAAGTTTGGACGTATCGCTGATTGGACCAACGCGACAAATACCCATCACACCATTTCAGTGCAAAGAAAACCTGATTTTATTTAGATTTGTTCCGCGTTGTCGGTACTTTGCTGAGCAGGGTCAGCACTATTTGCCGGCAGAGGCGCGATCGGCGCTGTGGCGGCTGGCTTTACTGAGATCGGTGACGTGACCGGTTTGTCGGCTGGCGCAGCATCTGTGAGTGTCAGGCTTCTGAAAATCAAATATGCCGCCAGCGCCACTGCCGCGATTGCAGCTGATGTCCATGCGAGTGTTTTCGAAGGCACGCGCGCGGGGTCGGCTGGTTCGTAGTTTTGAGCTGGTGCCTGATAGCCTTCATGGCCACTGCGCGCCAATTCCCAGCGCATCGCCTCACTAATTGCCGCAGCATCCATGTCGACGGCATTGGCATAAGATCGCGCGAAACCGAGCGTGTATGTTTGGCCCGGGAGGGCATCAAAATCTGATTGCTCGATAGATTCGAGGTGGCGAGTCGGCACACGCGTTTTTGCGGCGATATCGGATAGACTAAGGCCTAGCCGTTCGCGGCCTGCTTTTAGCTGGCTACCTACGGATCCGTGATCTTCGTCAACAGTCGCTAATAAGTCCACTGCAATCTCCACACCCCGTTTTTTCCACCTCTTTGTGCAGTTATGCGGACAATGGTCATCTTGTTGATAAAGTCAACGGCGATTACAACTTTGCACCTTTCGGAAATCCTGCAAATTAGCCGGTTTCAATGCCTTGGCTTGCCGCCCATATGGCCAGCTCCTCACGCAAATTCCCGGTGGGATTTTTCAGCAGCTCATCCATCTTCTTGCGGATGTCGGCATGGTTGGTGGTGCGCACCATCGCTTTTATGGGACCGACGGCCGCTGGCGTGATCGACAGGCGATGGATGCCCAGGCCAATCAACGCGAGCGCTTCAAGTGTCCGCCCACCCATTTCGCCGCATACCGCGACGTCGACGGGATAGCCGTCCGTTGTCTGAACCACGCGCCGGATGAAACGCAAAATGGCGGGGCTCAGCCAATCATATCGCTCGGCCAAGCGCGGGTCAGCACGGTCTGCTGCAAACAGGAACTGGGTGAGGTCATTCGTACCAATCGACAGAAAATCGATTTTAGGCAGCAACATATCAAGTGTTTCGGCCAGCGCCGGCACCTCGAGCATTGCACCATAACGGATTTTTGTCGGCAGCCGTTTCTTTTGCCGACCCAAAAATTGCATCTGGCCTTCAAATATTTCTCGGGCCGCGTCAAATTCCCACGGCTCTGACACCATCGGAAACATGACGTTCAATGTGCGGCCAGCGGATGCTTCAATGAGCGCGCGGGCCTGCGCCTTCATCAGCCCTGCATGGTCCAAAGACAGGCGCAGCGCGCGCCAGCCGAGAGCAGGATTTTCTTCCTCGCTCGTTTCGTCTTTCAAATAGGGTAGGGTTTTGTCGCCGCCGATATCGAGCGTACGAAAAATGACCGGCTTGTCGCCTGCCGCGTCAAGCACGTCGCGATAAAAACGTTGCTGACGCTCACGTTGCGGCAGCGTGGCCGATATCAGAAACTGGAATTCTGTGCGGAACAGGCCCACACCTTCTGCACCGGTGGTGGCCAAAGCCGACATATCGTCGCGCAATCCGGCGTTGATCATTAACGTCACCGGCACGCCATCATTGGTGACCGATGCCGCGTCACGCATCGCTGCATAGCGGGCTTTTTTCTTTTGCCGGTCGACCAGATCATGTTGGAAAAGCTCTTCGGCAGCTGACGATGGCCTGACGATGACGCTTTTTTCGTCGGCGTTCAGAAGTAGCATGTCGCCATCGCGCACCTTGTGGCGGATGCCTTGTACGCGGCCCAGCACGGGGATACCCATCGCGCGCGCGACAATCACGACGTGCGCGGTCAGCGATCCTTCTTCAAGCACCACGCCGCGCAGACGCCGTTTGTCATATTCCAGCAGCTCGGCCGGGCCCAAATTGCGCGCAATCAGGATCGAGTCTTTTTTCAGACCGAGTTGCGCCGCGGTACTCATCTGACCCGACACAATGCGCAGCAACCGGTTGGATAGATCCTCCAGATCATGCATGCGGTCCGCAAGCAGCGCATCGTCAATCTGACGCATACGCATGCGGGTGCGTTGCTGGACGCGTTCAATGGCGGCTTCCGCCGTCAGGCCGCTGTCGATTGCCTCGTTAATGCGGCGGCTCCAGCCTTCGTCATATGCGAACATCTTGTAGGTCGCGATGACCTCTTCATGCTCGCCGCCCGTGCCGAAATCAATTTGGCTGGCCATGCGGTCGATTTGTTCGCGCATTTTATCAAAGGCGGAATAAACGCGGTGACGCTCGGCTTCGATATCCTCAGCGACGGTATGTTCAATACGGACATTGGGCTGATGAAAAATGGCAACGCCGGCAGCAGCGCCTTTTACGAGCGGCAGGCCCGTGAGGCTAATCGTGCCGGTGTCATTCCCGCCCCGCGCGCTTGGCTCGTCGACAAGGTCTGCATTGGCGATCAGTTCTGACAGCACCATTGCGACGGTTTGAAGCGCCTCAATTTCGACCTCTTCATATTTCCGTGGTTCGACATGTTGCACGGCCAATACGCCAACTGCGCGTTCGGAACGCACAATCGGCACGCCTGCAAAGCTGTGAAAGCGTTCTTCGCCTGTTTCGGGCACATAGCGGAAATTAGGGTGGGCTGCGGCCTCATCCAAGTTCAATGTTTCGACATTTTCCGCAATCGTGCCGACAAGGCCTTCGCCCAGGCCGAGCCGGGTGACGTGGACCGCCGCTTCGTTCAATCCGCGCGTCGCAAATAATTCAAGCGCACCATCGCGCAACAGGTAGATTGAGCACACTTCGCTCGACAGCGCTTCACCAATGATGTTGACCACATGGTTCAATTTGCCTTGCGCATGGTTTCGCGAGGCCATCACTTCGTGAAGACCGGTCAATATGTTGCGGGCGGAACGGGTGGCGCTTTCCATATGCCCCATCTAGCAGAGACACAAAAGGCAAGCGATACCCCGCTTGAAATTATTCGTAGTCAGCCAGTTGCGGCCGATTCCTGCATAAGTACGTCCTTAAGTTGCAGTTTCTGCTTCTTAAGGCTCAGAATGATGCCGGTGTCAGGAAAAGGTCTATGTTCTTCGCGCTGCAACTTTTGTTCAAGATCAGCATGTTTGCTGCGAAGTGCGGACAGATGATTAATATTCACATCATTCTCCTTCAGTGTGAGACTCGGTGGTCCAACAGCCGAAGTAAATCACGAAACATCGCGCGAGTCTTGCCGATAATTTTCCGTTTGGCGGACGCCAAAATCATGCCCCCGCAATCATGCCCGCTTTTAACGATGACTTGTTTGCGCGACCCTGGTTAGAAGGGGGAATGAACGACGACGGCTACCAGCAGCAGCTGGAACAACTGAAGATTGAACATCGCGATTTGGATGATGCCATTACGGCGCTAACCATGCAGTCGGTCGTTGATCAGCTTCAGATTGCACGTCTGAAAAAGAAGAAGCTGATATTGAAAGACCGAATCATGCGTCTTGAAGACCAGCTCGTGCCAGACATTATCGCCTGACCCGTTACCGTCCCAAGCGTTTACAATTGCGCTATGATCGTTCCATACCGGTACACTGACAATATGTTGCCGCCATATTATCGTTTCCACTAACATCTGGTCGAACGCCGTGCCATAAAAGCGCATGCGCAACGCACAACTTGAACTGACCCCATTATTAGTGGATTCTCTATACACAGAAGCGATGCTGCTCGCCGATGAAGCGCGCGCCTGTTTTGACCGCAGTTTTGATGCAGGGCATTTGTCTCCAGAGATTTCGGTCGCTTTCTCCTGCGAGTCCCTCAAGGTCACCACGCGTCTGATGCACAGCATTGCGTGGTTGTTGAACCAAAAGGCATTGCGCGCTGGCGAAATAACCGAGAGCGAAGCGCGAAACGAAACCAACAATCTGGGCTATGCGCCCGCCAGCGATGGGCAGCTGGTGTTGCAATTTCCTCCAGAGACGCAAGCGCTGATCGGTGCGAGCGAAGAATTATATGACCGGCTTCAGCGGCTCAGCGAAAAAATGCGCGCCCCTGTTCCGCAGGCGTCGGAACCACATGCAATGCGCGACCGTTTGCGCGCGTCTTTTTAAGCGTCAAACTGCAGGCTGGCCAAACGTGAATATAGGCCGCCCGCCGCACTAAGGGTCGCGTGGTCGCCTTCTTCAACAATCTTGCCCTGATCCATGACAATGATGCGGTCGGCCGAGCGCACGGTCGCCAAACGGTGGGCAATGACGATGGTCGTGCGGCCAATCATGAGGCGTTCAAGCGCGTCCTGAACAAGGCGTTCGCTTTCGGCATCCAGCGCACTGGTAGCTTCGTCGAGCAACAGTATTGGGGCATCGCGCAGCAGCGCGCGGGCAATCGCAAGGCGCTGTCGCTGACCACCAGATAGCCGCGCACCGCTCTCGCCCAAAAACGTGTCCAGACCCTCTGGCAAGGCACGCAGGAACTCCGCGGCATTCGCTTGCTCTGCTGCCGCCCAAATGGCGGCATCGTCCGCCAGCCAATGACCATAGCGCAAATTGTCCCGCGCAGAGGCCGCGAATAAAACGGTGTCTTGAGGAACCAGGGCGATGCGCTGGCGGAACTCGGCTGGATCTGCACTGGTCAGCGCCACGCCATCAATGCGGACAGTGCCAGCCTCAGGGTCGTAAAAACGTTCAGCAAGCTGGAACAAGGTCGACTTGCCTGCGCCTGATGGCCCGACGACAGCGACTGTCTCTCCGGGGGAAATCTTCAGGCTGAAATCGTCAAGCGCAGCAACTCCGGGTCGGGTGGGATAGCGGAACCGGACATGCTGAAACTCAAGCTGACCGCGCGCTGGTGGCATAACAACAGGGCTGGCGGGAGGCGCAATTTCGGGTACTTCATGCAGCAACTCTGCCAACCGCGAAGCCGCGCCCGATGCGCGCACAAGGTCCCCATATACTTCGGTCAATGCGCCGAAGGATCCGGCGACAAGTGCGCCATAGAGCACTACGGCGAACAATGTGCCGGAGGTTATAACGCCTTCTTTGACTTGGTCCGTGCCTTCCCACACCAGCAGCGTGATGCCGCCGAAAATGAGCGCCATGACCAACGCTGTCAGGAACGCGCGTATCCTTATACGCTTTTTCGCGGCTGCAAATGTGCCCTCGACCGCATCTGCAAATCTGACGCCCTCACGCGTTTCTTGACCAAATGCCTGAACGATTTTGATTGCGCCAAGGGCTTCGGAAATGATGGTGCCGACGCTGGCGACATTATCCTGACTGGTGCGCGATGCCTTTTCCAACCGCCGACCGAGAAAAACGATTGGCAGTACAACAACCGGAATGCCCGCCAAAAGCCAAATGGCCAGACTTGGCGCCAAGCCAAAAAGCAATGTCACGCCGCCGATACCGATAAAGATATTCCGCAACGCAACCGACACCGTGGTGCCAACAATCTGTTCGATAATCGCCGTATCAGCGGTCATCCGGCTCGCGATTTCGCCGGGCCTATTCTCTTCAAAAAAGCGTGGCGCAAGCCGCAGCAAGTTGCTTTGAACGGCAACGCGGATGTCGCCGACGACGCGTTCACCCAACCAGCTGACAAAGTAAAAACGAAATGCTGTCGAAACACCGATGATGACGACAATGCCCAGCAGCAGATAAAAATATGGCGCGGGGTCGCCGCCATTTTTCGCAAAGCCCTCATCAATAATCAGCCGCAGGCCATAAGGGATAGCCAGGGTCGATGACGCTGCCCCAATGAGTGCGAGAAGCGCATATGCAATCTGTCGTGGGTATTTGATCGTAAAGTGCCCGATCATCCGCAAGCTGCCGACATTAAGCTTTTGTTTTACGACAGGCGCTTCAATGGCGTCGGCTGTAGGCGTTGTTGGGATGTCGGAAATTTCGTTCGTCATTTCGCCCGCCTAGCAGTGCGCCGAAGCGGTAACAATGCGCGACAGATGATGCTGATGCCTTTTTCTATGGTGCAATGCACAATAAACGCTTATGGATTCGACAAGAATGCCCTATTTTTCGGGGCAGAAAGACCGAAATCTAAGGATTGCAAATGCTTTATACCGGTTATGATATGCAACGGAGCTGGTTAGCAGGTGCAGGAAAAATTGCACAGGCGCAGGCAGATGTGCTCAAGAATTTCACCGGGCCATTTAGTGTCGGCGGTCTTGCCCCCATCGCGGCGTCGGCATTGGACGTGTTTGCGCATTCAGTTCTGCCACGCGGAAAGCCTGCATTCGGATTGGACAGCGTTACTGTCGATGGAAAGACGATGCCGGTTCAAGAAGAGAATCTGGCGCGCAAGCCCTTTGGACAGCTGAAGCGGTTCGTTTATGAAGGCAGCAGCGCGAAACCGCGGTTGCTCATTTGCGCCCCGATGTCGGGTCATTTCGCGACACTGTTGCGCGGAACGGTCGAACGCATGATCCCAACGCATGATGTGTATATCACCGATTGGAAAGATGCGCGCGATGTGCCGTTGATCGGCGGCGGCTTTGATCTTGAAACCTACATCGATTATCTCATCGAATGGCTTGAATTCATCGGCCCCGATGCCGGCGGACGCGGCGCGCATATGTTGGCGGTATGTCAGCCTTCGGTCCCGGCCTATGCCGCAGCTGCGGTGATTAGCGCCAAGGACCATCCGTTGCGGCCACGCACCTTGACGATGATGGGCGGCCCAATCGACACCCGCGAAGCGCCGACGGCGGTAAACGACCACGCCACACGCCGCCCGCATGAATGGTTCGTACAAAATGTCATTGCGACCGTCCCGCCTTATTATAAAGGTTCGGGCCGTCGGGTATATCCCGGTTTTCTGCAGCTCTCGGGCTTTATGTCGATGAATTTGGGTAACCATATGGTCAGCCATTGGTCGATGTTCTCCGACCTCGTCAAAGGCGACGGCGAAAGCGCGGATCGGCACAAAGAATTTTACGACGAATATCGCTCCGTCTGCGACATGACGGCGGAATTTTATCTGCAGACCGTCGATACTGTTTTTCAGCGTCATTTGTTGCCCAAGGGCGAATTCAACTATCGCGGTAAGCTCGTTGATCCCGGCGCGATTACGGACATCGGCCTGCTGGCGATTGAAGGTGAGCGGGACGACATCAGCGGCCTTGGGCAAACCAAGGCGGCGCTCAACATTGCGACGGCTTTGCCTGACGCGCTCAAGAAATATCATATGGCGCCTGAAGTTGGCCATTATGGCATCTTCAACGGCAGCAAATGGCGCGAAAAAATTGCACCGGTCGTCGAAGACTGGATTGTCAGCCACAATGGCTAGGGCCATTGGTGCCATGTTGCGTTTATGACATTGCACATCACTGCCACCGTTGAACGCTGGCCCGTCGATGGGCAGTTTATCATCGCGCGCGGTGCTGCCCATATTTGCCGATGAAAGCTGCCATGTTGCGGCGGACGTTGCGGGCCGTCATCCTTCCACTTCGTCACCCTGAAACACGTTCAGGGTCCATCGTGCAGCACGCTCAGAGCTATAAAGGATAAATGGACCCTGAAACCAGTTCAGGGTGACGGGGGTTGGGAATGTGTACCTCTGCGTCCTCTGCGCGGGTCTGTTTTGCACGCAGAGGCGCAGAGGGTATGCACATGCAGGAATGAAGGTGACAGGAATTACGGAGAATTCCTTGCACTGAACAAAATGGCCTCAAACCGTGAAGGTGAGATTTATGCGTTCACGGCCCAATAGAGGTTTTAAGCTTTATAGCGCATCAAGATACTCGATATCGGGCGCACCCGCGAGGCAGGGCGCCAGCTTGGGGCCAGCGGCCTTGAAATAGTCGCTGGCGCCATGTGCGGTGAGCGCATCCTGATCGACATATTGCTCGAGCACTTTGTAAACCTGTGGGTTGGACCGTGACCGGGTCAACGTATAAAATACGTTCCCCGGTTCATTGGCCCGAACGGCAGCCGCAAGCTCTGCAAACACAGCCTCAAAGGCTTCGTTTTTGCCGTCGGCGACGGTTAAAGTTGCGATGACACCAATAGCTGACATGCGGCTGCTCCGTTTCGTTTTTAGAAGATTTCAAAAAGGCCGGCTGCGCCCATGCCGCCGCCAACGCACATCGTGACGACGCCATATTTCGCACCGCGACGTTTGCCTTCGATCAATGTATGGCCGACGCAACGTGCGCCCGTCATACCATATGGGTGTCCGATCGAGATCGAACCGCCATTGACGTTCAGCAACTCGTTTGGAATGCCAAGCTTGTCGCGGCAGTACAGAACTTGAACAGCAAATGCTTCGTTCAATTCCCAGATGCCGATGTCGTCCATCTTTAGGCCAAAACGCTGCAGCAATTTTGGAATTGCGAACACGGGGCCAATGCCCATTTCGTCTGGCTCTGTGCCTGCAACGGCCATGCCGACATAACGACCAAGCGGGTTGAGGCCCTTTTTCTCCGCAACCTTGGCTTCCATCAAGATGGACGCCGAAGAACCGTCGGACAACTGGCTGGCGTTACCGGCAGTGATGGTCATGTCTGGACCGAGCACGGGTTGAAGCGATTGCAAACCTGCGAGCTGCGTATCGGCGCGATTGCCTTCATCCTTGGCAATGGTAACTTCTTTCTGGCTGACTTCGCCCGTTTCCTTGTTCACGACATTCATCATCGTGGTCACAGGAATGATTTCAGCATCGAAATAACCGGCTGCTTGACCAGCGGCGGTGCGCTGCTGCGATTGCAGGGCGTATTCGTCCATCGCATCGCGGCTGATGTTGTAGCGCTTTGCCACGACTTCAGCGGTTTGAAGCATCGGCATGTAAATCGAATTATGCATAGCAACCAATGCAGGGTCAGCCTGAACGCGCATTTCCTTGGTTTGCACCAATGAGATCGAGTCCTGACCACCAGCTGCCATCACGTCGACATTGTCGACGATGATTTGCTTGGCTGCAGTTGCGATGGACATCAGGCCCGACGAACATTGGCGATCCATGGTCATGCCCGAAACAGAAATCGGCAGGCCAGCGCGCAATGCAACCTGACGTGCAAGGTTGCCGCCCTGTGTGCCTTGCTGAAGCGCGGAGCCCCAAAGGACGTCATCAATTTCGCCGCCTTCAATGCCAGCGCGCTCCACAGCGGCCTTCAACGAATAGCTGCCGAGCGTTGGCCCGAGCGTTGCGTTAAATCCACCGCGATAGGCTTTGCCGATGGCGGTACGGGCGGTTGATACGATTACTGCGTCACGCATGGTAATGGTTCCTTGAATTAAAAATTATACGAAAAACTGGCTGATCCATTCAGCCTGAAGTGCTGGTTTGTCTTCACCCTCAATCTCGACGGTGAACTCAAGCGTCTGCTGCCATTGGCCAGGACGCTTTTCAACGAGTTCAAGAAGTTTGAAATGTCCGCGCACCCGCTTGCCCGAACGGACGGGCGCCAGAAAACGGGTTTTGTTGCCACCATAATTGACGCCCATTTTGACGCCTTCGATCTTGGGACAATCGGACTTCGCGCTGAGTACGGGAAAGAGCGACAGGGTCAAAAATCCATGTGCAATGGTGCCACCGAATGGAGTCATCTTGGCCATTTCTTCATTGATATGGATGAACTGGTGGTCACCGGTTGCATCTGCAAATTTGTTGATCATGTCCTGATCAACCAAAATCCATTCAGAAGTGCCGATTTTTTCGCCGACCTTCGTCGCGAATTCCGCTGGGGTAATAGTGGTCATGGGTGTTTCTCCTGCAAACTATTTGGCCGCACCGTGGCGGTTTCGAACGTCCAATACAAGCCCCGGCGATTTGCCGTTACGGCAAGCTTGCGCCCCAGCAACCCATCATCCGCGAATCAGGCTTTGGGCGCGGGAGCAGGCGGCGCATAGGGCATGACCATATGGCCATCGGGGGCTGCGGTGAATGTGGTTTGTGTGGGATAAGCAAAGGAAATGCCTTCACGCGCAAACCGGTCGATGATGGCAATGCCAATGTCATGCCGTGCCTGAAACATAACCTCTACATCGTCGCTTTCGATATCGAAAACGAGATGGAAATCGAGCGAGCTTGCGGCAAAGTTATTGAACCCAGCGCGGATAAATTGCGCGCCATTGCTTTCGACAACTTCGCGCAAAATTTCCGGGATCCGCTTCGCTAGGGCGGGCGGGGTTTGGTATACGAGCGTCAGGACGAAGGTGACCCGGCGGTAGAGCGTCAGCGTGTTGTTCGTAATTTCCTTCTCAAGCAACTTGCTGTTGGAGATGATCTTCTCTTCACCCGTCAGCGCGCGCAGCCTTGTGCTTTTCATGCCGATGACTTCGACCCGGGCGACGGTGTTGTCATAAGATACCGTATCGCCGCGGCGGAAGGGCTTATCAAAAATAATCGATATGGCGGCGAACAGGTCGGAGAAAATCCCCTGGGCAGCAAGGCCAATGGCAATGCCGCCAACGCCTAAACCAGCGACAAGGCCGGTGACGTTAACGCCGAGATTGTCGAGAATGACGATTGCAGCAACGGCGAACAAAGCAAAGCTGACGAGCAGCCGGATTAACACCATCGCGCTTTGCAGCGTCTCATGTTCGTGCAGCCCTTCGCCAGCGCGCCGCTCAATCATGCCCAATATGATTTCGCGCAGCCATATCGCCACCTGCACAACGATCGCGATGGTGAATAAGATATCGATGGCATGGGCCAACGCCGCCGGAGCATTGGCAATCTGGTTCACCAGTTCAATCGACACCATGACCCGGAAAAACTTGCTCGTACGCGCTAAAGTACGCGCGACGATCGATTTCACATGCGCGCGATGTTCGCTTTCACGCGCAATTTTGGACGCAATGCGTTTCAACCAGCTGAGCGCGATGAAAACGATAATGGCCATGCCAATGGCTACGCTCAGTTCAAAGACATTGCCCTGAACCCACGTCACGGTTGCGTCCCAATAATATTGGAACCGTGGAATGACCGCGTCTGGTTGAATGCGCTGAATTACCGGTGCTGATTTTGCTGTCATATTTTATGTGTAAGGCCGAATGCGCCGCTTAACAACCTTTTGGCATGCGCTAATCCTCCAGTAAGAGCGCGTCGATTATCAGGCGGTATTGGCCGTCGAATATAGCGGTCTCGGTTATGGCGATGTCTGCTACCAGTTGGCTCGGTAACGAGAATTCATGATCTTCTAATAGCTGTGCGACGGCCGAACGCTGTTCTGCGGCGGTTACGGGCAGTGCAACGGACAGACCTATTTGGGCGCCGCTAAATGAAAGGCTATGCCAAGGCCGCTCGTGCAATATCGTGATGCTTGCTGTGGGCATTAACGATTGAAGCGCACGAACAAGGCTGCGGGACTTTATCTGGCGCGTCATTGCCGTTCACTCCCTTGTGCGTCGGGCTTCTCGCCATAGCTGCATTTGAATGCGCGCAGTTTTTCCTCCATTTCGGGTCGGATTTCGCGACCCAATCTGATGTCGAGCACGAGTCGCGGATCGCGCGCCGCCAAGCGCCCGAACTTGGTGGGAGGTAGGCCCTGATCACGCAGAAACCGTTCAATCAGGCGTTTGATATGCATAATGTCTCCTCCATGTTCGCCCCGGATTTGCTTGCCCGAATCAGTAAGAACAAATATAGAACAAATCTGATAGGATAAATCCTACAAGTCTAGGATATATCCAACCGAAGCGGAGGGATGACCATGGAGGAAGAACCAAGAGCTGCTCTGGAGCGACTCATTTCGGAAAGCGGCGAAGATTTTGCCGGATTGTCAAAGCTGGTCGGTCGAAATCCGGCTTATATCCAGCAGTTTATCAAACGCGGAACGCCCAAAAAGTTGCCCGAAACCGAGCGCGGCATATTGGCCCGATTTTTTGGTGTTGATGAGGTTTTGTTGGGCAAATCCTCAGACACTGAGGTGACGTCCGGAATTCGCCTCATTCCGAAGCTGGAGGTCGGCGCTTCTGCAGGTGTGGGCGCTATGCACGATGGCGAGGCGCTGGCTGGCAAGATCGGCTTTGATGAAAAATGGCTGCGCAGGATGGGGCTTGATCCAGCTAAGCTCTCTCTCATCCGCGTGGACGGTGAATCGATGTCACCCACGCTGAACCATGGTGACGATATCATGGTCGACGACCGCGCGGCGGCCCAAGCGGTGCGTGATGGCATCCATGTTATCCGGCTGGACGATATGTTGATGGTCAAACGTCTGGCGCAAGGGCCGCGGGGGCGACTGTCGGTGCTTTCCGACAACCCCAATTATCCCGACTGGCCAGATGTTGACGGCGCAACTGTTACGGTCATCGGCCGCGTGGTGTGGGCAGGGCGTCGGCTCTGAAGGCTTGCCTCGCGCGCTTCAGTCGGCCACATAGTGCCGCATGTCGAACGTAACATCTGCTGCACCCAAGGCACCGCCCCTAAAAGCCGCCATCATTCCGGTGACGCCGCTTCAGCAAAATTGTACGCTGTTTTGGTGTACAGAAACGAACAAGGCGGCACTGGTCGACCCGGGTGGTGATCTGGACAAGTTGAAAGCCGCTGTGGCGCAGACGGGGGTCGAGCTGGAAAAGCTATTGGTGACGCACGGCCATCTTGACCATTGCGGCCAGACCGGCATGCTCGCAAAAGAATTAGGCCTGCCGATTGAGGGGCCGCATGAAGAAGACCGCTTCTGGATTGCAAAGCTCGACTATGACGGCGCACGCTGGGGTATGGAAGCGCATACGTTCGAACCAGATCGCTGGCTGGTGGATGGCGACACGGTCACCGTGGGTAACCTGACGCTCGATGTCATTCATTGTCCCGGACATACGCCGGGGCACGTGATTTTTCATCATGCGCCCAGTCGTCTTGCAATTGTCGGTGACGTCTTGTTTCAGGGCTCTATCGGCCGCACCGATTTTCCACGCGGAAACCACGCGGACCTCATCAATGCGATTACGACAAAGCTATGGCCGTTGGGGGATGATGTTACCTTCATCCCCGGTCACGGACCAACCAGCCAGTTCGGTTATGAGCGACAGCACAATGCATTTGTCGCCGATGACGTTCTGGCCGCCCGGTGAGTTACAGCACCACTGCGTAAACGCGGGCGAGCGCCCATCCAGCGAGCCCAAGCAGCGTCAGCATAGAAGTCAGCGTGCCGACCATCCGGCCTTTGCCCAATGTGCCGCCGTCCATGCCCAGGCCATGCGCAAGCCGGCCAACGATATAAAGGATGCCCAGGCCCCATAGCCAGTTGTTGGTGCCGCCCGTTGCCTCAAGTGCGGCAATCAAGACCAAGACAAATGGCGCGCTCTCGACGAAATTGGCATGCGCGCGCATCCGCCGGATAACAAATTCGCTGCCGCCATCGCCAATCGAGACGCTTTCTTTGGTCCGTGCCTGCCCACAGCGTAACATGAGCCAAATGTTCACCAAAGCGGCGCCTGCAGCGATGGTAAGGGTTACGGGTAAACTCAACATATATTCTCTCCCTGTTCGTTTGCGGAGCTTATCTGCTATCTCACGGGTTGCAAAGCCCAGAAAAAGAAGTATAGCGCGCGGCTCACACAGACATGTGCGGTTGACTTAGGCTGATTCTGGCGATTGCTTGCCACGACCACCTCTTTCGCCTAGCATGCCCTAGAACTTATTGATTTTGAAATGGAACAGGTGCCGAGATGGCTGTCCCCAAAAGAAAAACATCCCCTTCGAAGCGCGGCATGCGTCGCAGCCATGATTCGCTGACAGTTGCAGCGTATCAAGAATGCCCAAATTGCGGCGAACTGAAGCGTCCGCATCACCTGTGCGATGCTTGTGGCCATTATAATGGCCGCGAAGTGGTGGCAGTCGCCTGATCCTTCCTAAAGGAGAATAATAGGTGTCCACGAAACCGCGTATCGCCATAGACGCGATGGGCGGTGACGAGGGCGTACCTGTTATGATTGCAGGTGCGGCGTTGGCGCGTCACCGGCATGAAAGTTTCAACTTTCTTTTGGTTGGGGATGAAGTCCGCATCAAAGCGGCGCTTGATCAACACCCCAATCTGCGGGCTGCCTCCGAAATCCTGCACTCCGACGATGTCGTAACGGCGGATGACAAGGTCAGCGCTGCTCTGCGCAAGGCCAAGACCAGCTCCATGGGCCTGGCGATAAACGCCGTGAAAACAGGAGAAGCCAGCGCTGCAGTCAGCGCAGGCAATACCGGCGCGTTGATGGCCACCGCAAAACTCGCCTTACGGACCATGCCCGGGATCGACCGGCCAGCGCTTTCTGCGCTTTTACCGACGCTTGAAGACACCGACGTGGTAATGCTCGATCTGGGCGCAAACACCGAGTGCGAAGCGAAAAATCTGGTCCAGTTCGCCATTATGGGTGCGGCCTATTCCCGCATCATTTTCGGTTTTGACCGCCCGCGGGTTCGGCTTTTGAACATTGGCACAGAAGAAATGAAGGGCACCGATCAGCTGCGCGATGCGGCCTTGCATCTGCGCAATGCGACTGGCCTACACATGGATTTTCAGGGATTTGTCGAGGCGGACAAAATCAACCGCGGCGAATGCGACGTTGTCGTTTGCGATGGCTTCACGGGAAATATCGCGCTGAAGTCCATTGAGGGTACTGCCCGGTTCGTGACCGATCTGCTGCGCCGCGCTTTTACAAGCTCGGTGCGGTCAAAATTCGGCTTTCTGGTGTCGCGTCCCGCGACTGAGTTGCTGCGCCATCATCTTGACCCCAATAATCACAATGGCGCCGTCTTCATGGGGCTGAACGGTGTCGTGGTAAAAAGTCACGGAAGTGCGAACGTTAAGGGCGTGGCGAACGCAGTAGAAGTCGCCGCGCGGTTGGTGGAAGAAGACATTACGGCGCGCATCACCCAAGATCTGGCGCGGGTGCAGGCAGAATGACCGTTGTGGCCCTTCACGCCGTTATCAAAGGCACAGGGTCCGCGCTTCCGCGCAACCGCGTATCAAACGCCGAACTTGCTGCCAAAGTCGACACGACGGACGAATGGATCACCGAACGCACCGGTATCAAATTTCGCTACATCGCTGAACCCGATGAAACGACATCCAGCCTTGCGATAGAGGCGTCGCGCAACGCGCTTGAGGCGGCAAATATGGCCGCGTCCGACATTGATCTGATTATTTTGGCGACCGCCACTCCGGACCAGACATTCCCGGCATCGGCCACCATTGTCCAGCACGCGCTCGGCTGCAATGGCGGCGTGGCCTTTGATGTCGCTGCGGTATGTTCGGGGTTCCTGTACGCATTTTCTGTGGCGGAAAGCATGATCCGCGCAGGATCGGCGCGTAACGCATTGGTGATCGGCGCAGAAACCTTCAGCCGCATCTTGGACTGGGAAGACCGCACAACCTGTGTGCTTTTTGGTGATGGAGCCGGCGCAGTCGTGCTGTCGGGCGAAGTTGGAACCCGGGGTGCCTTGGCCACCAAGCTGCATGCCGACGGCCAGCATAATGAATTATTATATGTCGACGGCGGTCCATCCACGACGGGTACCGTTGGTAAGTTGCGCATGAAGGGCCGCGAAGTGTTTCGCCACGCGGTCACCAACCTGACCAGCGTACTTCATGAAGTTCTTGAGGAAGCAGAACTCACCGCCGCGGATGTTGATTGGGTGGTGCCACATCAGGCAAATGCCCGGATTATTGAAGCGACCGCCAAGAAACTTGGGCTCGACGCCGACAAAGTTGTTCTGACGGTCGACCAGCATGCAAATACCTCGGCAGCCTCTGTTCCGCTTGCCCTTGATGTTGCCGTGCGGGACGGCCGGATTAAGGCCGGGGATGTCGTTGTGATCGAGGCAATGGGCGGTGGTTTCACATGGGGCGCTTCTGTCGTTCGAATGTAACCGTTTTCCAAAGATCGCCGTTTTACAATTGAAAATTCTCCTGTATGTTGTTGCAATTAAGGGTGGTTGGACATCCGGAGACCGTAAATGGCAGACACAGGAACTTTAACGCGCGCCGATCTGGCGGAAATTCTCAATCGTCAAATCGGTTTGTCGCGCGCTGACGCGGCAACGATGATTGAGTCTATTCTTGATCATATGACGACGGCTGTGCTTGACGGCGAAAATGTAAAAATATCCGGTTTTGGCACCTTTGTTTTGCGTGACAAAGGCCAGCGGGTAGGGCGTAATCCCAAAACGGGTGTGGAAGTGCCCATAACGCCGCGTCGGGTCCTGACATTTCGGGCCAGCCAAGGCATGCGTCAAAAGGTCAAATAACCCATCATGGTTGAAAAATCGGCGGACGCATTTCGAACCATTGGCGAAATGGCGCAGGTTTTGGGCGTTCGGACGCATATTTTGCGTTATTGGGAAGAACAATTCCCAATGCTGAAACCACTGACCCGCGCCGGTGGACGCCGTCTATATCGACCCGATGACGTGGCCTTGCTGCACACTATCCACCGGTTACTCTATAGCGAGGGATATACGGTCAAAGGCGCCAGACGCTTTTTGGAAACAGGTGACGTTCCGGCCCCAGCGGCGGTTGTTGCATCAGCCCCCGTTGCGACTGGTCCACAGTTTGATGTTTCCGCGCTGCGTGCCATTCGCGATAGGCTCGCATCCGCGCTTGCCGCGGCGTAAGTTCAAATAAGCGGCCGCGCGTAGACCATATCGCGAAACGGGACATCCCCGACCATGAAGACGGTATTTCCAATCGCGGCAAAACCGGCGCGCTCATAAAAAGCGACCGCTTTTTCGTTGTTTTCATACACCGCTAACAGCATGCGTTTCGCACCGCGCTCGGCCGCGATGGCAAAGGCTTGCTCAAGCAATTGTCTGCCGTTGCCGCCACCTTGCCAGGGCCCCAGCAAATAAATGCGCTTTAACTCAATATCCCCATCCTGTTGCAGGTCCGGGTGCGATGGCGGGGTTATCATGGCGTAGCCAACAGGCGCGCCGAGTGGTGTTTCACCCATCACGATATCCACACCGGGCTGCGCCAAGGCATTGGCATAATATTCCGGACTGTGTTCGGTACGCAGATGTTCGATCAGTGGTTGGCCGGGATGGTCAAAGGCAAAGGTCGCAAGGAATGTTGCGGATCCAAGAAGCGCTAGCGCATCCGCATCATGCACGCCTGCTTTACGCCAAATTACGAGAGTCATTCGTCTTGCGGCCCAAGATCGGGATCAAGATCGCGCGGTCGGATGAAATGGGTCAGATGCCCACACGACCGCTCAACGTCCGCCCAATGGTCGATGTTCAGTTCCATACGCGCAATGGCGGCGGTGGGATATTTTTCCCAAACCAGATCGCGCAATGGCGACGTGCCGTCATCGGGGCAAATATCGAAAACCAGATCTTCCATTCCCGGATTATGTCCGACCATCAAAAGGTTCTTATGTTCGTCCGCCTGGTCGCGCAGCACGTCCATCAACGTGGCTGACGATGCCAGATATATCCGGCGGTCCCAATGCGGGTCCATGCGTCCGCCAGTACCCTTCACAAACTGGTCAATCGTGTCGATCACGCGCACAGCGGGGCTGGCAACGACATGGTCGAAAACCAGACCGTTGCGCTTCACCCATGTGCCCATCGTGACGGCAGCTTTTTCGCCGCGCTTATTCAACGGGCGGTCAAAGTCCCGCGGCACCGAGTCATCCCAGCTCGATTTTGCATGGCGGAATAAGGTGAGCGCGAACGTCAAAACGGGTTGCTTTCATCGAGACTGATTTTGACGTCCTGCCGCAATTTTTCATCCGGCGAAAGGCCTGTTTTTACCGAAGCGACTGCCTCAGCCAACGTAACCCTTCGTATAGGCGTTCCCGGCGGAAACGCCGTCAATAGCCGGCTGGGCACGGCGGACGAGAGCAGAACAAAATGCCCCTTGTCGTCTGCACTGCGGATCAGGCGTCCAAATGCCTGCGCCATTTTTGCGCGAATGATGCGATCATCAAAATCAATACCGCCATTTTTGAGGCGGCGGGCGCGGTGCAATATGTCCGGACGCGGCCATGGTATCTGTTCCATGATGACAAGGCGCAGCGAATGCCCCGGCACATCCACGCCGTCGCGCAAAGCATCCGTGCCCAGCAAGCTGGCGTGCGGATCATCCCGGAAAATGTCGACTAAGGTTCCGGTGTCAATCGGGTCAACATGTTGGGCATAGAGCGGTAGGCCATCACGCGCCAAACGGTCGGCAATGCGGGCATAGGTTGATCGCAAACGCCGAATTGCCGTGAACAGGCCAAGGACGCCGCCACCCGATGCCGTAATAAGCGCGGCATAGGCCCCCGCCAGTGCCGCAGCATCGCCCTTTTTGATATCCGTGACGATCAGGACCTCTGCCTGCGCCGTATAGTCAAAGGGGCTGATCGCAGAAAAATGTGTGGCGGGCTTATCCAAATGCAACGCGCCTGTGCGGGTCTCCGCATTTTTCCAGTCGCCGCCACTGCGCAAAGTTGCCGATGTGGCAAGGACCCCATGGCTTGGTTTCAGGACGATGTCCGCGACGGGCTTCATCGGGTCAAGCCAGCGCCGGTGCATGCCGATGTCCATTTCGCGACCTTCGAACCTGTCAATCGCGAGCCAATCGACAAATTCAGAATCCACCGGGCCTACCGCACGCGCGAGCATCGAAATCCATGCGCGGACCGTATCAATCCGCCAACTCAAGCTCGCCATAGCGCCCTCAACGCGGGCTCTGGCGCTGCCATCAAGCCAATCGGGGGGATCGGGCACCATCGCCTCAAGCCGCTGTCCCAGCACTGTCAGGGGACGCGCCAGCGCCTCCAGTGCAACGGCTGCGTCTGCGGCGGCATCGACAACCGCGGCGTCGGGATCAGCCAGTTCGGTTTCCAGACCATAGCCGCCTTCGGTGGCGTTTGTTTCATCACGGGCAAACACCATCGCCCGAACCGCGGCCAAAAACCGTTCAATGGGTCCCGAGGGAACACCTTCCGCCAACCGCGCCAGCCAACCATCGCCGGGCAGCGCTTCTGCCGCCATTCGTGCCATCTCGATGGCAAGGCCGCCTTCTTCATCATAAGATGCGACATCGGCGAGGCGCGCCGACAAACCACGGCGTCGGCCGCGGGCTTTGCCTTCGGGGCCAATCACCCAGCGGCGCAGTTCAATGGTTTCTTGGCCGGTTAGTGCTGCTGCAAACATTGAGTCCGCAGCATCAAACAAATGATGGCCCTCGTCGAAGATGATGCGGCTTGGGCGGTTGAGTTCATCACGACCGCGCGCGGCATTGACCATCATCAGCGCATGATTGGCGATGACTATTTCGGCCTGAACCGATGATCGGGA
>JAJTEF010000023.1 GCA_021300355.1 Sphingomonadaceae bacterium | reverse complement strand
CGTTCCAGCCGCGCTGCTGCCATATATGGGCGGCCTGACGAAGCTGGAGATTGCGGCCTGATGCGCATTTTATTGACCAATGATGATGGTGTGAATGCGCCGGGTCTTAAGGTGTTGGAGGCGATTGCCCGCACCGTGAGCGATGACATCTGGATTGTTGCACCGGCGGAGGAAAATTCAGGGGCAGGGCACTCGCTGACGCTGACTAAACCTGTTCGCATTCGCCAACATGGCGAAAAACATTATTCGGTTGCGGGGACGCCGACGGATTCTGTGATGCTCGGTATTGGTGTCATCATGAAAGATGCCAAGCCCGACCTGATTTTGTCCGGCGTCAATCGTGGTGCCAATCTTGGTGATGACATTACCTATTCGGGCACGGTCGCTGCGGCGATGGAAGGGGCGTTGGCGGGAATCCGGTCCATTGCGCTGAGCCAAGTATATAGCAAAGAAGGCATGGCGGACGCTGTACCTTTTTCAGCTGCTGAAGCGTGGGGCGAGCGCGTGCTTCGTCCGTTATTGGACACGCCGCATACGCCGCGCACGCTGACCAACATTAACTTCCCGCCGCTTTCGCCGCAGGATGTCAAAGGCATCAAAGTCGCGCGGCAGGGTTTCCATGACTATAGCCGCGGTTCGATCGTCAAGGGCACGGATCCACGTGGCTACGACTATTATTGGTTTGGGCTTCATGGAATGGTGCACACGCCGGGCCATGATACCGACCTTGAGGTGATTGAGGATGGCTATATCGCAGTGACCCCGCTGCAGCTTGACCTCACCCATAGCGAGTCCTTCGCCAATCTGCGGAGCGCTTACAGCGGGTAAGGGAAAACTATTCGCTGCAACGTGCCAGTTACGTTGCGTTCGGGATCATCGTTCATCCCACTGAAATTCGGCCACATGGCCAGCCTTCGCAACCGACCAGATGGACTGAAACGCGGCAATCCGCGTGCGTACGCCCTCAATGGATTGTGGCGTCAGCGCAGGCATTGGTACAAATGACGCCTCGCAGGCCGTTGCCGCAATAGCAATAAAGGTTTCGGCATCTGCCGGGGTTCCCCATGCGTCGGATTCGAAACATTCCACCAAGCGTTCTGCCTGAAGCAACTGCACAATATGTTCGTCCGGCGTCTGCGCCCGTGACGCGCTGGCGTGACCCGCCTGTTTTGCAATTTCCTGAATATCTGCGGGGCTATGTCCTTTTGCCACTAGTCCCCAAAATGCCATTGGCAAATTCAACTCGGTTTCGACGAAATAATGGATCGCATCATGCGGCGTGACGCCTTTTTTCGGGAAGGTTGCGGTCTCGGTCGAGCCGTCGTTCCGAACAATAGCGAGAAAATCGCGATCGGTGCCTTTGGTAATTTTGATAATCATTGTTGGATTGTTATCCTGGCGCGCACCGCAAATCCATACTGCCCGTGACAAGCCTGCCGAAACCCGCTATGCGGCCCGGCATCATGGCAACTCAAATCAAAGCAGCGCCGAAGGTCGGCATGGTATCACTTGGCTGTCCCAAGGCGCTGGTCGATAGCGAACGGATCCTCACAAAGCTGCGTGCCGATGGCTATGGCTTGTCACCCGATTATGCAGGCGCTGACGTTGTGCTGGTCAATACCTGTGGCTTTCTGGACTCCGCAAAGGAAGAAAGCCTTGAGGCGATTGGAGAGGCGATCGCGGAAAATGGCCGCGTGATTGTCACAGGTTGCATGGGCAATGAAGCCGACGTCATCCGTGCGCGCTTCCCGGATGTGCTCGCGATTACCGGTGCGCATCAATATGAAGCCGTGGTTTCGGCGGTTCATGAAGCTGCGCCACCGACACGCGGTGCGTTTGTGGATCTGGTGCCCGAAGGCGGATTGAAGCTGACCCCGCGCCATTACAGCTATTTAAAGATTTCCGAAGGGTGCAACCACAGCTGCGCCTTTTGCATCATTCCGTCGTTGCGCGGAAAGCTTGCGAGCCGCCGGATTGATGCCGTGTTGCGTGAGGCGGAGAAGCTGGTCGCGGCGGGCACCAAAGAGCTTTTGGTTATTTCGCAAGACACGTCTGCTTATGGCGTTGATACGCGGCACGAACCTCGCGATTGGCAGGGGCGTCAGGTGCGCGCGCATATGACTGACCTCGCCCGCGAATTGGGCAGCTTGCGAACAAGCGAAGGCATCGCGCCTTGGGTGCGGCTGCATTATGTCTATCCTTACCCGCATGTGGATGACGTTATTCCGTTGATGGCAGAAGGGTATCTGACGCCATATCTCGATATCCCGTTTCAACATGCCGCGCCGAATGTCCTAAAAGCGATGAAGCGCCCCGCCAATGAAGCGAAGGTGCTGGAGCGCATCCGCAATTGGCGCAACATCGCGCCTGATATCGCTATCCGGTCAAGCTTTGTGGTCGGATTCCCGGGCGAAACCGATGCGGATTTCCAATATCTGCTTGATTGGTTGGACGAAGCGCAGTTGGACCGGGTCGGGGCTTTCCGTTTTGAACCTGTGGAAGGCGCACAAGCGAACGATCTGCCAAACCCTGTTCCTGAAGAGGTGAAGGAAGAGCGGTTCCAGCGGATTATGGAAAAGACGGCGGCGATTAGCGCTGCGAAGCTTGCCGCAAAGGTTGGACGCAATATCCCCGTCATTATCGACGAGATTGGCGACGCCGATGAAGATGGCAGCGTTGGTGCCACCGGACGGTCGCAAGCCGATGCGCCGGAGATCGATGGCCATGTCTATTTGCGTGAGGTTGCACCGACCTTAAAGGCGGGCGACATTGTGCAGGTCGATATCGAAGACGCAGACGAGCACGACCTGTTTGGCGTTGTCGCTTGATTCAGGGCATTTGAATGAGCGTAACCCGCGTCCGCCTTTAACCGCTTAGCGCGACTTTGGCGGCAGCGGGAAGAAGCCTGAGGTCCGCGCGACATATTCCGCATAGCCGGGCCGCGTTTTCTTCATGCCATATTCTAGCATCGGCTTGCCCGACCAGCGCGTGAGCGTGAAGGTCAGGAAGATCGGGCCAATGATGCTGATCCAACCTGGCAGGCCAGTCTCACATGCAATGAGCCAGATACCCCACCATGTGCAGGCATCGCCAAAGTAATTGGGGTGCCGAGTATAGCGCCATAAGCCAGTGTCGAGCACCTTGCCTTTGTTGGCAGGGTCGGCCCGGAATGTGTTGAGCTGCGCATCACCAATGGTTTCAAACAATATGCCGATGATCGCAATAATCGCGCCGGCAAATGCAAGCGGACCTAAAGCTGTGTTCGCGCCGTCGCTGTACGCAATGCCGAGCTGTGCGGGCAGGCAGGTGATGAACAGCAATGGGGCTTGGGTCAGAAAAACCGACTGCAGTGACGTTTTGCTCCAGCTCCAGCCCTTTTTCTCCATCACACTGCGCATGATTTTTTCATAACGCGGATCTTCGCCATGCGCGCGCCAGCGTGTCCACAAATGCAGCGAAAGCCGAAGCCCCCACAATGTGGTCAGGCCAAGCAGCACATGCGAAAGCGCGCCCGGTGCATCGGATTGCGTCCAGCTTGCCCACGCGAGCAGCACCATTCCGAACGCCCAAAACGCGTCAATGAACGAAACATCGCGGATCTTGACCGAATACGCCCAGAGCAGGATTATGACTGCAAGCAGGGCAGTCGCGTTGATTGCAAGTGTTTGACCGATAGCTGTCATGTTTCATCCTTTGCAAAAATGCCGGTCATCCCTTTTGCCGGGTATTTCGGCACGACAGTAGAATAGATTTCGGCGACCTTTTTCATGTCAGCCTTATAATCACCCGTGGGCCAAATCTCTGGCCCTAAGCCACCGGACTTTGACTGATAATCCATCATGCCAACGACCAGCGGCACGCCGGCGCCCATGGCGATATGGTAAAAGCCGGTTTTCCATGCTTTGACGTTGCCCCGTGTGCCCTCAGGCGCGATGGTGAGCATGAATTCTTTTCTACGGCCGAATTCATCAATCATCTGCTGAACATAATTTTTGTTCGATGTGCGATCCACCGGGACGCCGCCCATATCGAGCATGAAGTTTGTAAATGGCCAACGGAAGAGAGAAGATTTCCCCATGAAATGCGGCATTATTCCAAGGTCATCTGTTAACCCCAGAAAATACACAAAATCCCAGTTGCTGGTGTGTGGCGCCGCAATCAACACGAATTTACGCGATTCGGGCACGACGCCATGGGCATGCCATCCGCCGCGTTTGTATATCCCTACCAATACCCGCCTGACCAGCCGGGACAACCAGCTAGGCTGACGTTCCTTCAAAGACATATTTTGTCTTCCTCCCCCGTTGCATCCATAACTGCGTTACAAAGCTTTTCAAACGTCTTGTTTCATAAATACGCAAGCGCTAGGCACGCGGACGCAATTACAAAAACAAGCGGGAATAAACATGTCGCATTCAGCGCACGGCGCCATACCGGTCATTTCAGCTACTGGCTTATTCACGCCAACCGATACCATCAGCAATGCGGAGCTTGTTGCCAGCTTTAACGCTTATGCCGATCGGTATAACGCAGCGCATCCCGATGCAGAGCCACTGACGCACAGCTCGGTTGAGTTTGTGGAAAAGGCCAGCGGCATAAAGTCGCGCCATGTCATGGACAAAACCGCGATATTAGATCCGGACATTATGGAGCCACGCTACGCAGAGCGTCCGAATGACCAGATTTCGCTTATGGCGGAAATCGGTGTGGCGGCGTGCCGGGACGCATTGGCTATGGCTGGCCGCGACATTGCCGACGTTGACGCTGTTTTATGTGCGGCATCCAATATGCAGCGTGCCTATCCTGCTATGGCGGTCGAGATTCAGCATGAATTGGGCATGGAGCGCGGTTTCGGTTTCGATATGAATGTCGCTTGCTCGTCGGCCACCTTTGGCATCCAGACGGCTGCCGACTATATCCGCAGCGGTAACGCACGTTCTGTATTGGTCGTAAATCCCGAAATCACGTCCGGCCATCTCAACTGGCGCGATCGTGACAGCCACTTTATCTTTGGTGACGTGGCAACAGCCATTTTGGTCGAAGCAAAGGACTTGGCGCCAGCGCAACATTGGGAAATATTGGGTACGCGTTTGAAAACCCAGTTTTCGAACAATATCCGCAACAACTTCGGGTTTTTGAACCGCGCGGATGGCAATGGCCCGGTCGATCAGAGCGGACCGCGCAATGACAAATTGTTCGTTCAGGAAGGCCGAAAGGTTTTCAAAGAAGTCGTACCAATGGTTGGGCAGATGATCCTTGATCACGCCGAAAGCCTGGGCCTGTCAGGTTCAGATTTGCGTCGTTTGTGGCTGCATCAGGCCAATACCGGAATGAACCGGCTTATCGCGCAAAAGGTGCTCGGGCATGAAGCTGTTGAGGATGAGAGTCCAACTGTTCTTGATACCTATGCCAACACCTCAAGCGCGGGTTCGATAATCGCGTTCCACAAGCATAATCAGGACCTGAAAGCAGGCGACCTTGGCCTTATTTGCTCATTTGGTGCCGGCTATTCGGCGGGATCGGTTTTTGTGCGCAAGGTTGGCTAGGGGCGATAACGCCTGTAACAGGCGGGAACGCATTGCCGCTTAATCGGGGACTTTGAATAACGGATATCTGCGGACGATGTCGTCGTACACGGCCGCATGCAGCCGTTGGACAAATTCACAGCCATAATATTCACTCTCATGCCATGCGATCCGCGTTTCGAGCGGATTATATCCTGGCAATGTCAGGAATATTATCCGGTCAGGGGCAATGAATGACCCCGTCCGCATGCGAAACCCAGCTTGCGATAGGTCGACAACGTCAACCTGTTGCCGACCCCCGCCGTGTTCGCGGACGCTTGCCGTGATGGAGACGCCGTTACGCGTAAATGCGCGATCGTCGTGACCTCCACTGTCAAAAACGTCCCCCGCCATCGGTGGCTCCTGATCCCTTGATCCTCCAATAGAAGGTAGCGAAATAATCAAATTTAGTCGAGTATCATCGCCAGCAGGATGTAGATCAGGACGGGCGAGCCAAAGCCAACCACGGTCGCGACCGCAAAAATCAGGCGAATGATCATCGCGTCCATCCCGGACCAGTTCGCTAATCCGGCGCATACACCGAGAATTTTCTTGTTGGTTTTGTCCAATGTTAAACGTGCCATTTCTTCACTCCCTTGTTTTGAACTGCGTTAATGTGTTTAGGCAACGATAGCCGCAGCAGGTGCGACGGCCGGTGCAATGCTGATACCGATAGTGATGAAAGCGCAAACTACAGCGGCGAACACTGAAAGAATTTGGGTGCGGGCATATTGTGTCATGTCATGTTCCTTTAAAATTTACCGGAACATTCCGGCTATGCCAGATACTTTGCACAGGCCGTGCCAAATTGGATGTATTTCATAAAATCATATAGTTATGTCCGTTCTTGGTATCAGACGAGCGTGAAACAATTTCACAAGTTGGGAAAAAATACCAATATTTGGGTAAGCGAATTTCCGACAAGCGGCTTGACCAGAACATGCCACTATAGCAGGCACGGTATATGGTCCTATCCCGCCTGTCCTTGAATGATTTTCGCAACCATGCCGCGCTTGAGATCCGTCCCAATGCGCAGTTCATTGCTCTTCATGGGTCAAATGGCGCGGGCAAAACGAACATCCTGGAGGCCGTTTCGCTATTGGTACCGGGGCGTGGCCTTCGCCGCGCTGCCATGTCGGATATGGTCCGCGCTGGCGGTGGCGGGGGATTTGCTATCGTTGCTGAAGTGTCGGGGAATGTCATTGGAACCGGTGTGAGCGCGGAGCAGCCCGAGCGCCGCAAAGTCCGTGTGAACGAGAGCAATGCGTCGATTAACAGCCTTGCCGAATGGCTTTCGGTCATTTGGCTTACGCCCGCAATGGACCGGCTGTTTGCAGATGGTTCCGCCGCGCGGCGCCGGTTTCTGGACCGCCTCGTGCTCGCACTCAGTCCTCAGCATGCGCGTCACAGCAGCCGATATGAAAAGGCTATGCAGCAACGCAACAAGCTGTTGTCGGGGACCGTTTCGGCTGACCCGCTTTGGCTGGATGCCCTTGAACAGCAGATGGTGGAGAGCGCCCACGCCATTCAAGCTGCGCGTACCGGCTTGGTTGATGCCTTACGCGACCAATTGCAAAGTGCGCCTTCGGGGCCCTTTGCAGTTCCGCTGATCAGCCTTGTCGATAAGGCCGGTCCAACAGAGGATGATCTGGCCGTGATCTGGCGTAAGGGCCGCCGCCGTGACGCCGCCGCCGGGCGCACATTATTTGGTCCACATCGCGCGGACCTCGACGTCATACATAAGGATTCCGGCCAAATGGCGGAGCAGTGTTCGACAGGCGAGCAAAAAGCCTTGTTGCTATCGCTCATCCTTGCGCACGCCGCATTGGTGTCCGCGCAGCGTCAGGCACCGCCAATCCTGCTTTTGGATGAAGTTGCAGCGCATCTCGATCCGTCAAGACGCGCTGCATTGTTTGCGTTACTGGCCGAAACCGGCGCGCAGGTCTGGATGACCGGAACCGAGCCCGAATTATTTAACGGTATAGGGCCTTCTGCCCAACTGCTACCAGTCGGGCAGACCTAGGTTCCTTACTCGGCCTTACTTGCCTTTTTCACGACCTTCTTCTTCGGCGGCTTGGGCTTTGTGGCCTTGGGCGCAGCGGGCGTTACTTCAAAACTTGGTGCGCCGTCCTTCATGTGCACAGCCACTTCGCCGCCATGCACGAGTTTTCCAAACAGAAGCTCTTCAGCCAGCGGCTGTTTGATTTTTTCTTGGATCAGGCGTCCCATTGGCCGTGCGCCATATAGCTTGTCATAGCCACGTTCGGTGAGCCATGCGCGCGCTTCGTCGTCCAGTTTGATGTGCACATTCTGATCGGCGAGTTGCAGTTCAAGTTGCAGAATGAACTTGTCGACAACGCGCGCAACAACGTCGGTGGGCAGATAACCAAATGGCACGGTTGCATCCAGACGGTTCCGGAATTCCGGCGCAAACATCTTTTTGACGGCCTCGTCTCCAGCATCTTCCTTGCTGATGTTGTTGCCGAAACCAATGCCTTCTTTGGCCATGTCGCTGGCACCCGCATTGGTTGTCATAATCAAAATGACGTTCCGGAAATCAACGGTCTTGCCATGATGGTCCGTCAGACGGCCGTTATCCATGACCTGAAGCAAGATATTGAACAGGTCAGGATGCGCTTTTTCGATTTCGTCGAGCAACAACACGCTATGCGGGCTTTGGTCGACGGCATCGGTCAGCAGACCGCCTTGGTCAAAACCGACATAGCCAGGAGGCGCACCGATCAGGCGGCTGACGCTGTGGCGCTCCATATATTCGGACATGTCGAAACGCTTAAGCGGAATGCCAAGGATCGAGGCGAGCTGACGCGCGACTTCGGTCTTGCCGACGCCCGTGGGGCCGCTGAACAAATAGCTGCCGATGGGCTTTTCGGTGTCACGCAAGCCAGCACGGCTGAGCTTGATGGCGCTGGCAAGCACCTCAATGGCCTTGTCCTGTCCGAACACAACGCGCTTCAGATCCGCCTCAAGCGTGCCGAGCGCGGTCTTGTCGTCGCTGGACACCTGCTTCGGCGGGATGCGGGCGATGGTGGCTATAACAGCCTCAATTTCGCGCGCAGTGATGAGCTTCCGGCGCTTTGACGGTGCAACCAGCATTTGCATCGCGCCAACCTCGTCAATGACGTCGATGGCTTTATCGGGCTGCTTGCGGTCGTTGATGTAGCGCGATGACAGTTCAACCGCTGCCTTAATGGCTTCGGGTGTGTACTTCACCTTATGATGCTCTTCGAATGCAGACCGCAGGCCGGCGAGGATTTTGATGGTATCCTCAATGCTTGGCTCGTTGACGTCGATCTTTTGGAACCGGCGCAGCAACGCACGGTCTTTTTCGAAATGGTTGCGGAATTCCTTGTACGTCGTCGAACCGATGCAGCGAATGGTGCCGCCGGACAAAGCAGGCTTCAGCAGATTGGACGCATCCATCGCGCCGCCGCTGGTTGCACCCGCGCCGATGACAGTATGGATTTCGTCAATAAACAATATCGCGTCGGGCAGCTTTTCGAGTTCAGACACCACGGCCTTTAGCCGCTCTTCGAAATCACCGCGATAGCGCGTGCCAGCCAAAAGCGCGCCCATATCGAGTGAATAAATCACAGCAGGCAACAATACTTCTGGAACCTGCTTTTCAACGATACGACGCGCCAGACCTTCGGCGATGGCCGTTTTGCCGACGCCGGGTTCACCGACATATAATGGGTTGTTCTTCGACCTGCGGCACAAAATCTGCACGGTGCGATCAACCTCAGCCGCGCGGCCGATGAGCGGATCAATGCGGCCTTGCTTGGCTTTTTCGTTCAGATTGACGGTGAACTGATCAAGCGCACCCTCTTTCTTGTCCTTCTTTGCCTTTGTATCCTCAGGCTCTTCGCCCTTTTGCTCAGAACCCGTGACCGGGCGCGGCTCGGCAAGTTTGCCGTCCTTGCCAATGCCATGGCTAATATAGGAAACTGCGTCGAGGCGGCTCATATCCTGCTGCTGCAGGAAATACACGGCGTAGCTTTCGCGTTCGGAGAACAGGGCCACCAAAACATTGGCGCCAGTTACAACATCTTTGCCCGAGCTTTGAACGTGCAATATCGCGCGCTGAACGACGCGTTGGAAGCCGCTGGTGGGGGAGGGGTCTACTTTGCCTTCGACCCGCAAGCTTTCGAGTTCGGTGTCGAGATAGGTGATGATGATGTCGGATAGCTCGCCCAGGTCGACGCCGCATGCCTGCATGACCTTTGCCGCATCTGCATCATCGATGAGTGCGAGCAGCAAATGCTCAAGCGTCGCATATTCATGCGCACGGTCGCCTGCGTGTTTCAATGCGTTGTGAAGCGTTGCTTCCAGCGACTCCGCAAATGATGGCATGTTATCGTCTCCCTTAAATGAGTCGCTGTCGCTTGAGCACTATATTGGCGCGGCCTTCTTTGCTTTCAAGCAACATGAGGCAGATAACGGTTTTCATCCCCAGTTTCTTAATCCTAGGGGCCCGTTTTGCACCATCTGCCGTTTATTTTTTGAACAAAGCGTCCGCAACACTGCGATGCTTGCTGGCAAAGGCTATCTTACCCTCACAGCGTGCAATTTCCGCCTTCAATGCAGCGATGCGGGATTCAAGTTCTGCAACCGAAAGGGCATCAATATCTTGCTTCACAAGATTATTGAGCGGGTCGTCCCGGCGTAACGGTAGATTGTCGTCGATTTCCATGGTTCATATTTTACCCATGAGCGGTTGCTGTCAATATGATGCTTCCCTAAAAGGCATCTCAATTGACATGGGGATGCAATAGACATGGAAAAACTGCCTGAATTGATGACGGCTATCGAGATTTCGACGCCGGGTGGCCCGGAAGTATTGATCGCGGCAGAGCGGCCAGTGCCAAGCCCTGGCGATGGTGAGCTGCTTTTGAAGGTTGCTTTTGCCGGCGTAAACCGACCCGATGTCATTCAACGCAAAGGTCTATATCCGCCGCCGCCAGGCGCGAGCGATCTGCCCGGGCTGGAAGTATCGGGCATTGTTGTTTCGGTCGGTGCGGGCGTGTCCCGCGAGCTTTTGGGCACGCGCCAATGTGCGTTGGTATCGGGCGGCGGATATGCCGAATATTGCATCGCCCGCGCCGACGTTTGCTTGCCCGTTCCAGCGGGAATGGAAATGGCGCAAGCCGCGGCATTGCCTGAAACGCTGTTCACCGTGTGGCACAATGTGTTTGAGCGCGGCTACGCGGCGCCCGGCGAAACCGTCCTCATCCATGGCGGCACGAGCGGCATTGGAACCATGGCGATCAAATTGGGCAAATTGTTTGATCTCAATGTCATCGTGACCTGCGGGTCGGACGACAAATGCGCCGCCGCAAAGGCAATCGGCGCGGATCATGCCATAAATTACAACAGCACAGATTTTGTCGCTGAAGTACAAACGATTACCAACGGCGCGGGCGTGCACCTTGTTTTGGACATGGTCGCAGGTCCTTATGTTGCGCGCAATCTTCAGTGTCTGCGCGAAGATGGCCGTCATGTGACCATTGCCGTTCAAGGCGGGATGACCGCTGAGCTCAATATGGCCTATATCATGTCCCGCCGGTTGATGCTTACCGGATCCACGCTTCGCCCGCGCACAAAAGAGTTTAAGGCTTTGCTGGCGCAAGAAATATCAACAACGGTTTGGCCAATGGTGTGCGACGGCGCGTTGCGGCCCGAAATGGACCGGATATTTCCCTTGGCCGATGCCGCTGGCGCCCACGCCTATATGGAATCCGGCGCGCATGTTGGTAAAATTCTGCTGGAAGTTTAAGAGGCTGGTGGCGGTAAGCCGTCCAGCCATGCTTTTACGTCGGCAGCGCTCTTCTCCGGAATTTCTTCCATGGGGATGTGGCCTACGCCCGGATAAACAACCAGCTTGGCCTGCGGCAAGGCGTCTGCGAACCACCGCGCAGCACTTACGGGGATGAGGTTATCCTCTTCTCCCCACATGATCATCGCAGGCACCTTGATTCCCGCCAGCTTCTCTGTGTTGCCGGCGCGCATGTTTTGCACGTTTGCAAAGCGCTTCATCGTTGCTTCGCGGTTGCCGGGATAGCGGTTAAGTTCCCAATAGCGGTCGACAAGCTTTGCGTCGATTTTCGATTGAACGCTCATCGATGTTTTGACGCTGGCTTCAAAAATGCTGCGTGGGGCAATAAAGCGCGCGGCCTCTTTGATGACCGGCATCCGCATCAAACGGAAACCGATTGGGATATTACCAGATTTGGCAGAAGGCTGGCCACTGGCATCCACCAGCAACATCGCCTCGACCTTTTCGGGGTGCGCCAGTGTGTACATCCATGTGACGCCGCCACCCATTGAGTTGCCGCCGATTATGGCCTTTTTGACATTCAGCCGCGTCAGCAATCGGTCGACGACCCCGACATACGTCGCGCTGTCATAGGTGCCGGATGGATTTTGCCCGGTAAGACCATGGCCGGGCAGGTCCATCGAAATGATACGATATTCCTTGCCTAATATCTGGACCCACGGCTCCCACGTATGCAGCGAGGCGTTCGATCCGTGGATGAGGACAAGAACGCGGCCGTTCCGATTGCCTTCATCGCGATAATGAACGCGCAGGCCAGGTTCCAGTTCAGCAAAGCGTGATGCGCTGCTGCTATATTTGGTTTCCATTGCTGCGGCATCGGTATCTGGCGCATATCCCCAGATAAAGACTGCGGCGACCGCGATTACGAGCGCAACAACGAGCCATTTGATAAGACGTTTCATTTCTTCCCCCAATCAGGTGCTGGATTGCATGCCAGACGGGCAATGCGCAAGCCCCCACGCGCATTGCCGCTTGCCGATGCGGTAAAGTTCGCCTAATGCGCTGTTCAAGATTTTCAGGCCGCTCCGTAAGGGGCGGCCCTTATTATTGGAGCAAAAGACATGGCCACCCCTTTGATGCCACATGCGACTGCCGCTTGGTTGGTCGACAATACTGGTTTGAGCTTCTCGCAAATTGCCGAGTTCTGCGGCATCCATATTCTTGAAGTTCAGGCTATGGCCGATGACATGACTGGCTCGAAATACACCGGTCGCGACCCAGTGCACGCTGGCGAATTGTCGATGGAAGAAATCGAAAAGGGTCAGGCAGATGAAGACTATGTCCTTCAAATGTCCAAGGGCCCGGATCAGGTGCGCCGCACAAAGGGACCTCGCTATACGCCAGTTTCGAAGCGTCAGGATAAGCCAGACGGCATCGCTTGGCTGTTGCGCAACCATCCGGAAATTTCCGATGGTGCCATCTGCAAGTTGATCGGAACGACGCGTAACACGATTGCCGCCATTCGCGATCGTAGCCATTGGAACATTGCTGAAATCCAGCCAAAGGATCCCGTAACGCTTGGCCTGACTTCGCAACGCGAGCTTGATGCTATCGTGAATCGTGCCGCCAAAAAGGCAGGCATTGATAACACGGCGGCAAATGATGCCCGTCTTGGCACGGATCGTGACGCGCTGATCCAAGAATTGCGCGCAGAACGTACCGAAGCGGCGCGCCGCGCGGAAGCTGCTCTCAACGGAGAAGTAGAAACCACTGAAAAGGCAGAGCTGACCGCCGATACCTTGTTCAAAAAAGCGGGCGAATAAGGACGACGTCGTCATTGCCTTAATCGCTTGATTAAGGCACGGATGGGCTATGGCTACCAAAGCAACCCCTGATTATGACGCGTCGCTTGCCGACCACGGATTTGAAGCAAAAGAGTTTAAGGGGCTAACATACCCCTTGGGCGATCATGCCCCCGCTTATGGCGAAATCTACCCTATCGCGCCGGACATTGGTTGGACGCGCATGCCCGTGCCCGGCAATCTGGCCCACATCAACCTGTGGCTATTGGACGAGGGCGAGGCCGGCTATGCGCTCGTGGACACCGGTCTTTTCATGCCGCCGACCATTGAACAGTGGAAAGCGATGTTCGCAGGCAATTTGGCCGACCGCGAACTTAAGCGGATTTTCGTAACCCATTTCCACCCCGACCATGTTGGCTGCGCGGGATGGCTTTCGAACAAGTTCAAAGTCCCTGTTTGGATGAACCGGACCGAATGGTTGATGGCGCGGATGCTGATCGCTGATCAGGCGGATCAGCCGCCGGAAGATGTACTGAACAACCGGCGTTTTGCGGGTTTTGACGAAGAACGCATCGACGCGGTGCGCAAGCGTGGTTGGGGCGGGTTCGCGCGTGCTGTCTCACGGCTACCCACGGGGCATGTCCGCATGGATGACGGACAAATTATCCGCGTTGGGCAGCGGGATTGGACCGTGATGACAGGCGGGGGACATACACCTGAACATGCCTGCCTTGTCGATTTTGACAATGGCATGATCATCGCGGGTGACCAGATTTTGCCGCGTATCACTTCAAATGTTTCCGTCATGGACAGTGAGCCCAATGCGGACCCGCTGGGTGAGTGGCTGGATTCCATTACAAAGTTTCGTGAAGCGCTGCCTGCGGATATGCTGGTCCTGCCCGCGCATGGGGAACCGTTTACCGGGGTGCATGTGCGGTTGGACAGACTGGCGTCCGGCCACCATGAACGGCTCGACAAGTTGGAAGCTGCCCTGCGGCACACAGAAATGCGCGCGGTCGATACATTTGCATTGCTGTTCGACCGGGAAATTGATGAAACGGTTTACGGTTTGGCCACGGGTGAGGCGCAGGCGCATTTGCGCTACCTGCACTTTGCCGGTCGGATAAAATGTGAAATCCGCGATGGTGTTGGATGGTATCACGCGGCATAAAGGGCGCATGACCCAAAATATCTGGAACAGTCGTTACCTGCATCCTGTCAAATGGGACCAACATTTTGCGCCGTTGGCCTTGCACGATATGTTTTTCCAGTCCGCCGAACGGATGGGCCGTGCGGCAATCGCCGATTTCATGGGCCGTAAATATAGCTACGCCAATATGGCGGACACCGTCCGGCGGGTCGCGCGTGGTCTTCAGGATAAAGGTATTGGCAAGGGGGACCATGTCGGTCTCTTTCTGCCGAACGTCCCGCAATATATCGCGGCTTATTATGGCGCGCTTGCCGCCGGGGCGACCGTGGT
Source organism: Sphingomonadaceae bacterium (assembly GCA_021300355.1). Classification (GTDB taxonomy): domain Bacteria; phylum Pseudomonadota; class Alphaproteobacteria; order Sphingomonadales; family Sphingomonadaceae; genus Sphingorhabdus_B. Next base: position 20,590 of record JAJTEF010000023.1, on the reverse strand, counting down.
TAACTTCTCGCCCTTATACACCGTTGATGAACTGGCGCATCAGGTGGCAGACAGCGGTACGTCGATCTTGTTCACTGTTTCAGCTGCGGCATTGCTGCCAACCGCTATCAAGGTTCTGGACAACAGCAGCCTGAAGGAACTGATCGTCGGCAGCGTCGCCGAAGCATTACCCAAGGCGAAAAGCTGGGCATACCGGTTGTTGAAACGCAGCGACATTGCCGCAATACCTGACGACAGCAGAATTACGCATTATGCGACGCTGATCGCAAATGATGGCGATTTTGCTGTCCAGCCGTGCACGCCAGAGCGAGACATTGCGCAGCTTCAATATACAGGCGGCACGACGGGCACGCCAAAGGGTGCGATGCTCAGCCACCAGAACATAGCGGCGAACGCGCGGCAGATTAACATGCTGGATCCGCACAGCGCGGTGAACCAGCCCAATGGCGCTGCAGATGACCGTATTCTCGGTGCGTTGCCGTTCTTCCACGTATTTGCCAATGCAACGGTGCTTAATCGTACCATCGCCAATGGCGGGGAAATTGTGATGCTGCCACGTTTTGAGGCGCGTGCTGCGTTGGCGGCCATTAACCGCACTAAGGTGACATCATTGCCCGGCGTGCCGACAATGTATCAAGCATTGCTCGATTGCCCCGATATTGCAAAAACCGATTTCACCAACTTGCGCGCGTGTATCTCGGGTGGCGCACCTTTGGCGGCTGAACTGAAAGCGCGGTTCGAAAAGGTAACGGGCGCAGTCGTGATCGAAGGTTACGGGCTGACCGAAAGCTCAGGCGTTGTGTCGTGTAATCCGTATGAGGGGGTCAACAAGATCGGCAGCATCGGCCAGCCTGTCCCCGGCACCGATGTGAAATTGGTCGATAAAGAAGACCCTAGCAAGTCAGCGCCAGACGGCGAACCGGGCGAATTGGTGTTTTCAGGTCCGCAGACGATGTGCGGATATTGGAACCGCAAAGATGCGGATGCCGAGGTATTTCTGGGCAAGTATTTGCGCACAGGCGACGTTGCGACCATCGACGAAGACGGCTTCATCCACATCGTTGATCGTTTGAAAGACATGATCGCGGTCGGTGGCTTCAAGGTTTTTCCAAGTCAGGTGGAAGACATCCTCTACAAGCACCCTGCGGTCAAAGAGGCATTGGTTATCGGCGTGCCGGATGCGTATCTTGGTGAAGTACCGCGCGCATTTGTGACGTTGCACGATGGCGCTACGCAAGATGGTGCCGAATTGACTGCGTGGCTGAACCCGCATCTTGGAAAGCATGAACGGGTTCAAGGTGTCACCATCCTCGACGTCCTGCCAAAAACCATGATCGGAAAGCTTGACCGCAAGGCGTTGCGCTCCGCGGTCGGGTCTTAAGCATTCGGTTGCATGGTGGCCGACACCGGAGAGATACGCAAAATCATCCATGTCGATATGGATGCGTTCTACGCCAGCGTAGAGCAGCGCGATAATCCGGAACTGCGCGGTAAACCGGTCGCTGTCGGAGGATCGTCCAAACGCGGCGTTGTTGCCGCCGCAAGCTATGAAGCACGCGCATTTGGCGTGCGCTCCGCTATGCCTTCGGTGACTGCATTACGGCAATGTCCGGACCTGATTTTCGTGAAGCCGCGGTTTGAGGCGTACAAGGCTGTGTCGCGTCACATTCGGGAGATATTTGCCCGGCACACCGACGAAATCCAACCTTTATCGCTCGATGAGGCATATCTTGACGTCACGCATGACAAACAGGGCATTGGGTCGGCAGTCAAAATTGCCAAAGCCATTCGTGCGGCCATTCGCGAAGAAACCGGACTGACGGCAAGCGCTGGTGTGAGCTACAACAAATTTATCGCAAAACTGGCAAGTGACCAGAATAAACCTGATGGCATGTGCGTGATATTGCCCGAGCAAGGGCCTGAATTTGTCGCAAGCTTACCTGTGCGGCGGTTCCACGGTGTGGGGCCACGCACGGCTGAAAAAATGGCCAAGTTGGGCGTGCATACGGGGGCAGACCTTGCCCAAAAGGACGAGATTTGGCTGTCGCAGCATTTTGGCAGTTGGGGCGCTTATCTGTTTCATGCGGCGCGCGGGATCGATAACCGCCCCGTCAACGCCAATGCTGTGCGTAAATCCATTGGCGCTGAAAGCACCTATTTCGAAGATAAACGCAGCGAGGATGAGTTGCGCGAAGCGTTAGACGATATTGTCGAGATCGTTTGGGATCGCATTGACCGCAATCAGGCTCAAGGAAAGACACTGGTCTTAAAGGCGCGCTATTCCGATTTCCGGACCGTCACACGGTCGCGGACGGTCGGGCACATACTTTCGGACCGTTCTGCAATCGCGACGCTGGGCCATGCGCTGTTGGACCAGATTTTGCCCGCCGAAATGGGCGTTCGCTTGCTTGGGCTGACATTGTCGGGACTTGTTGATCAAAATGACATTGCCGCAGGACCAACAATGCAAGGACAGTTCACATTTGATCACGTTGAAAAATGAAACAATCGGCGTTATATCAGAAAACTGTTATGCAGTCATAATACAGGAAGCAGAATGGCGCGGCCACAAACTGATATAGAAGCCGGCAGAACTGCGTTGCTTGAAGTCGTCGATGACCTTGTTCGCAAACGTGGGTCGGTCGATATTTCCATGACGGATTTGGCCGCGGCGGCGGGTATGTCGCCGTCAAATCTGTATCGCTTTTTCGACAACAAGGAAGCGTTGTTAGAGGCTGTAGCCGAGCGTTTCTTCGCGGAAAAAATCCGCATCATGGTCGAAGTGACCGAGTCCGACTTGCCGGTTCGCGACAAAATGTACCAATATTTTGCCCGGCGCTATTTGGCTTCGGTCGAGCAGTATGAGGCCGAACCCGAGCTGTTAAAAAGCTATTTGGAAATTGGTCAGCAGCATTTCGAAGTGGTGCGCGGTTATGTGGACCTTGGTGACCATTATCTTGCGATCATCGTGGCCGAAGCAATGGATCAAGGCTATTTCCAAGGCCTGTCTATTGACGAGGCGGTGTCGCTCATCAACCAAATGCTGCATTGCTATACAAACCCAGACGTTCTCTTTTACATCGGGACAACGAAGCTGAGCGTAACGAAGATGGCCATGATCGTGGATGCCGTGTTTCATGGGCTAAGTAAAAAGATAGCGACCCAATCGGCACCTGGATCGCACATGAAAATCGTGTCTTAACCGACCATATTGGCCTTCAAACTTATCGTCATCACGGCAATGTAGCGACCAGCACATATTCGCTTTTACAACACGCCTCCTCTGATTTAAGCAGGTGATTAAATTAGGGGGAGAGAATGAATATGCGGGTCGAGAACGCCGTGTTTCCAGGCAAGGAGCAAATCACGTCCTTTTTCGGAGGGCCTGAAAATGGCCCCTTTGTGATGGTCAACCTTCTGAAATTTAAAGAGACCGCAGAATATGCCGATGGCAGCGATGCTGACCTTAGTGGCGCAAAGGCGTATGCCCGTTATGGCAAGGGTATTCAGGCATGTCTCGCCGCGGTCGATGGCAAGCAGATTTATGCCGGGCCTGTAACGGGCCTGATGATTGGCGAGGTTGAAGAGCTTTGGGACATGGTTGCGTTGGTCGAATATCCGTCGCTGGCGGCCATGCAGAAAATGATGTCCTCCCCGGAATATCGGGCGATTGAAGTGCATCGCAAAGCTGGCCTCGCCGGCCAACTCAACATCCGCACAAGCCAGATTGGACGCTGACATCATGAAACCTATTAAAAACCGCATCACCGAATTGCTTGGCGTTGAATATCCGATCATTCAGGCCCCCATGGGCTGGATCGCGCGGGCGCAACTGGCTTCGGCCGTTTCAAACGCCGGTGGACTTGGAATCATCGAAACGTCGTCCGGCCAATTGGAGGAAGTGCGCGCAGAGATTATCAAGATGCGCGAACTGACCGACAAGCCCTTTGGCGTGAACATTGCGCAAGCCTTTGTCCGCGATCCCGGCATCGTAGATTTCGTGGTCGATCAGGGCGTAAAATTCGTCACGACGTCGGCGGGCGACCCGAACAAATATTGCGGTCCGCTAAAGGCTGCGGGGCTAACCGTATTTCACGTTGTGCCGACTTTGGCTGGCGCGTTGAAGGCGATTGAGGCCGGTGTCGATGGCCTGGTCGTCGAAGGCGGCGAGGGCGGCGGGTTTAAAAATCCTAAAGATGTTGCGCTCATGGTCCTGCTGCCGCTCATCCGGAGCAAGGTTGACGTACCGATCGTCGCGGCTGGCGGTATGGTCTGCGGACGGACGATGGCTGCGGCTTTTGCGCTTGGCGCAGAAGCGGTGCAAATGGGCACGCGGATGGTCAGCGCGGAGGAATCCCCAGTTCATCAAAACTGGAAAGACGCGATCATCAACGCCAAGGAAACCGACACGCTGTTCCTGAACCGCCATGGCCCGGGCCCTGCGTTGCGTGCGCTGCGAACCGACCGGACCGAAAAGCTGGATGTGACGCCATCAGAAAATATTATGGGCGAAATGCGCGGCGTGCTCGATTTGTATTTTGGCGGTGACATGGAGGCTGCGATCGCGCTGTCCGGACAAGTTGCCGGACGCATTGATACCGTAAAGCCTGCCAAACAAATCATCGACGAAGTCATGGAAGAATTTCACGACGTCATGAACAATATGCGCAACGACTATTTGTAGGAGCCGCTTTGGACCCTGTCCTTGAAGAATTTCTGAGCGATCCGGCGGCGGATGTTTCCGCGCTGCACGATGTTGCGCGGATTAAGGCAATTCTCGAGCAATGCGCGCGCGATGGCCGGGCAATCAGCTATTCTGAGTTGCTGCTGAACCTTGGTTTCCGGTTTACACGGCCAAAGATGCGCGCGGTGTGCAAGACGTTGGATAAAATTGACCAGATGACGCTTGCCGAAGGTCGGCCCGCGCTTGCCGTGCTCGTGGTGCGCGAAGGCGACGGCCTGCCGGGGCAAGGGTGGTGGACCGGGCGCACCGACTATCAGGGCGAATGGACGGGGCCACAGGCGCAAGAGCATATCCGGCAGTTACAGAACGGGATATTTGCATATTGGCAAGGGCAACCCGTTTGAGCGACGATATCGCCTTATTGGTCACGGCCTTTGCGCGGCGGGTGTTCGGGGGAACCGACGACGTTGAAAGCCTTGTCAGGTTGACAGGCGGCGCGAACATGGAAAGCTGGTCGTTTGATTATGCGGGGCAGGGATATGTGCTGCGGCGGTCGCCATCGGCGGACATGATGGCGGGCAGAACCTATGGCCATGACGTGGAGGCGGCTGTCGTTCGTGCGGCCTTTGCGGCGGGCGTGAAGGCGCCAGAAATAATGGGTGAGGTAACCGCTGCTGATAATCTCGGAACCGGCTATGTGATGCGCCGTGTGGAGGCAGAGGTTAACCCGGCAAGAATCTTGCCGAACGCTCTGCCGGGATTGTTGCATGATTTCGCCCGCGAACTCGCTGCAATCCATGCGGTGGGGGCTGATACGCTGCCGCAGTTGCCTGAAACCAGCGCGGAGAGCTTGCTGGCCGAGTTGCGGGGACGGTTCATCAGCTTTGGTGGGGATCGCCCGGTAATGGCGCTCGCGTTTAAATGGCTTGAGGACCATTTGCCTTCGCCGGTTCCTGCAGTCTTGCTTCATGGCGATTTTCGCATGGGCAATATCATGGTCGATGCTGATGGGCTCGCGGCTGTTCTCGACTGGGAATTGGCGCATCTGGGGGACCGGCATCAGGATCTCGCCTTTGGCTGCATTAACAGCTGGCGATTCGGATATATTGACCGGCCCGCATTTGGCATTGGCCCGTTGGACGAATTTTTTGACGCCTATCAAAGCGTGAGCGGTACATCGGTCGAACCTGAACGCTTCCGTTGGTGGCTTATCTATTCGACATTGTGGTGGGGCGTCTGCTGCCTGCAAATGGCCGATATCTGGCGCAGTGGCCTTGATGAAGGCTTAGAGCGTGCCGTGATTGGACGGCGGACTTCGGAAACCGAAATTGATTTGCTGGTGCTATTGGAAGAGGATGCACCTGAGGCCGAACGTGGCCCAATTACGCTGCCATCGCCTGCAGCGCCTCGACGGATCGGGGAACCATCCGCAACAGAAATGCTGGAGGCGCTCGCGCGTTGGATTGAGACCGATATCAAACCGCAGGCCAAGGGACGTGACCGTTTTATGGCTGCCGTCGCCGTGAACGCACTGGGCATGTTGCAGCGCGAAGCGACTGCGCCATTACATGTGCATGATAAGTCGCTTTCCGATGCATTGTTGGCGGGCCGACAATCGCTCAATACCCCGGGGCTGCTGGCGCAATTAAAAGCGCAATCGCTCGCCAAGCTTGCGGCTGACCAACCCAAATATTCAGGCTTGGCCGCGGCCAGAAAAAAATGGACAATCTAATGCTCTTCGAAATTCCCACAGAGATTACCGACTATTTGGCCGAACTTGATGCGTTCATTGATCGGGAGATTAAACCGATTGAAGCGCGCGACGACAATATACGTTTCTTTGACCACCGCCGCGAAAATGCGCGGACCGATTGGCACCATCTGGCGCACAAGGGGTTAGGGCTGCATAATGACCTGCAGAACGAAAGCAGCATTGTTGGCAATCTCGTGCAGGTTTTGATGCTGCGTGATTTTGGAACGCCGCAGCAAAAGGCCGCGTTTATTCCGCCGATGCTCGAGGGCAAAATGGGGTGGAGTTTCGGCCTGACCGAGGAAGATCATGGTTCCGACGCGACGCATATGGATACGCGCGCCGTGCCTGAAATGCGTGACGGCGTTGCAGGCTATCGCATCAATGGCAACAAGATGTGGACGACCGGACTGCCCTATACATCGCATGTGATGACCTTTGCGCGCACCAGCGGTGAAGATGGCAAAGCGCGCGGCATTACCTGCTTTGTCGTGCCAACGGATGCGCCAGGATTTGAAATTGGCGAATATATGTGGACGTTCAATATGCCCACCGACCACCCCAAGGTTAAATATACCGATGTCTGGGTGCCGGAAAGCGCCATCCTTGGGGAATTGGACAACGGCCTAGCTGTTGCGCAGCATTTTGTGCACGAGAACCGTATTCGCCAAGCCGCAAGTTCGCTCGGTGCGGCCCAATATTGCATTGATGAAGCGGTGAAGTACGCACGTGCGCGTAAGCCATTTGGCAAACCACTTGCGGTAAATCAGGCCATTCAGTTCCCCTTGGTCGAACTGCGACGCGGAGATGCTGCGCCTTTTGATTTACAAAACGGCCGCTGAGATGGACAGCATGACCAAGCCTGAAGTCGCAGTGCGGTTATCGGACAAAGTCAGCATGTGTAATTACAAGGCGAACCGGTTGGTGTGCAACGCCGCGGACTTCGCGATGCAGGTGCATGGCGGCATCGGTTATTCACGCCATAAACCGTTCGAGCATATCTACCGACACCATCGGCGCTACCGCATTACCGAAGGTGCAGAGGAGATACAGATGCGCAAAGTGGCGGGGCATTTATTCGGATTTATGGGGTGATGGTAATGCAGCAGGCAACGGACTTTTTGGAAGAGAGCAGAGCATTGGCAGGGCTTCTTGCTGCACTGAGCGATTCTGATTTCGAAATGCAAACGCAGTTCAAAGGATGGACGATCAACAACATCATCCGGCATTTGCATGTCTGGAATATTGCGGTGGATCTGTCGTTGCAGGATGAGGCTGCATTTGGTGCATTTGTGACCGCGATGATGGAGGGAGTCCGGGGCGGAAAACTTCCTGCTTTTGAGGCGTCCTATTTGGATGGACTTTCTGGACAGGCTTTGCTGCAGGCATGGCTGGAACGGACTGAGGCCGTTGCTGCGGCTTTTGCCGAGGCCGATCCGAAACTGCGGCTGAAATGGGTCGGGCCGGATATGAGCGCGCTAAGCTCCATAACCGCACGTCTCATGGAAACATGGGCGCATGCACAGGCGGTTTATGATGTTTTGGGTGTCACGCGTCAGGATACAGACCGGATCGGCAATATCGTCCGGTTGGGCGTCAATACATGGGGCTTTACATGGAAAAACCGGCGCCAAGACCCGCCGGGGCCAATGCCGCAGATCCGTCTGACTGCGCCGTCAGGAGCGATATGGGAATATGGTGAGGCGTCGGACAGTGGTATGATTACGGGCAGCGCAACCGAATTTTGTCAGGTTGTGACCCAATGCCGCAACATTGCCGATACGTCGCTTGCAGTCACCGGAGAAGTCGCACATCAGTGGATGGCAGTTGCACAATGTTTTGCCGGGCCACCGCAAGATCCGCCGCCAGCGGGGTCGCGTTGCATGGCCAATAGGGGAGTTTAATCGAATGAAGATGTTTGCTGTTGTTTCATTGAGTGCCGTATTGTTGGCGAGCGCGCCCTTGGCGGCCCAGGCGCTAGCAGGCCGGACCAGCTGGCGCAAAGTTGATCGATTTGAAGGACAAGTTTGTGCTTCCCGGTTTGATTGATAGCCATGTGCATCTCGGTAGCGATGCGGGCGGCAATGCCGCGTTGATTGAGGCTGTGACCGACAGTCCTGCCCGCGCTGCATACCGCACCGCCGAAAACGCAAAGAAAACGCTGATGGCGGGTTTTACCACCGTGCGCAATTTGGGCGATAGAAGTGGCGCGACTTTGGCTCTTCGCGATGCCGTTGCGGCCGGCGAACTGCCGGGGCCGCGGATCATCGATGCCGGGCGCTCTATTTCCACCACGAGCGGACATATGGATGCCACGCTGTCGGTTTCGGAAGATCTGCATAACAGTATCGACCAAGACAATTTGTGCGATGGCGTTGAAAGTTGTCGTCAGGCTGTGCGTAAGCAAATTCGGCGCGGCGTAGATGTCATCAAAATTGCGACAACAGGCGGCGTAAACAGCCGCATTGGCTCGGGTCTTGGCCGGCAAGTGTTTGACGATGAAGTTAAGGCATTGGTCGATACCGCTCATTTGTATGGCAAGAAAGTTGCCGTGCACGCCCACGGTGATGATGGCGTTAATGCAGCGCTTGCCGTTGGCGCCGACTCTATCGAACATGGGACGATGCTGACCGATACAAGCATTAAATTGTTCAAAACAGCGGGCGCATATTATGTCCCGACGCTCTCAACCGTGAATGGTTACCTTGAACGGCTTGCCGCGAACCCCAATGCCTATCCACCAGACGTGTTGGCAAAGGTCAAATGGCGCATTGGCGTTACGGGCAAAAGTCTTGAAAAGGCCTATCCGGCTGGCGTGAAAATTGCGTTCGGGACAGATGCTGGTGTCTCAAAACATGGAAAGAACGCGGACGAGTTCGAGCTGATGGTAAAGCATGGCATGCCCGCGAGCGCGGCCATTCAGGCTGCGACGATGAACGCGGCAACCCTGTTAGGCGTGGAGAAGGAAGTGGGCAGCCTTGAGCCCGGCAAAGCTGCCGATCTTATTGCCGTTGCAGGTAATCCCACATCAGACGTCACCGTTTTGAAAGCGGTGAAGTTCGTGATGAAGGATGGCCGGGTATTTAAGGACGAATGATAATCCCGATTGCGGGATCTGCTTTGCCCTGAAATGTGTCGGTGAACGCGGGAATAGCATTGGTTATTCCAGTGCGTTCATCGATTTCCACGACACCGTCCACGGCGCCAAGGAAGCTCTTCCAGCTTGTGGCAACCGCTTCGCCAAAGCCTTTTGGACCAAGTTCCTGAATGGTGGCGACGGCGTGATCGGGTGCGAAGAAAAGAATGGGCTTGGGGCCTGGCATTGCGTCGCCATTGCCGCCCGGGCTGTTCGCGCCGCGTGCATCGACATGCGTCGCACCGACGAGGCAGCTATATTTCAGATGCTCGCCAAGCGCGTCATGAATGCCACGCAGCAATCCGCTGTTACCGGCAAAATCAACGGCTACGGAGGCAGCAGCGGGCAAATTGCCAACGTCATCATAAGCGATGACTTCGTCATAGAGACCCGAATTGGCGACGAAGTCGACATTGCCTTTTGATGTCAGGCCAATCCGCTTGATATGGGGCGACAAGTCCTTCGCAACGCTCGCGAGGCTCATGGATGTTTTCGACGACGCGCTGGTCATGACCAAATTCTGCGCGCCGAACCAATCTTCGCGGCGGAACATGGCTTCAATGAGGAAGCCCGTTTTGAACAGTGGCCCAAATAGCATGCGCTCCGCCTCTTTGGCCGCATCATGCTCGGGGTCCGCGTTGATACGGCTATACTGGTTATAGATTGGGCTCATGGGCTGCCGATGGGCTGCTGTGTCCGTAAAGCCGCTGGCGCTCACTTTTCCGGGCAAGACGTCCAAATGCGTGCCCATGGGAAGATAGCCGTACACGCGCTCACCAACAGCGATTTCGGGGTGGCGGGATTCTGTGACCACCGCGTGCCCCCACATGGGAACGACGCCCCACGCGCCTTCAGCCGGAAAGAAGTTCCAATATCCGAACATATCGCCAATGACGGCATAAGTGATGTTGTTTGCGGTTACCGAGAAGCTCTCGATTTTCAGCCGGAGTGCGCCATCCGCCAATGTGGGCAGGTCGGCATCATGGACCATATTTTCCGAAAGCTTCGCTTTGTTTACCCATATTGTCTGCGCCATTACCGTTTCTCCAACACATCAATGTGATTCATGCTTTGACAATCACATTTCAGTGTGAAAATAGCGAATCATGTTTCGCTATTCTGCGAATGTTGGAGGTCATATGTCCACCCAGTTAATTGAAAAGCTTCGTAATCTCGTCAACGAAGGCGGCTTGTCCCGTTCGGGGCTGGCGCGCGCCGCGGGGCTTCATGCCAACACCTTGCGTGATCTGGATGATGCAGGCTGGAATCCAACGGCGGAAACGCTGCGCAAACTAGAAAGCTATCTATTTTCGAACGATGACACGCCTGCGCTCGTTCCGATTGAAGAAATCATCGAAGAAGCCCGCAATGGCCGCATGTATATCCTCGTTGATGATGAAGACCGCGAAAATGAAGGCGACCTTATCATTCCAGCGCAAATGGCAACGCCGGACGCGATCAACTTCATGGCGACCCATGGCCGTGGCCTGATCTGCCTTTCGATGACAAAGCTGCGCTGCGAGCAGCTTGGCCTGACGCCCATGGCGCGCGAGAACCGCGAAAGCATGCAGACAGCCTTTACAGTGTCCATAGAAGCGCGTGAGGGCGTCACAACCGGCATTAGCGCCGCTGACCGCGCGCGCACGATTTCGGTGGCTGTGGATGCCTCCATGGGGCCGGATGACATTGTTTCCCCCGGCCATGTATTCCCATTGACCGCGCGCGATGGCGGCGTTCTTGTGCGGGCAGGGCATACCGAGGCGGCCGTCGATATCAGCCGTCTTGCCGGTCTCAACCCGTCGGGCGTGATCTGTGAGATCATGAAAGACGATGGCACCATGGCGCGGATGGATGACCTTGTCGCGTTTGCGCGCATGCACAATTTGAAAATGGGCACGATCCGCGATCTGATCGCCTATCGCCGCAAGCATGACCATCTGGTCGAAAAGCGCGCGGAAATGAAGTTTCAAAGCAAGTGGGGCGGCGAATGGACCGCCATGACCTTTTACAACAAAGCCACGGGCGACGAGACAATGGCGCTGGTGAAAGGGCGTATCGATCCCGAAAAACCGACGCTTGTCCGTATGCACACCATGTCGATGTTTGTGGACGTGTTCGGCGAAGAAAACGAGCGTTCCGGGCTTCTTTCGCGCTCGATGGAGGCCATTGCGGCTGAAGGCGCTGGCGTTATCGTCGTGATCAACAAACCGATGAAGGGTATGGTTTCGCGTTTCATGCAGCTTCGCGCCGAAGGCAAGCAGGCTGGCGCGCCCGAAATCGAAGAGTTGCGGGATTATGGCGGTGGTGCACAAATCCTGACCGAGCTGGGTGTGCACGACATGATATTGCTGACCAACACCCATCACACACTGGTTGGCCTTGAAGGCTATGGCCTTTCGATTGTAGGCGAGCGCGCGATCCCCGGCACCGGAGGCGAGTAATCGCGTGTCGGTCAGCGCCGGCCTTGCTCTGGCAGGGGTGTCCGCCTTTACAGCGGCCATGTCGCACGCTTATTTAAAGGCCGGTGAGGATAAGCTGGCGGTGCGTGTCTGGTCATCGTTGCTGTGTGCAGCCTTGGCCTTGCCCGTGGCGCTATGGGCTGGAAATTTGTCGCCTAATCTATGGCTTTTACTCGCGGGCTTTGCGCTGCTGAGTTTCATCAACCAGCTTACGATGGTTGTGTCATACGAAATCAGCGATTTCTCCCATGCTTATCCGGTCGCGCGCGGGGTGGTGCCGCTCGCAATGGCGATTTTGGGGGTTTTCTATCTCGGCGACACGCTGACCACCCTCGCAATTTTTGGTATTTTCTCGATAACATTGGGAATACTGGCGCTCGCACTTGGCCGGGGCATGAGCCGCCGCGGGTGGGGCGCGGCAGCGTTCACTGGGCTTACGACAATCATTTATAGTTTAGTCGCGGCGCAGGGCATGCGCGAAGCGGACAACATCATTGCTTTTCTGGCATGGCTATTTGTTACGGACGGCGTTTTGCTGCCAATTTATCTGGCGTTGCGATTTCGGCGGGACGCCGTGCCCCGTTTGCGGTCGGCATGGACAATCGGGTGGCAATCCGGTTTGCTGACGTTGATTTCTTTTGCGACTTGGTCGTTCGCTGTCCGGCTCGCTCCGGTTGGCCTGGTGTCCGCCATTCGCGAATCCAGCGTGTTAATTGCGCTTGTCTTGGCGTCGCTGATGCTAAAAGAGCGTTTGGATCAATGGCGCATCGCCGCGGGATTACTGATAGTATCCGGTGCCGCCGCAATCATTTTGGGAGCAGGATAATAATGGCAAAGTTTTTAATAGTTGAAGCGCGTTTCTACGACCATTTGAATGATATGCTGGTTGCTGGCGCGAAAGCTGCGTTGAAAGCCAAGGGGCATGAGGTTGAAGTCATCACCGTTCCCGGTGCGCTGGAAATTCCCGGCACGATTGCCATGGCCGCCGAAGCGCAGCAATATGATGGCTTTGTTGCCATCGGCGTGGTCATTCGCGGCGAAACCTATCATTTTGAAATCGTTGCTGGTGAAAGCGCACGCGGCATCATGGCGTTGACGATGGACGGCATTGCAATCGGAAACGGCATTTTGACCGTCGAGAATGAAGAACAAGCCATTGTCCGCGCTGATCCCAAGCAGAAAGACAAGGGCGGCGAGGCGGCTATTGCGGCGATGAAGCTGCTGGAATTACAGAACCGTTTCGCGTAAATAGGTTACGTATTCCAATGCGGACTGGCCGCGCTATAGATGCGTCATGAGCAGCAATCCTATAGCGCCGCCGAGCGGCTTCCTCGCGACCTTTGAACGGTTGGGCAATAAACTGCCCGACCCAATTATGATTTTCGTTTGGTTGATCCTGTTTCTGATGGGACTGTCAGCGCTTGGCGCGTGGTTGGGTTGGACCGCATCCTTGCCCTATTCCGGGACGGAAGCGCCGCAATGGGGCGAGTTGAAGGACGGCGTGCTGACTTATCGCGCGACGAGCCTGTTCAACGAAGAAAATATCGCACGGCTGTTAACCGAAATGCCCAAGACGATGGCAAGCTTTGCGCCGTTGGGATTGGTACTGACGATTGTACTGGGCGCGTCAGTAGCCGAAAAATCGGGCTTATTTTCGGCGCTTATTCGCGGATCGCTGCGTAATGCGCCGCGCGTGTTGATGACGCCTTTGGTTGCTCTCATTGGCATGGTATCACACCACGCGTCCGATGCTGCCTATGTGGTGTTCATCCCACTTGCGGCGATTTTATATGCCGCTGTCGGCCGTCAACCGCTTGTCGGTCTCGCCGCTGCATTTGCTGCCGTTTCGGGGGGGTATGCGGGCAACATCACGCCCGGACAGATTGACGTGCTGCTTTTCAGTTTTACGCAGGAGGCTGCCCGTATTGTCGAGCCCGGTTGGACGATGAACCCCGTTGGTAACTGGTGGTTCATATTGTCCATCGTGTTTCTGTTCACGCCGACTATCTGGTTCGTGACCGACCGCATCATTGAACCGAGGTTGGGCACGTGGGGCAAAGAACCTGATGCCGAAATTCAAGCCGAACTCGCCAAGTCAGAAATAACGGCACAAGAAAGAAGAGGGCTCCGTAACGTCGGGCTCGCTGCGATCGTTATCATTGGCCTGTTCGCGGCGCTGACACTGCTTCCCGGATATTCGCCGCTATTGGACGAAACCAAAGAGGGCACGGCGCAGATGCAGCCTTTTTATTCTGCATTGGTCGCCGGTTTCTTCTTCCTGTTCGTTGGCACCGGTATGGCATTTGGCCTTGGTGGGGGGACCGTAAAAAGCAGTAGTGACGCGCTTGGCATGATGCAGGATGGGATCCGTTCGATGGCGCCCTATATCGTCTTTGTCTTTTTTGCGGCGCATTTTGTGGCGATGTTCAACTGGTCGCGTCTTGGACCAATCATCGCAATTGACGGTGCCTTTGTTCTGCGCGAAATGGGTTTAAGCGCGCCATTCCTGTTGGTCAGCGTGCTGTTGCTGTCATCGATACTCGATCTGTTTATTGGTTCGGCCAGCGCCAAGTGGAGCGCGCTTGCGCCCGTCGTGGTGCCGATGTTTATGCTGCTTGGGATCAGCCCCGAAATGACCACGGCGGCATATCGCATGGGTGATAGCTATACCAATATCATGACCCCGTTGATGAGCTATTTTCCGCTCATCCTCGCTTTCGCGCGCCGCTGGGATAAGGATTTTGGTGTGGGGTCGCTGTTGGCTTTAATGCTCCCTTATGCACTATGTTTTATGGTGGCAGGTATCACCATGACGATGGCTTGGGTGGCGCTTGATTTGCCCTTAGGGCCGGGCGCGCAAGTGCACTATACGCCAAGCATTGGAGTATTGAAATGAGCGGACCCGTGCTGACATCAAACGTCAATAGCGACAGCGAACAGTTTCGTGCCAACGCAGCGAAAAATGAAGCGCTGCGCGATGAACTATGGGCAAAAGTTGCCGAGGCTGCGCTGGGCGGCAATGAGAAGTCGCGCGAGCGGCATACGTCGCGCGGCAAATTGCTTCCGCGCGAGCGCGTCGAGCGGTTGCTCGATCCGGGTTCGCCATTTTTGGAAATCGGCCAGCTTGCGGCCAATGACCTTTACGATGGCGAGATTCCCGGCGCCGGTTTGATTTGCGGGATCGGTCGGGTCTCCGGGCGCCAGTGTATGATTGTGTGCAATGACGCGACCGTGAAGGGTGGCACCTACTACCCCATGACCGTCAAAAAGCATTTGCGCGCACAGGAAATTGCCGAGGCTAATCACCTGCCGTGCATCTATCTGGTCGACAGCGGCGGTGCGAACCTGCCGCATCAGGACGAGGTTTTCCCCGACCGCGAGCATTTCGGGCGTATCTTCTTCAATCAAGCGAATATGAGCGCCAAGGGCATTCCGCAAATCGCCTGCGTCATGGGCAGTTGCACCGCGGGTGGCGCCTATGTGCCGGCGATGTCGGACGAGAGCGTCATTGTTCGCAATCAAGGTACGATCTTCTTGGCCGGTCCGCCCTTGGTGAAGGCAGCGACGGGCGAGGAAATCAGCGCCGAAGATTTGGGCGGCGGCGATTTGCATGGCCGCAAATCGGGCGTCGTCGATCATGTCGCGGAGAATGACGAACATGCGCTGACCATCGTGCGCGATATTATCAGCCACTTAGGGCCGACCCACAAACCCGACATTGATTTAAAGGGGCCACGTCTCCCCAAATACGACACCGACGAACTGTATGGCGTCATCCCCGATGACGTCCGCGCGCCTTATGATGTGCATGAAGTCATCGCGCGCCTGGTCGATGGCAGCGAATTTCATGAGTTTAAGGCGCTGTATGGCACGACGTTGGTTTGCGGCTTTGCGCATATCTGGGGCATGCCCGTGGCGATCCTCGCGAACAACGGCGTGCTGTTTTCGGAAAGCGCGGTCAAAGGCGCACATTTCATTGAGCTTGCTTGCCAGCGACGGATCCCGTTGCTGTTCTTGCAGAATATCAGCGGCTTCATGGTCGGCGGCAAATATGAGGCGGAGGGCATCGCCAAGCATGGCGCGAAGCTCGTCACCGCCGTCGCCACCGCGAGCGTGCCGAAGATCACCGTCTTGATCGGCGGTAGCTTTGGCGCGGGCAATTACGGCATGTGCGGACGGGCTTATAGCCCACGTTTCCTGTTCACTTGGCCCAATGCGCGGATTTCCGTAATGGGCGGCGAGCAGGCGGCGAGCGTGCTGGCGACCGTCCACCGCGACGCTGCGACATGGACGCCAGACGAAGCCGAAGCGTTCAAGACGCCAATCCGCCAAAAATATGAAGATGAGGGCAACCCCTATTACGCGACATCGCGCCTGTGGGATGACGGGATTATCGACCCGGCGCAGACACGCGATGTGCTGGGGCTGGCCTTCGCCGCTGCGCTCAACGCACCCGTTGAGGAGGCGCCCCGCTTCGGGGTGTTCCGGATGTGAGTCAGATGATCAAATCCCTCCTCATTGCCAATCGCGGCGAAATTGCTTGTCGGATTATCCGCACCGCGCGGGATATGGGTATTCGCACCGTTGCGGTTTATTCAGATGCTGATGCCAAGGCGATGCATGTGCAGGAAGCCGACGCGGCGGTGCATATCGGGGCGTCTGCAGCGCGTGAGAGCTATTTGGTGGGCGCAAAGATCATCGCCGCGGCCAAGGCCAGCGGAGCGGACGCAATCCATCCGGGCTATGGCTTTCTCTCCGAAAATGCGGAATTCGCGCAAGCCGTAATCGACGCCGGCCTCATCTGGGTCGGGCCGGCACCGGCCAGCATCACCGCGATGGGGCTGAAAGATGCGGCCAAGAAATTGATGGCGGAGGCGGGCGTTCCCGTCACCCCCGGATATATGGGTGAAAATCAAGACCCGGCTTTCCTTGGGCAGCAAGCCGCCGAAATCGGTTATCCCGTGCTGATCAAGGCGGTCGCGGGTGGCGGCGGCAAGGGGATGCGCAAGGTCGATGGCGCGGCTGACTTTGCCGATGCGCTCGCCTCTTGCCAGCGTGAGGCTACCGCTTCTTTCGGCAACGCCCATGTCCTGATCGAAAAATATATACAGCGCCCGCGCCATATCGAGGTGCAGGTGTTTGGCGACACGCACGGCAATATTGTCCATCTGTTCGAGCGCGATTGCTCGCTGCAACGCCGCCACCAGAAGGTGATCGAGGAAGCCCCCGCGCCGGGCATGGACGAAGCAACGCGCGAACAGCTTTGTGCGGCGGCGGTGAAGGCGGCCAAGGCGGTCGNNNATCGAGTTCATCGCCGACGCCTCCGAAGGCCTGCGCGCCGACCGCATCTGGTTCATGGAAATGAATACGCGGTTACAGGTGGAACACCCCGTGACCGAGGAAATCACTGGTGTCGATCTCGTCGAATGGCAACTGCGCGTGGCGAGCGGTGAAGCGTTGCCGAAGCGGCAGGATGAGTTGCGCATCAACGGCTGGGCAATGGAAGCGCGGCTCTATGCTGAAAATCCGGCAACTGGCTTTTTGCCGTCCATCGGCTCGCTCGACCATCTGGCATTCCCGGACGAGCTGCGTATCGACACTGGTATTGAGCAGGGCGGAGAGGTCTCACCGTTCTACGATCCGATGATCGCCAAGCTGATTGCACGCGGAGATACACGCGACGAAGCGATCGCGGCGTTGCGTGACGGCATCGATGGAACCGAAGTCTGGCCGGTAAAGACCAATGCAGGATTTCTGGGTCGCTTGTTGGACTTGCCTGAATTTGGGGAAGGCGACGTCGACACAGGTCTTATCGCGCGCGAAGTCGATTTCTTAGTCCTTCCGCCTGCACCCGAAAGCGAAGAGCTCGCGGAGGTAGCAGCTTTGCTGTGCGCAAGTTCGGGCGAAGGGCCAATTAGCGCAGCGCTTGGGTTCCGGCTCAACGCTGGACCACGTGCCGAGGCGCGGTTGCTGGACGACAGCGGCCAAACGCATATTGTGTCGTTTGACGAGATTGAGGCCGATGCGCCAACGGCTGATGTGCTTGCCTTTGCTGACGGTTTCGCGCGCCGCTATGTTTTAGCCGAACCGCGCGGGTCGGGGGTCAATGCGGTTGGTGATGGCGCTATCCTCTCCCCCATGCCGGGGCGGATCATCGCAGTCGATGTCACGGCAGGGCAGGCCGTCACCAAGGGGCAGAAACTCCTAACGCTCGAAGCGATGAAGATGGAGCACAGCCTCACCGCCCCGTTCGACGGCGTTGTGGCCGAGCTAAACGCAGAGGCCGGCGCGCAGGTGCAGGTCGAGGCCTTGTTGGTGCGGATTGAGGCGGTAGACGACAAATAATTGATAGCCGCGCGTCACCCTGAACTTGTTTCAGGGTCTTACTGTCGGGCGGCAAAAAGTAAGATGCTGAAACAAGTTCAGCATGACGTTTCGGGAGTGAGCAGTGGCAGGCAAATATTTCAACCAATGGCAAATCGGCTACACTATCGTCCATGAAATCCGGCGCACGGTGACCGAGACTGATAATCTGCTGTTCTCGGTCATGACCCATAACCCGCAGCCGCTGCACATTGATGCAGAGGCAGCAAAGGCGAGCGAGTTCGGACAAATCCTCGTCAACGGCACCTTCACCTTTGCCCTTATGGTGGGGCTGTCTGTGGGTGACACGACCCTCGGCACGCTGGTCGCGAACCTTGGCTATGACAAGCTGATCATGCCTAAACCGGTGTTTATCGGTGATACGCTTCGCGCCGAAACCGAGGTGATTGGGCTAAAGGAAAGCAAGTCGCGCCCTGATGCTGGCGTTGTGACCTTCCTGCACCGCTGCCTCAATCAGCGCGACGAAGTGGTATGCAGTTGCGAGCGCGCAGCGTTGCTAAAGAAAGCGCCGACTGATATCTAGACCGCAGTGCTGAGCCTGTCGAAGCACGCCCCGCCGATAAGCGCCCTTCGACAGGCTCAGGGCTACGGTGAAGTTGAAAGGCGTCGCCTCCATGAAAATGCGTTCACTCCTCTTCGTCCCGGGCGACCGGCCTGATCGTTTCGCCAAGGCATCCGCCAGCGGTGCCGATGCGATTATCATCGACTTGGAAGACTCCGTCGCAGTGGACCGCAAGGTTTCAGCGCGGGAAGCGACTGCGGAGTTTTTGTCAGGCGACCGATCCGTGCCGGTGTTTGTCCGCGTAAATCCGCAGGATAGCCATTTGACCCATGACGATCTGGCGTCGGTTTTACCCTATATGCCGGATGGCATTGTCTTGCCCAAGGCGGAGGGTGCACGTTCGGTCCATTGGCTCCGCGCAGAAGCCTCAGCGGTGGCGGACAGCCAGGATGGCGAAGCCCCGCCGATCTTGCCGATTGCGACCGAAACCCCCGGCGCGGTATTTGATCTGGGCACTTTGCGCGAAGTTTCGCATTATCTGGCAGGTGTGAGCTGGGGGGCAGAGGATTTGCCCGCGGCGGTCGGCGCAGCGACGGCGCGCGAAGACGATGGCCGCTACACCGCGCCTTATGAGCTAGCGCGCAGCCTGACCCTGTTTGCGGCCCATGCGGCGGGCGTTGGGGCAATTGATACGGTCTTTCCGAATATCAGCGATGAGGCTGGATTGACGGCCTATGTTGCGCGCGCGGCGCGGGATGGCTTTACCGGGATGCTGGCCATTCATCCATCGCAAGTCGCGTCGATTAACGCCGGCTTCACACCATCGCCCGCGCAGATTGCGCATGCCCAATCGATCGTTGATGCCTTTGCAGCCAACCCCGGCGCGGGTGTTTTACAAATTGGCGGAAAAATGATCGACGCGCCGCATTTGAAGGCGGCGCTGTCGATCTTAGCGCGCGTTTAGGCGGCTAGCTTCCGCAGCACATAGTGCAGGATGCCACCGTTCATGAAATATTCGACTTCGTTCGCGGTGTCGATGCGGCACAGCGTGTCGAAATTGAACGTTGAGCCATCCTTACGGGTGACCATAACGGTTACCGTCTGGCGTGGCTGAAGCTTTCCAACACTGGTAATCGTGAAGCTGTCGTCCGCGGTCAGGCCCAAGGTCGTCCGGCTTTCGCCGTCCATGAATTGCAGCGGCAATACGCCCATGCCAACCAAGTTGGAACGGTGGATGCGTTCGAAGCTTTCGACGATGACCGCGCGAACGCCAAGCAGGTTGGTGCCCTTTGCCGCCCAATCGCGCGAAGATCCGGTGCCATATTCCTTACCAGCGATTACCACCAAGGGCGTGCCGTCGGCTTTATGCTTCATGGCAGCATCGTAGATGGGCATGACTTCGCCTTGGTAGCTCGACATGCCGCCTTCGATGCCGGGGACCATTTCGTTCTTGATGCGGATATTCGCAAAGGTGCCGCGCATCATGACTTCATGGTGGCCGCGGCGCGCGCCGTAGCTGTTAAAGTCTGCCTTGCTAACCTGATGTTCCATAAGGAATTTTCCGGCAGGGCTGTCCGCTTTGATGCTTCCGGCAGGTGAGATGTGGTCGGTGGTGATGGAATCGCCCAAGATCGCCAGCGGCTTTGCCTCGATGATATCCATCACTGGCGCTGGC
>JAJTEF010000062.1 GCA_021300355.1 Sphingomonadaceae bacterium | reverse complement strand
GCGTTGCTGCGCAAAATGGAATCCGGCGGTCATTCCGCCAAGGACCTGAGCAGCGGCAAGGCGTCGGCAAAGCCAGTCGCTTGCGCGCTGAACGGTCTTGCTCTGGGCGGCGGTTTGGAACTCGCGCTTGCGTGCCATTACCGCGTCGTTGCGGACAATCCAAAAATCCAGCTCGGCATGCCCGAAGTGATGGTTGGACTGTTGCCCGGTGGCGGCGGAACACAGCGGACGCCACGCCTCATTGGCCTGCAGAACGCAGCGATGATGATTATTCAAGGCAAGTCGCTCGACCCGGCAACGGCGAAGGCGCAGGGACTGGTACACGACGTTGCGCCGGCTGCGGATGTGATCGCCAATGCCAAGGCTTGGGTAAAGGCCAATCCGAAGGCGACGGCGCCTTGGGACAAGAAGGATTTCAAATTCCCCGGTGGTGCAGGCGCGATGGACCCACGTGCGGTTCAGCTGTTCGTTGGCCTGAACGCGATGGCACATAAGGAAAGCAAAGGCAATTTTGACGCCATTAAGGCCATTTTGTCATGTCTGTATGAAGGTTCGATTTTGCCGTTCGACACTGCGCTGCGTGTGGAATCCAAATATTTCACGAAACTGCTTTCGGGCAGCCAAGCGAAGAACATGATCCGCACCTTGTTCATCAATAAACAGGCCGCTGAAAAGGGCGCTGGCCGCCCCGCAGGCGTCCCTGCGGTTGACATTAAAAAGGTTGGCGTATTGGGCGGTGGCCTCATGGGGTCCGGGATCACGCATGTTACCGTCAAGGGCGGCATGGAAGTTGTCGTTCTCGACCGCAGCCTTGAAGATGCCAACAAGGCGGTCGACTATAGCCGCAAGATCATCGACAAGGCCGTCAGCCGTGGCAAGATGACCAAGGAAGCGGGCGATGCGTTCATGGCGCGCATCACGCCGACGGACAATTATGACGATTTGAAAGATGTCGATCTGATCATTGAAGCCGTGTTTGAACGTCCTGATGTGAAGGCAGACGTCATTAAGAGGGCAGAAGCGGTGATTGGTCCCGATGTTGTGTTCGCGTCGAATACGTCGACATTGCCGATTACGGGTCTTGCGAAGAATTCGTCACGTCCGGAACTGTTTGTCGGGCTGCACTTCTTCTCGCCGGTTGAAAAAATGCCGTTGCTGGAAATCATTCCCGGTGAATTGACAGGCGAGCGGGCGATGGCTGCGGCGTTTGATTATAACGCAAAGATTAAGAAGACGCCGATCGTCGTAAAGGACGTTCGCGGCTTCTTCACCAACCGCGTATTCCCGCCGTACATGGGGGAGGCGATGAAGCTGGTGACCGAAGGCGTAAAACCTGCGCTCATCGAAAATGCCGCCAAGTCGCTTGGTATGCCAATTGGCCCGCTGGCGTTGCTGGATGAAACCACATTGCAGCTTGGCTATGACGTGATGCAATCGACCAAGAAGGAGTTGGGCGACGCGTATCAACCAAGCGGCACCGAAGACTTCATGGAATTGATGGTCGTTAAGCTTGGCCGTAAGGGGCGCCGTTTCGGCTCTGGCTTCTATGACTATGACGAAAAGGGTGAGCGCAAGACTTTGTGGCAGGGCATGGCGGAGCATTACCCGCTCGCTGAAGACCAGCCTTCGGTCGATGAAGTGAAACAGCGCCTGCTGTACATCCAGTTGATTGCCACAGCGCAATGCTTTGAAGAAGAGGTCGTGCGCGATCCACAGAGCGCTGATCTAGGTGCAATCTTCGGTTGGGGCTTTGCGCCGTACACCGGTGGCCCGATGAGCTATATCGACACGGTTGGCCTGGAGAACTTCGTTCGCACCGCCGACAATTTGGCGCAGCGATTTGGCAACCGTTTTGCACCACCCAAAAGCTTCCGCGACATGGCGGACAAGGGCGAGACGCTGTATAAAGCTGCGGCATAAAAACCCGCAAGCAAGGCACAAAAAAGGGCGACCTCCGCGGAGGCCGCCCTTTTTGTTTGTGTTGTTGGTTTAGAACTTGGCGCGGACGGTCATGCCGTACATGCGTGGTTCTTCAACGAAACCGATCAGCGAACGCGTACCAGCACCGCCACGAAGTGGGGTGTTGGCGGTGATGCCGCGCGTGATTTCGTTGTTCAGGTTCGTACCCCAAATCTCGAACGTGTAACGCTCATCTGGCGTGGTCAGGCCGATGCGTGCGTTGATCTTGTAGTAATTTGCCTGCCGAGCCATTGGCACGGGCAGACCGTTCGTATCGGTGTCGATTGTCCGGGTCGTGCGGCTATCGGAATAGTTCACGTTACCGTTGACCAGGATGCTCCAACCCGAGTCCGTCAAAGGACCATCGTACGTCACACCGACTACGCCCGCAAATTTAGGCGCGTTCGTCAGGTCCTGACCGCAAAGTCGCAATGTGGATGGGAGGGCTGCCACGGCTACACCATCCGCGCAGTTGCTGGGATAGCGGGCATTGGCATATGTTGCCGATGCATTGGCCGAGATATTGTCGCTCAGCTTACCAAACAACTCAAGCTCAGCACCTGTCGACCGCGCCGAATTGACGTTGAAGGTCAGGAACTGGACGCCCGTGAATTCAAGCACCTGAAAGTCGCTCATTTTCATGTCGAACAAGGCCAAATTGGCTTTGATGGCACCAAATAATGTTGCCTTTACACCAACTTCGATTTGGTTGACCTTTTCGGATTTGAAGCTTGGATCAGCATAAACCGGTGCCACAATAGTACCCGTTGCTAAACCGGCAAGAATGGCTCCCGAGTTTTGCAAGGTTGCGGATTGTGGATCGAGGTTGAAACCACCCGATTTGAAACCATGGCTGTAACCGGCGTAGAGCAACAGATCTTCGTTCGCTTTATATCCGAGCTGCGCCGTATAGGTGATCTCGTCGTCCTTGAACTCTTGCGACCATACACGCGGCAATGGAAGCTTGGCGCTCGCAAGGCCGCCGCCGATGGCTGCAGGCGCAGTCAGGGCAACCGACGTTGCAAACGGGAAGCAGTTGATACCAATCATACCCGCACGAAGTGGGGCAGGTACGGCGCCGGTCAAAACACCATTCACGCTGGCCTGGCATGCACTGGCGCCTGCACCGGTCGTTCCAGCAAGCTGGTTGAACGATGCGTCCTTGGTTTCATTTACGTAACGGGCACCGAGCGTCAAGCTAAGCTTATCGGTGAAATTAAGAACGTTATGCGTGAATACCGACCAGCTGCTTGCATCCTGGTTAAACCGGTTTTCGGCATAGTTGCCATTGGCATTGACGGGAACGCCGGCATTGCCGAACGCGGTCAATGTGAACAACGGGTTGACCCCTGCCGCATTGGCAAAGTTAAACGCGCTGCCCGTCTTCTGGAAATCAGCATTGAGCGTCATCGTCTGGTCAGCGCGGATTTTCTCGCTCGAGTAGAAACCACCAATCAACCAGTCGAGACCATCATTGAAAGCGGTGCCTTGCAAGCGCAGTTCTTGGGTGAAGGTCTTGATATGGTCACCCGATGGCAAAATGCCGGGGCGTGATGTCGGTGCGCCATTACCCACTGTGTAGGTGTCGTTGGCGGTGAAGCCACCGACCGTTGTCGAGCTCGAATCAAACTTACGATATGCAGTAACTGACGTCAGCTTTGCCGCGCCAAGGTCCCATTTCAGTTCGGCTGAAGTGCCCCATTGTTTGGAGCCGTTCAGATAAGGTCCGCCGTTGATCGATAGATTCTTCAGCGCGCTCATTCCGGACTGGTCTACGCCATCGCTGGCCAAACCGTGGAAAGCGGCGAAGGGCGCAAGTTCGGTTTCGCGAACAATGACAGCTTCGCAGCATTGTTCGTCTGTCTTGGCATAATCGGCCAACAGACGGATGCTTACATCGGCGTTAGGCTCAATATACAATTGTCCGCGCAGCATATAACGATCACGGTTGTTGCTTTCAGCGCCCGATGCCGTTTTGAGATAGCCGTCGCGCTTGCGCCATGTGCCGGACACCCGGAGGCCCGCAACATCAGTGGTGATAGGTACACTGACGCCAGCTTGAAGGTTCATGAAATTGTAATTGCCGTAACTCGCGTTTGCAAAGCCTTCGACCTCAGAAAGGCTTGGGCGCTTTGTCGAGACGTTCAGCGCACCGGCCGAAGTGTTGCGGCCAAACAAAGTGCCTTGAGGACCACGCAAAATTTCAAGACGTTCGATATCGACAAGGTCACCCAATGCAACGCCTGGACGTGACTGATAAACGCCATCGATGAATACGCCAACCGAGCTTTCAAGGCCCGTATTGTTGCCGGTCGTGCCGACGCCGCGGACCTTGATCGAGGTACCTTGGGTTTCGGTCTGCGAAGATTGGATGTTGATGCTTGGTGAAATCGACGCCAGATTTTTGATGTCGTTTACGCCCTGACGCTCCAGCGCCTCTGGCGCGACCGCGGTCACGGCAAGCGGAATGTCTTGCACATCCATCGCGCGCAACGTTGCAGTCACGATAATGGGTTCATCACCACTATCTTCTTCGGCTTGGGCTGTTTGGGCGTAAGCCGCAGGCACGAACATCGCGCTGCAGATGGTGCTGCACAAGGCAGCCGTGATTACACGATTAAATCGACGCATTATACTCTCTCCTCCTATTCAACCGACACCCCTTGTGGCATTTGCTGCTCACTTCGGGATACCCGTTTTGACACGCTCACCGACTGGGATGGTCGGGCGAGCAAGCTCTCTCTCAATCACCATCCTATTGCCGAATTTTAACAAATCCAGCAATTTAATCGTGCAGTTGAAATTTATACTTTACAGTGGCTTTTGTGCCCTTTGACGCTAATTATGCGGTCTATGTTTGACCGTCCTACGATATTAGACGCGGCTTTTCTGCGGCGTGTTGCTGCCCATGACTTTCCCGCTCCGCGCTTAGAAAACGTGGCTGAAACAGCAGCGCCCCATATGCTGGTGGATTTGTTCGACACGCAAATCATGAACCGTCACCTCGATCTTTGGGCGCGCCGGTCAAAGGGTAAGACATTTTATTCCATCGGCAGTTCGGGGCATGAGGGCACTGCGGCGATGGCGGCGGCCACGCGCGCGACCGACATGGCATTTTTGCATTATCGCGATGGTGCGTTTCTGATTCAGCGCAAAAAGCAAGCGGGCGGCCTGACGCCATTATATGACATGGCTTTGTCCTTCGCCGCTTCGGCAGACGATCCGATTTCCGGTGGGCGGCACAAGGTTCTGGGCTGCGCACACACCTTTGTCCCGCCGCAGACCAGCACCATTGCCTCGCATTTGCCAAAGGCCGTCGGTGCCGCGCATTCTTTGGGGCTGGCACGGCGCCTGCAACTCGATGACGCGGTTCTCCCGCACGATTCCATCATTTTATGTTCCTTCGGCGATGCGTCGGCCAACCACTCGACATCGCAAGGTGCGTTCAACGCCGCCTGCTGGGCTGCGTATCAACATTTGCCCATGCCCATCGTCTTCCTGTGTGAGGATAATGGCATCGGCATTTCGGTGCGGACGCCCGGTGGATGGATAGCGGCCAACTTCGCGCATCGCCCCGCATTGAAATATATTGCCTGCGACGGGGCGGACCTGAATGATGCCTTGCGTGGCTGCCACGAAGCCGTTGCCTATGCGCGTGCGCGGCGCAGGCCCGTATTTCTGCATATGCAAACGGTGCGTCTCATGGGGCATGCGGGGGCCGATGTTGAATTGAGCTATGCACCGATTGCGCAGATCGAAGCCGCCGAAGCGCAAGATCCATT
>JAJTEF010000022.1 GCA_021300355.1 Sphingomonadaceae bacterium | reverse complement strand
TCAATCCGCCAGCTCAAGCTCGCCATAGCGCCCTCAACGCGGGCTCTGGCGCTGCCATCAAGCCAATCGGGGGGATCGGACACCATCGCCTCAAGCCGCTGCCCCAGCACCGTCAGAGGACGCGCCAGCGCCTCCAGTGCGACGGCTGCGTCTGCGGCGGCATCGACAACCGCGGCGTCGGGATCAGCCAGTTCGGTTTCCAGACCATAGCCGCCTTCGGTGGCGTTTGTTTCATCGCGGGCGAACACCATCGCCCGAACCGCCGCCAAAAACCGTTCAATGCGGCCCGAGGGCGCACCTTCTGCCAACCGCGCCAGCCAACCATCGCCGGGCAGTGCTTCTGCCGCCATTCGTGCCATCTCGATGGCAAGGCCACCTTCTTCGTCATAAGATGCGACATCGGCAAGGCGCGCCGACAAACCACGGCGTCGGCCGCGGGCTTTGCCTTCGGGGCCAATCACCCAGCGGCGCAGTTCGATGGTTTCTTGGCCGGTGAGCGCTGCTGCAAACATTGAGTCCGCAGCATCAAACAAATGATGGCCCTCGTCGAAAATGATGCGGCTTGGGCGGTTGAGTTCATCACGACCGCGCGCGGCATTGACCATCATCAGCGCATGATTGGCGATGACTATTTCGGCCTGAACCGATGATCGGGAGGCGCGTTCAATGAAGCATTTTTTGTAATGCGGACATCCGGCATAAATACACTCGCCGCGCCGGTCGGTGAGCGCGGTCGATCCGTTGCGCCGGAACAATGTCGGCAACCATCCCGGCAAATCGCCGCCGATCATGTCCCCGTCGTTCGAATAAGCCGCCCAGCGCGCCACGAGATGTGCCAAAATAGCCGCACGTCCGGCAAAACCGCCTTGCAACGCATCTTCAAGGTTCAGCAGGCACAGATAATTTTCGCGCCCCTTGCGGACAACGACCTTGGATTTGAAGGTTTCATAGTCCGGGTAAATACGCTGTGCTTCGCGGACCAATTGGCGTTGCAACGCTTTGGTAAAGGTTGAAATCCAAACGGTTCCGTCCGCTGCCGTCGCCCAAAGGCTGGCGGGGGCAAGATAACCCAGCGTCTTGCCAATACCCGTTCCGGCCTCAGCCAGTAACATATTTGGTTCGCCTTTGCGCGTGCGGGGCGCAAAAATCTCCGCTGCGGCTTGCGCAAAATCGCGCTGTCCCTGCCGTGTTTCGGCTGACCCGCCGACAAGCGACGCCAGCCGTTGCTGCACGGCGTCGGCACCAAGGGTGACAACGCGCGGCGGTGTGCGCGGTGGTGCTTCCTCCCATTCGGGCAGGCGGCTGAACAGCCAGCGTTCGGGCTTCTCGGGCTTTTTCAATCGCGCCAAAATCAGGTTGGACCACGGCCAACGCAGCCGCATCAACGCTTGCGCTGCGTCCCAAGCGCCCTCGCGTTCAGCCCAGTCTGGCGCATCCAGTACGGCAAGCAAAGTGCGCGCAGCCACCAGCAGAAATTGCGGGACCTCCTGATCTGTCGTCGGCGGTGTAATGCCCAAAGCCTTCGCCATGCCTTTTGGTGTCGGCACCGCAAAGCGGGCAGGATATACGAACGCGAACAATTCCAGCAGGTCGAGGCCCGATAAATCCGGATAGCCAAGCCGCTGTGCAACCAATGGGGCATTCAGCATGACCATAGGCGTTTCCGCCGCACGGCCAGCCGCTTCGCCTTTCCCGACGGTTGTTACCTGACTATCGATGGAACCCACCCATATGCCGGCATGGCTTGCATGGAGCGTAGGAAAGGCTAGGGGAGTGTCCATAACATCTGATAGTCGTATTTGGAACGAAAGAGCAACACGTGACTGACCTTCGCGATATAGCAATGGCATCGAAAGCCTGGCCTTTTGAAGAGGCGCGGCGTTTGTTGAAACGGTATCCAAACGGCAAAGCGGATGGCGCGGCAATCATCTTTGAATGTGGCTATGGCCCGTCGGGGCTTCCGCATATTGGCACGTTCAACGAAGTCCTGCGCACGACCATGGTGCGCAACGCCTTTGGAACGCTGTCCGATGCGCCGACTCGGCTGATCGAATTTTCGGATGATATGGACGGTCTGCGCAAGGTTCCGGACAATGTCCCGAACCAGGCGATGCTGACCGAGCATCTGGGTAAGCCGCTGTCGCACGTTCCCGATCCGTTTGAAAAGTTCGAAAGCTTCGCCGCGCACAACAATGCCATGCTGCGCGAATTCCTCGACCAGTTCGGCTTTGACTATGAATTTATCTCGTCATCGTCGCAATATGAGAGCGGGGCGTTTGACGCTGCGCTGAAAAACGTGCTGCGCAATTATCGGGGTATCATGGACATCATGCTGCCAACCTTGCGCAAAGAACGCGCCGCCACTTATTCGCCGATTCTGCCGATTAGCGAAAAGACCGGCATTGTCCTTCAGGTGCCGGTGGAAGTCGTCGATGCCGAAGCTGGCCTTATCCGTTTTGACGATGGCGGCGACTTTGTCACGCAGTCGATCCTTGGCGGTAAGGCAAAGCTGCAGTGGAAGGTCGATTGGGCCATGCGTTGGGTCGCAATTGGCGTCGATTACGAAATGTACGGGAAAGATTTGACCGACAGCGGCGTGCAATCGGGCAAGATTGCGCGTGTCCTTGGCGGGTGCCCACCCGAAAGCCTGATTTATGAAATGTTCCTCGACGAAAAAGGCGAGAAGATTTCGAAGTCAAAGGGCAATGGCCTCGCGCTTGAGGATTGGCTGAAATACGGCACGGAAAATAGCGTCGCCTTTTATGCTTTCCGCGAACCAAAGAGTGCGAAGCAGCTGCATTTGGGCGTTGTGCCCAAAGCGGTGGACGAATATTTCCAGTTCCGCGCGCAATGGCATGACCAACCCGTGGAAAAGCGGCTGGGCAACCCGGTCCACCATATCCACAATGGGCAGGTGCCAAGCGGGCAGCCGCCGGTCACATTTGGTCTTTTGTTAAACCTTGTTGGCGTCATGGGTGCAGGCGCGACCGAGGAGCAGGTCTGGGCTTATCTTGGCAATTATGCCGATAATGTGTCGCCAGAAAATGCGCCCGAACTGGCGGAGCTTATTCCCATCGCGCTTGCCTATAATCGCGACTTCGTTGCGCCGACCTTGCAAAAGCGCAAGCCGGAGGGCGTTGAGGTTGCTGCGTTGCAAACGCTCGATGCGCGTTTGGCCGAACTGCCTGCGGACGCGACCGCCGAGGACATACAAAATATCGTGTATGAAATCGGCAAAGAGGGCGGTTTCGAAAATCTGCGTGACTGGTTCAAGGCGCTGTATGAAACGTTGCTTGGCTCAAGCGCTGGTCCGCGCATGGGCAGCTTCATTGCGCTCTACGGGATTGCGAACAGCCGGCAGTTGATTGCGGAAGCACTTGCATGAACCCGACGATGGTGACCATTTGCGTCACCCTGTTCGTCCGGTTTAAGCGGGCTGGGTGGCTCTAGGCCGGTTGACCGCCTGCCGCAAAACATCGCGATAATTGGGCGATATCGTCATGCGCGGATAATAGCCGCCATTTCCCAACAGCCGGTGGGTGTCGCGTAATTTGTAGCACGGCACACCCATGAACAGATGATGTTCGCTGTGATAGTTCACCCAATATGGCGCCACCGTCATGCGTGCCACGGCACCGGCATAGGTCGTGCGTGCGTGCGTGAATGGGTCGCCGCTGCCCGTCGGGGTGCAGGCGTGCTCTGCAATGTTGCGGATGCGCAGGAACAATTGAAATGTCGTTGCGAGCGCGGCCAGCCACAGCAGAAATGGCGTCCATCCCCATATCGTCAACGATATCGCGAGCAATATCGCCTGCACAATCAGGAACCGGCCCACGGTGCGCGCGGTCGTCTTGGCGCCCTCCACATTGGCGATTGGCACGCCGACACCGGCTCTGTTTTGCATGTTGAACGCCCGGCCCGCGAGCGTGTCAGCCTTACCCGCGCCATTTTCGCCGGTCAGTATCGCGGCTACACCGCGCAACGCCGCCGCAAATTGCGCGCGCCTTTGCTTGAAGAAAGTCTGCCCGGTCAGATCGCGCGTGAACTTGCGGCGCAGGCTGTCGCGGCTGGTGGGAAAGGGCGCGGACAAGGACAGGTCGGGGTCTTCGGGTTGCTGCGTGAATTTGTGGTGCGTCAGATGATAGGTCCGATAGGCGAACAGGTCGCTACCCGTTGCAGCGCCTGACGGCCATTGCCCAAGCCAGTTGTTGGTTTTGCGATTGGGGTGGAGCAGACCATGCGCGCCGTCATGCATCAGGATGGACAGCCCCAATTGCCGTCCGCCCAATACGGCCAGTGCCAGCGGCGTCACCAATATCCCGGCAAGCCAGTGATAGTTCCATGCCGCAGCACCACCAAATGCCGCAAGCGCCACGATGATCCACGCATGAATGATGAGCCAGATGCCGCGCCATAGGGACAAGGTCGTGATGGTACGCCAGTCATCCGATGCAAAAACCTCGCGTGGGTTGGCTGCTTTTACTGCCGGCATGGAGCATCGCCTTTCATAGCAACTTTATATCGCAGCCAACCCGACCACGCAAATGGGTTACGCCACGGCCCGTGCCGCAAAGTCTGCCATCGCGGCCTGTGCCTTGCGTGACTCGCTGAAACTGAAAATAGGCCAGTCGTGCATCATGCCCGCAAGTTCGGTGAGATCAACCGATGGCACTTTGGCTTTTAACGCTCTGGAATCGGTGACCAAGATGTCATCCCCGCCCGCAAAGGCCAAAATGGGGGGCAAGCCATCCCAGTTTCCAAAGATTGGGCTGCACCGTGGATCGGTAAGGGGCAATTCGCCCGCGTATAAACTACCGCCTTCTGCAATGCCGCTGATGGTCAAAATCCCGTCACGCGGTTCCGTTTTCAACTGGTCGGGATGCGCCGGGTCCAGGTCAAGCCAAGGGCAAATGAGCAACAGGCCGGCCGGCAGTGTTTGACCGCCGTCGCGTGCCATCTGCGCCAATGCCGCGGTCAAGCCGCCCCCTGCGGAATCGCCACCCATGACGAACGGCGCGCCATTGATGTCGGCTTGATACGCCGCGTAATATGCGCTGGCCCATGAAGTAATGGCTTCGGCGGAGCTTTCAGGTGCGAGCGGATACAGTGGTGCCGTGATCGACCAGCCATGTTGCGATGCCATGTGGCTTAAGAATTTCCAGTGGATGTCCGTCGCTGAATAGACATAGCCGCCGCCGTGCCAGAACAAAATATAGGCGCTGGGCGCTCTGTCCTTGGGCGCGACGTGCCAGACATTGCGGCCCTGAAATTCGCTCTGTCGAACGTCAACGTCGTCCTTTGCGATTGGTCGCGGCGCAGGCGCTGCCCGGACTTTGATGATGTTTTGTTGAAACTGCGGGCCGCCTGTAAACATCCGGCGATAATAGCCCGTGGTGCGCAAAACAAATCCAGCAAGGCTGGCGGTAAAACTTGGCATGATTGTATTCCCCCTCATGACAATCGCTATATTAAGGCAGGGGACCAATCAAGCTGTTCGCTTCCCGACAAGAACGCTTGCCGGGAAGCACGCAGTTTACTTCGACGCGGCGATCCAGGCGTCGATCTTTTTCTCAAGCACGGTCAAAGGCAGTGCGCCGGTGTTCAGAACCTGATTGTGGAATTCGCGCACGTCGAATTTCTTGCCAAGTTCCTTCTTCGCCTTGTCTTTCAGACGCAGGATGGTGAGGGCGCCGATTTTATAGGCCAATGCCTGTGACGGAATGGCGATGTAGCGTTCGACCTCTGCCGTGGCGTCGGTTTTGCCCATATCGCTGTTGGCGAGCATGTAGTCGATTGCCTGTTCGCGGGTCCAACCCTTGCTGTGGATGCCGGTGTCGACCACGAGACGCATCGCGCGTAGCATTTCGTCGGACAGTGTTCCAAAGCGTTGATACGGGTCTTTAAACAGGCCCATCTCGTAACCGAGGGTTTCGGAATATAGCGCCCAACCTTCGACATAGGCCGTGTTGCCGCCAAAGCGCATGAACGCGGGAAGCTTTTCATTTTCCTGTGCGATGCTGATCTGGAAATGGTGACCAGGTGCGCCTTCATGCAAATAAAGCGTGGTCATGCCCGGGATCGTGCGGCTGGGCAGGTCATAGGCGTTGAAATAAAATGTGCCGGGACGCGATCCATCAGGGGTACCCTGTTGATAGCTGCCGCCCGCTTCATATTTCTCGCGGAATTCTTCGTAGGGCTTAATTTCAAGCGGTGCCTTGGGCAGATATTTGAACTGCGTCGAAATCGTTGCGTCGACTTTCTTGCCGATGTCGTAATAGCCCTGTGTCAGCGCATCACGGCTCGACATTTTGAATTTCGGATCCGAACGCAAATGCTCAAAAAACTCGGGCAGGGTGCCTTTGAAGCGAACTTCATTCTTAATGGTTTCCATACCCGATGTAATCCGGGCAACTTCCGACAATCCCAGATTGTGGACGTCATCGGCCTTCAATGGCAGGGTCGTCGTTTGTTCGATCAGATATTGATACAGGCCTTCGCCGCCCTTCATGGCAGACAATCCGACCTGTTCGCGCGCCAATGGCAAATAGCTATCGCGCAGGAAGTCACGCAGACGGGCATTGGCTGGGTACAGACCGTTTACGATGATATCGCGATATTCCGACGTCAGGCGTGCTTTGTCCGCATCGCTGAAATCCGCAGGAAATTTCAATACCGGCCCATAATAAGGCGACTCTTCGGTCTTTTGCGCCAATTGTGTGTTGAGCTGGTCGATGACATTGCGGATCGTCATCTTCGTTTCGAATACACCTGACGCCATGCCTTGGCGGAACCGGTCAATCGATGCGTCCATCAGGACGATGAATTCCTTGTGGCGCTTCAGGTTGTTTTCGTAATCCTGAACCGTCTTGAACGGCGCTGCGCCCTGTCCGCTGGCGAAGGTCGGATAAAAAGTGTGAAAGCCGAAAAAGTGATTGAGTGGACGCACGACCGTCAGGTCCATGATTTCTTTGGACAGGCCCTTCAGCGCATCAATCTGGCTTTGTTTGTAAACGTCATATGCAATTTTGTCGGTGTCATTCAACTTTGCGCGGTCGATTGTTTTTAAGCCGTCCAGATTGGCCTGTGCTGCGCTGCGTTCATTGTCGAAATAGGCGTCGGAGATGAAATCACCAAAGCGGTCCGCATAGCGCATATCACCGCGAAACATGGCGTTGAGCGGGTTGCGCTTCAGGCTGGCTTCGTCATCCGCAGCGAACAAAGCGGCAAGCCGCTGGCTTTCCGTCGCGGTGGCCTCGGTAGTCACCGTTTGCGCGTGCGCTGCGCCAAATGGCGTCAACAATGCAGCGCTGACGAGAAGAAGAATGCGTGGGCTATGTTTCATATGGGTTTCTCCAAAATTGTGTTGAACGCATCAATAGGATGTTGCGGGCAAGTGTTAGCGGATGTCTGACCTCCGCGTGCCCGGCACAAGATAAATTCGACAGACGACGGATAATGTGTGGCAGACGATATACAATATTTGCAATCTGTTACCGTATCGTTTCCGCAATTAGGACGGCTTTTGCGTGTTGAGTTCAAGCCAGTTATTCTGCCGGTACCATTTTGTAATCACATGCTTCACGCCGCGGGTAACGGGCGTTCCGGTATGCAGCGTTTTATAATTCAGTGATCCGTCGAGTTGCATATTATTCCAGATGAGCATCATGCCCGCTTGCGGTCGCACGCCAAGGCCAAGATGTGGGAATTCGGTTGTGCCGCCTTCTTCTGGTTCATTGAGGAATATCATCGCAGTCCAGCTGCGCTGGCCGCCGGCGGGGCCCTCCTTAAGCCAATAGCTTTGGCTGGGATGAAAAAAATCGTGGTGCGCCTTAAACTCCTGACCGACTTGATAACGCTGCCCCTGCATTGTCTCGGCATAGCTGTTGTCGATGCCCAAAACATCGCTCATCCGTGCCTCAATTTTGGCGATAAACGCGTCCCAACGGTTCAGGTGACAGCTGTAGCTGGTCCGGAAACCTGCTTGCTCGGTCCCTTTGTACAATGTCGACGGCACGGCATCGGCATCAATTTTGGCGATCATCGTTTTGCAATCCGCTGCACCCAAAAAGCCCTGATACACATATAATTGCGCATCAGGGTGATCGACCGGCTGGACAAGCGGATTGGCATTCAGTCGCTTTGTGACGTGCGAGCCAATCCGCGACAGCTTTGCCGGATCGTTATTGGAATCGAACTCCTGGGGTGGCGTATCAGGCTGCATCTTATCACCGAATCACGGAACGATACGTCCTCTTACCATGACCCATTCGGCCTTTTCGAGCGTGCGGATATTGGTCAGCGGATTTTCATTTACGGCGACCATGTCGGCGGAATATCCCACCGCGATCCGGCCGATTTCATTTTCCAGCCCGAGCGTTTTGGCCGCAACGGTCGTCGCGCTGGCCAGTGCCTCGGTCGGGGTCATGCCTGCGTTTACCAGCAAAGCAAACTCACCGGCATTGCTGCCATGTTCAAAGACGCCAGCATCGGTTCCAAAGGCGACAGTCACGCCCATTGCCTTGGCCAGCTTGACCTGACGCCCTGCAAATTCGAGTGCCTGCTTGGCCTTTACCTCAACGGTCGGCGTGTAAATGCCTTTGCCAAGGCGGGCGCGCACGCCCTCCAGTGCCATCAACGTCGGGACCAATGCCGTGCCCTTGGCCCTCATGACCTTCAAAGCGGCTTCATCTGCAAATGTGCCATGTTCGATCGAATCAATGCCGGCTGCCGCCGCTGCCTCAATGCCCCGGGCACCATGGGCGTGCGCCATGACCTTGAGGCCAAGTGAGTGCGCGGTGTTGGCAATGGAGGCCATTTCGTCATTCGTGAAATGCGCTTCCAGTCCCCTGCCTTGTTGCGACAATACGCCGCCGGTCGCGGTGATCTTGATGACATCTGCGCCTGCCTTTGACGATTTGCGCACCTTTTCGGCGCATTCGACGGGGCCAGTGCAGGTGAAACCGGAATCCAGCGCGGCCAAAACGTCGCTGCGGAAGCCAGTGACATCGCCATGCCCGCCAACGATCGACAAAGCTGGACCGGCAGCGACAATGCGTGGGCCAACAATGCGTCCTTCCGCGGTACCGCGGCGCAGGACAAAAGCAGTATTTTGCGCAGAACCGGCTTCGCGTACCGTTGTGAAACCTGCTTTGACGGTCAATGCTGCGTTTTTCACACCCATGACGACGCCCCATTCATCAGGATTGACCGCTTCGTCGCGGAAATCATCGCCGGGGTCGCCGGTCAAATGGACGTGAAGGTCTATGAGGCCGGGGACCAATGTTTTGGTCGAAAGGTCGACCACCCTATCCGCCTGAAACGGATTGGTCGTGCCTTTGGCGATATTTTTAATGCGTCCGTCTTCGACCAAGATAACCGCTGGGCCAGTTGGGCCAGTTACCGCATCGGGCACCAGATTGCCGACAATGATTGCTTGAGTCGCTGCCAACGAAGGGGCTGAAACACAAAGAGCTACGCCAGCGAGTAATATCTTACGGAACATCAAAAAACCTCTCTTATGTTTATGCACGGCCTCGTTACACGACTTTGTTAAATGGTATGTCCATGACCGGGAACTGTTCCCAGCCGGTGAAATCGAAATGCCACCATTCGTTGGAAAGGCCAACGAAACCCTCGGCTTCCAAATAGCCTTGTAAGCGGGCACGGTTGTTCAATGCGGCCGGGGTTGCGCCCATATAATCGCGATGGGCCTTTTCGGAAAAATCATCGAACTCGGTCGGCATTTCGACAAGCTGTCCAGCGCGCAGGTCATGCAAAGTCAAATCGACGGCACAACCACGATTATGTTTGGACCCGCGTTTCGGGTTGGCCACATATTCTTTCTTGGGTCCAACCGGCGTTGCGTCCCATAATTTTTTGGTTATCCGCCATGGCCGATACGCGTCGTAAATTGTCAGGCCAAAGCCAGCCGCCTGGGCTGCTTTGCTGGCGCGGGCGACCGCTTGGGCGGCAGGGGCGGCCAAAAAAGCACGCGCTTCGTCGTACAGCACGCGCCCAGTGAAATTGTTGGCGGTCGCATACCGCATATCAAGCTTAATCGCAGGGTCGAGTGTGACCAACTCGATCAAGCGCTTGGGATCGTCCGCTTTAATCCGGGCTGCGGCATTGGCGGGGATGAACGACACATCGCGGTCGGGACCAACCGGAACACAGCTGGCCAGTGGCAGTGCCGCCAGCCCAAAAGCCACATCCCGGCGGGAGAGGATCATTTTGCGTCTTTCGCCAGCCACTCTTCAAGCCATTTGATCGTATAATTTCCATTTTGGAAATCGGGCTCTTCCAACAAACGTTGATGCAGCGGAATGGTCGTCTTCATGCCTTCAATCACAAATTCACCAAGCGCGCGGCGCAGCCGCATCAGGCAGCCCTCGCGGGTTTGACCATAAACGATCAGCTTGGCGATCATGCTGTCATAATATGGCGGCACTTTATAGCCATGATACAGGCCACTATCGACGCGGACATAAAGGCCGCCGGGTGGGTGGTACCATGACACGGTTCCCGGCGACGGCATGAAGGTTTGCGGGTCTTCGGCGTTAATCCGGCATTCGACGGCGTGGCCTGTGAAGGTAACGTCTTCTTGTGTGAACGAAAGCGGCTTTCCTTCGGCTACGCGGATTTGTTCGCGGACGAGGTCGATGCCGGTAATCATTTCGGTGACCGGGTGTTCGACCTGAAGGCGAGTGTTCATTTCGATGAAATAGAATTCACCATTTTCCCACAGAAACTCGATAGTACCCGCGCCGCGATAGCCCATGTCAGCCATAGCCTTCGCACAGATATTGCCCATGCGATCACGTTCGGCGGTGGCAAGAACGGGCGATGGCGCTTCTTCGAGAACTTTTTGGTGACGCCGTTGCAGCGAACAATCACGTTCGCCCAAATGGACGGCATTGCCGTTGCCATCGCCAAAAATCTGAAATTCAATGTGGCGCGGATTGCCGAGATATTTTTCGAGATAGACCGTCGCATCGCCAAAGGCGGCCTTTGCTTCGGACCCTGCTTGCTGCATTTGGGTCTCAAGCTCTTCTTCGCTATTGACGACCTTCATGCCGCGGCCGCCGCCACCGGACGCCGCCTTGATGATTACCGGATATCCGATTTCGCGCGCAATTGCTTTGGCTTCGGCGACATCTTCAATTGCGCCGTCAGAGCCGGGGACAAGCGGCAAACCTAATGCGCCTGCCGAACGCTTAGCCTCAACCTTGTCACCCATCGTGCGGATATGTTCGGGCTTGGGGCCAATCCATTTGATGTTGTGGCTCTCAACGATTTCCGCAAACTGCGCGTTTTCCGACAGAAAGCCGTAACCGGGATGGATGGCGTCAGCATGGCTGATTTCCGCGGCTGAAATAATCGCCGGTATATTCAAATAGCTGTCGGTTGCAGAAGGCGGTCCGATGCAAATCGCTTCGTCGGCGAGGCGCACATGCATGGCGTCTGCATCCGCAGTCGAATGCACGGCAACCGTCTTGATCCCCATTTCATGCGCCGCACGGTGAATGCGAAGCGCGATCTCGCCGCGGTTGGCGATAAGGATTTTTTCGATCGCCATAGGTTAAGCAATCACCAGCAGTGGCTGGTCAAATTCGACAGGATGTCCGCTTTCCACGTAAATCGCGGTGACCGTTCCTGCATTTGGCGCGATGATTGGGTTCATGACCTTCATCGCCTCAATGATCAGGACGGTGTCGCCGGCCTTTACTTGCTGGCCAACGCTGACGAACGGTGCGGCATCGGGCTCAGGTGTCAGATAGGCGGTGCCCACCATCGGTGATTTCAAGGCATTTGCTGCAGTCGCAGGTGCGCTTGTTGTTTCATGTGCGGCAGCAACGGTGGGCGCCGCAACCGCAACAGGCGCTGACGCCATAGGCGCTGCAACCGCAGTCATCGTCCGCGAGACACGAATTTTGCGCTCGCCGTCTTCAACCTCAATTTCGCTGAGACCCGTGTCGTTCAACATGGCCGCGAGTTCGCGGACAAGGTCCGTATCCACCTGCATGCTGCCAGTATTTCCTGTTTTCGCCGCCATTTAAAACTCCTTGGGACCCTAAACTTGCAATGATGCGCCTAATGTCAAACTTGCAACGCCGCGTCTAGGGCGAGTTCGTACGACTTTGCGCCATGACCTGCAAACACGGCCTTTGCGCCCATGCTGACATAGCTTAAATGCCGGAATGCTTCGCGTTTGTGCGGATCAGACAAATGTACCTCAAAAACCGGAACAGTGATGGCCTTTATGGCATCCAGGATCGCGACCGAGGTGTGGGTGTATCCTGCGGCGTTTAACAACACCGCTTTGGCGCCCACGGTTTGTGCCTCTTGCAACCAATCGACCAGATGCCCTTCATGATTTGACTGACGAAAGTCGATGGACGCACCAGCTGCCCGTGCGCGATCATCCAGATGTCCGGCAATGTCATCAAGCGTGTCTGTGCCGTAAATTTCCGGCTCTCGTGTTCCCAGTAAATTGAGATTTGGTCCGTTCAGAACAAAGATTATCGGCTTATCAGCCAAAGGACGTCCCCTGATATTGTCAAAGCAGCGGTTGCGAACCGCATCGTTCCAGCACTATATGCGCGTCGATAAAAATAGCGAGATGAAATGACCTCTTCCCTTACCACCGATTCTATCTCCCTCACGCTGAATGGCGATCCGCGGCCATTTCGGGCCGGGGCAACCGTTGCTGACCTTGTGCGCGATATTGGGCTGGATCCGGCCAAGGTCGCGGTTGAGCGCAATCTGGAAATCGTGCCGCGTTCCACATTGGAAAATGTGCACTTGGCGGACGGTGATGTTTTGGAAATCGTCCATTTCGTAGGCGGCGGGCAAGACGATAGCTGGTCCGTCGCTGGCCGCCATTTCACTTCGCGGCTGATCGTCGGTACCGGCAAATATAAGGATTTCGAACAAAACGCTGCTGCGTTGGTGGCATCGGGCGCAGAAATTATCACGGTGGCCGTGCGCCGCGTAAACGTTTCGGACCCCAAGGCACCGATGTTGACGGATTATATTGATCCGAAGAAATATACCTATCTGCCGAACACCGCAGGCTGCTTTACTGCGGACGACGCGATACGTACGCTGCGTCTGGCGCGTGAGGCAGGCGGCTGGGACTTGGTAAAGCTTGAGGTGCTCGGCGAAGCAAAAACGCTCTACCCCGATATGCGCGAAACATTGAAGGCGACCGAAATCTTGGCGAAGGAAGGATTCCTGCCAATGGTCTATTGTGTAGACGATCCCATCGCCGCCAAGCAGCTTGAGGATGCCGGCGCAGTCGCGGTGATGCCCTTGGGCGCGCCGATTGGTTCGGGGCTTGGCATTCAAAACCGCGTGACGATCCGCTTGATTGTCGAGGGCGCGAAAGTGCCCGTGCTGGTCGACGCAGGCGTTGGGACGGCGTCTGACGCCGCGGTGGCCATGGAATTGGGCTGCGATGGTGTGTTGATGAACACGGCTATCGCGGAAGCCAAAGACCCCATTGCTATGGCGACAGCGATGAAGCTGGCCGTCCAATCAGGTCGTATGGCCTATTTGGCGGGTCGTATGGGACGGCGTATGTATGCTGATCCGTCCAGCCCGCTTGCGGGTCTGATCTAAACAAAGCCGGAGTTTGCTATTTCCCGGCGAGCCGTTTGACCTCTGCCAGATATTTGCGCCCGATGCGCATCGAAAGGTCTTCACCCAGCAACGCGTGCCACACACCGCCGCCTTCATGGCGCAGACCGGTAATCAGGTCCCGGCGCACAATATGGCTGCGGTGGATGCGTTGGAATTGTTCGGGGTCAAGCCGCTGTTCAAGCGTCGAGATTGTCTGGTGCAACAAATAACTCCGCCCACCAGTATGTAGCCGCATATAATCGCGCTCGGCCTCAATGCGTTCAATATCCATTGCGGCAATGCGGATGAGTTCGGCGCGATGGGATACCCAAAATTCATGCGCATAACGGCTGTCGGATTTCGCCGTGGTTGTGGCAGGGCTGGTCTCGGCCTCTTGTGTGCCAGCTGCGCGCGCAATGGCGCGGCCCAGCCGCTCGCTCGAAACCGGTTTTAAAACATAATCAACGACATCAAGGTCAAAGGCTTCGACCGCAAAATTATCATAGGCCGTAATCAAAATGATGGCCGGCTTTTTGTGCATCAGGCCCAATGCACGGGCGGCGTTGATGCCGTCCATTTTGGGCATACCGATGTCGAGGAAAATCAGATCAGGTGTAAGCTGTTGCGCAATGCGCAGCGCCTCTACGCCATCATTCGCTGTGCCGACTACCTCAATAGCGGGATGATCGGCGCTCAGGGTTTCCAGCCGTTCGATGGCCAAAGGTTCATCGTCAACAATCAAGGTGCGCAGACGCTTCATGCCGCGATCCTGTGGCTTAACGGTAGAGTGAGTATCGCGATGAACCCGCCGCTTTTGACCGACTGTGTATCGAGCCGTGCCGCAGACTTATATCGCGCCTCCAGCCTATCGCGCACATTGGCAAGGCCAATGCCATTTCCGCCGACATGTGCGGCGTCAACAGCCTCGCCATCATCAATAACACTCAGGATCAGATTATCATCGCGGCGATCCGCGCTGATTGAGATGGAGACCGGCCGTGTTGCCCGCGACACGCCATATTTGATGGCATTTTCAACAAGCGGCTGGAGAATGAGTGCAGGCACATGTTGGTTCATCAGCTCAGGCGGAATGTTGATGCTGACGCGCAGTCGCTTGGGATAACGCACGCTTTCGATTTCCAGATACAGACGTTGCAGTTCGACTTCTTCCTCCAGCGTGACATCCTCCAACGGATCGGAGGACAGGCTCGTCCGGTAAAAGTTGGACAAGTTCTGGATCATCGCTTCGGCCTCTTTGGGCTTACCGGTGATGACCAGGCTTGAGAGCGAATTCAGCGTGTTGAAAAGGAAGTGGGGATTGACCTGATAGCGCAGCGATCGCAGCTCGGCATCTTGTGCCGCTTGCGCAAATCTGGATGTTTTGCGTTCGGCTTCGCGCACTTCACGCGCATAGCCGATGGCGACATATAGCGAGCTCCACGCGATCAGGAAAAAATAATGGGTGACAGAAATGTCGGCGATTTCCTGCCAGAAGGACAGCCCCAATTGGGCCTTCAGATCTTCAATACTGCGTCCAACGCTGGGGTCTTTGAAAAGGCTGATCGGATCATACAGGTTGAAGATGTAGAAATTTGCCGACGCAAGGGCGATGGCACAGGGAATTGCGCCCAGAAACGCGACGCTGACACGGAAACCAAGCGGTCGCTGGTCCGCCATCCGCAAACCAAAATATAAAATCCAGGTGACCAATACGCCCACCAGCGCGACTATGAGGCGCCGTTCAAACAGCACCGCCTGCGCTGGAAAATCGAGCAAAGCCGCGCGCAGCGACAAGATGAGCGCGTAAAAAGCCCAGAACCCGATGATCGTGAGCAAAGCCATTTGATGGCCAATCAATGCTTTTCGCGAGGTGATGTTCTCCATAGCCTTTCATACCGGATTTTCAGCCGGTTGCACCACACCTACCGTTTCTCGTCGAACGCTTCGCCGATTTCGTCGAATGTTTTACCGCCGGCTGCTTAATCGGGTTTGCGCTGATAGCGGAAATACCAGACTTCGTGCCCTAAACGGCGGGCTTTGGCTTCATAACGCGTTTCGGGCCAACCGCCGGGCCGGCTTTGGAAGTCTGCTGCGGCTTCGCACAGCCAGTTATATTGGTGCCGGTGGCGCTGCATGACCATGAGGGCGTGGCACAAATATACGGGGTGATCGGTGCCGAACCGGAATTCCCCGCCGGGTTTCAATTTTGCGTGGATGAGATCAAGCGGACCATCGTTCATCATCCGGCGCTTCACATGCCGCGCTTTTGGCCAAGGGTCGGGATGCAACAGATAGACGAAGGCGAGCGACTTGTCGGGCACGCGGCGCAATATCTCCAGCGCGTCGCCCATATGCAAACGCACATTGCGCAGCGCGCCTTCACGCACATGCGACAGCGCTTGCGCTACGCCATTCATGAATGGTTCGCAGCCTATAAATCCGTGGTCGGGTAAAAGGTCGGCGCGATAAGCCAGATGCTCACCGCCGCCAAAGCCGATTTCAAAGTGCATGGCGCGATCATCGCCAAACAATTGCATGCTACCCAGCTCGCCCGTTTCAGGCACCGATATTTGCGGCAAAAGATTGTCGACCAGATCAGCCTGTTCGACACGCAGTTTTTTGCCCTTTGAACGGCCATATAGGCGGTTCAGTGTCGTAGGGTCTCCGGGCTTGTTCGCAGTCATAGCGTTGGCGGCTAAACTTTCAGCCGCCACGCTGCAAGTGTAATCAGGCGAGAGCTGCCTTCAAATCTTCGACAAGGTCGGTGCGTTCCCACGGGAAGAAATCACCTTCGGGCTTGCGTCCGAAATGCCCATAAGCCGCAGTCTTGCGATATATTGGCTTGTTTAGGCCAAGATGCGTGCGAATGCCGCGCGGGGTAAGTCCGCCCAGCTTTTCGATGTTCATGATCGCCGCTTCAATCAGGTCGTCGCCAACTGTGCCGGTTTCATGCGTATCGACATACAGCGACAGCGGCTTTGAAACGCCAATCGCATAGGCCAGCTGGATGGTGCAGCGGGTCGCAAGACCAGCGGCAACGATGTTCTTCGCCAGATAGCGCGTGATGTACGCCGCCGAGCGGTCAACCTTTGTCGGATCCTTGCCGCTGAATGCGCCGCCGCCATGGGGCGCTGCGCCGCCATAAGTGTCGACGATGATCTTGCGGCCGGTCAGGCCAGCGTCACCGTCAGGGCCGCCGATTTCAAAGCTGCCTGTCGGGTTGATGTGATAGACTGTGTCGCGCAGCAAGACCGGCGGAATAATGTCGGCGACAACCTTGCGGACATAAGCGTGCAGTTCCGCTTCCTTGTCACCCGTGTCATAACCCGCAGCATGCTGCGTCGACACGACAACAGCGGTTGCGGCGACGGGCAAGCTGCCTTCGTAGCGCAGGGTAACCTGGCTCTTTGCGTCTGGTTCAAGAAACGGGGCTGCCCCGGAATGGCGGTCAGCGGCTATACGCTCCAAAATCTTGTGGCTGTAATAGAGCGTTGCCGGCATCAGATCGGGTGTTTCGTCGGTCGCATAGCCAAACATGATGCCTTGATCGCCAGCGCCTTCATCCTTGTTCTCCGATGCATCAACGCCTTGCGCGATATGCGCGGATTGGCCGTGCAGATTGTTTTCAAAGCGGAATGTTTCCCAATGGAAACCATCCTGCTCGTAACCGATCTCTTTCACGGTGCGGCGAACGGTGGCTTCGATTTCTTCCTGCGCGCCTGGTGCCCATGC
Source organism: Sphingomonadaceae bacterium (assembly GCA_021300355.1). Lineage (GTDB taxonomy): Bacteria > Pseudomonadota > Alphaproteobacteria > Sphingomonadales > Sphingomonadaceae > Sphingorhabdus_B. Next base: position 23,059 of record JAJTEF010000022.1, on the reverse strand, counting down.
GCCATTTTCATAGACGCCTTTGCAGCGGATTTCACCGGCAAGCACGACCAGCTGAGTCGTGGTCAGGGTTTCGCACGCGATGCGGGCTTCGGGGTCTTTGGAAAGAAATAGGTCGACTATTGCGTCGGAGATTTGGTCCGAAACCTTGTCTGGGTGCCCTTCGGACACGGATTCGGAAGTGAAAAGGTAATTTGCGCGCATGGTTGTTCCAGTCTGATGGCTGTATCTGCGTATAAAGAATTCTTTATATCAGTTTTTGGCTTTAGCGAGAACGTAGACGGCTGGCAAGAGGTAACAGCGCACAACCGATGAGCAGCCCTGCAAAGCCGAGTGGCAATATATTTCCGAAGCGTGCGAACAGTGTTGGCGCCTTGGCCTGCGGTACAACTGCGTCGATGCGGCCAGATGTTCCCAGTGGCAGGCTTTTGATGATCTGGCCGTTCGCATCGATGACGGCGCTGATGCCGGTTGGTGTGGCGCGTACGACGGGTAAGCCCTCCTCGATCGCCCGAAGACGTGCCTGTGCCAAATGCTGTGGCGGGCCGATGGTGCCAAACCACGCGTCGTTGGATGGATTAAAGATAAAGTCTGGCCGGTTCTTGCGGTCGGTAACTTGGCCGGAGAATATCATTTCATAGCAAATCTGGATGCCGATTTTAACGGGCTTGCCGTTCAGATTGACTGTCATCGTTTGCGCACCCGGGCCGGGCCAGAAATCGAGGTCGCCGGGTACCAATCGCGCCAAGCCCAAAGGCCGCAGCAACCACGGCAGCGGCAGATATTCGCCATAAGGCACAAGATGCGCCTTGTCATAATGGCCCAAGATATTGCCGTTGGCGTCCATCGCCGAAACGCTGTTGCGCGCCGCGACCAGTTGGCCCTTTTCAATCACAACCCGGTTTGCGCCCGTGACTAAAACATCGCCGTCACCCATCAGCGTCGTCAGCCGCGCCCGCGCGCCTGTCGCGCTTTCGTCTGGCTGGCCCTGATAATAACGATAGGGATAGCCCTCTTCCAAATAATCGGGAATTGCGGCCTCTGGCCATAAAATCAGGCGCGCGCCTTGATCGGGCATCGGGCGGCTGTTCATCGCCAGCTTGGCAAAGTTGATCGCGTCATAGCCCGGCGCATATTTGTCGGCTTGGCTGATATTGGGTTGCGCGATGGTGAGTGCGACGGGTGTCCTCACTGGTGCGCTTTGATCGAAGGAGCTTCGCCCAGTGATAGCGACTGCTGCGAGCGCCAATAATATTAAACCGCCAAGAAAATAGCCGGTCCGCGCGCCATCGCCGCGTTCAACGCCAGATGCTGACGTCCACAAAGTCACGAACTTTAGGATCATCCCAACAAAAAGAAGCATGAACCCCGAAAGGCCATAGGTTCCAAGGGCGGCCGCAGGTTGCGAAAGATATGGAACCGACAGGGTGATCACACTGAGCGGGTTCCAGACATAGCCGGTGAATACCCAGCTGCGCAGCCATTCGGTGATGATCCACAATCCAGCAAAGGCCAAGATGAGGTGAAGTGTGGCTGTGGGCCTTGGCTTCGCGTCATCTCTGCCGGAATCAGGAAGGGCGTTTGTCGTGCGGTGATTGATCCAATGGGCTCCAGCCGCAGCCAAGGCGGGATACACCGCCAAATATAGCGCCAGCCCGAATACCGCGATGTAACCGAGCCAGATCGGCATTGCCGCCTGAAAGGTGAAGGCGACCGCAATCCATTGATTCCCAAAGGTGAAATGCCCGACCCCGAAAAGCCAGCCGAGCATGAACGCGCCTTTGGTGCTGGGTGCTTGGCTTATCAGCTGGATAAGCAATGCAAAGCACACAAATGTCAGTGGCCATAGCCCCCAAGGTTCAAAACCATAAGCCGACGCTGCACCCGCCACGAGCGCCGTCCAACGGGGAAACTTTCCGAGCAAAGCCGATAATTTCTGCATGGCGCGCTTTTGCCCACCATATATGACAATTGCAATCGCACAAAAACGTCGTTGCTTGCGGTTCAGGGTTTCGATGCTAATTCATCGCCATGATTATTTTTGTGTATGCGTTCGCGCTTTCGGCGCCATCTGCCCTGACTGCAACGCATCAGTCGGATATCGCCTGTGTTGCAACACTCGCGACCTTGGCGGAGCGACAGCGGCTTGGCACCGCGCCGTCCGATATGCCCAATGTCGGGCAATCGGGAAAACGCTGGGCCGGCATCGTCGGCAGCCGCATCACCGAACAAAGCGGCCAACCCCGTGAGTTGGTTGCGGTTGCCATGGCCGAAGCGGCAAAAGCCGAATTTCAGCGCCCAAGCGATCCGGCGACAATCCACAAATGCGCGATGCAAATGTCGCAGGAACTCGCTATTGCCAATATTTCCGATCAACCCCTTCCAAAACCGGTGACATCAAAATGAGCTTACGTCCCTTCCACTTGGCCTTTCCCGTCCGTGACTTATCCGAAGCGCGGCGCTTTTACGGCGACATCATGGGGTGCCCCGAAGGGCGCGCGTCCGATCACTGGGTTGACTTCGACTTTTTTGGGCATCAGATCGTTGCGCATCTGGATGCCAATGCGCGATCCGTTTCGACGCATAATCCGGTGGATGGCCATGACGTTCCCGTACCCCATTTTGGTGTGGTGCTGACGATGGAGCAATGGGAATTGCTGGCCGCGCGCGTCACCGCAGCTGGCATCCGCTTTGGCATTGAGCCGCATGTCCGTTTTAAAGGCGAAATTGGCGAACAGGCGACGATGTTCTTTTGCGACCCGAGCGGCAATGCGTTGGAATTCAAGGCATTCGCCGACGACGCAAATTTGTTCGCGCGTTAACGAACCTTATTCGTCATTTTCCGGCGAAGCTGATTCACGCGTCTCGCTGTTTTCACTTTCAAACGTCATCGACGGTTCGCCAGTGATGGCCGGAATGTCTTCAATTTCGGGAGCGGCAACGGGCATTTCGTCGCTTGTATCGGTCATATTTTCGGTGGGCTGCCGCTTTGGTGCTTCGGGGGCGGTGGCTTCATTGGTCTCAACCGGCGCAGCAGTCGTGCTGTGGTCCGCATCGAGATATGAGCGCGTGGCCATGGCGGCCATGACAATGATGGTGACGACCGCGATGAAGGTGACGATTTTGCGTGAACTGCTGTCCATGTCTGCTTTCCGATATTGTAAATAACCCGCGTGTGGCGGTGCTAGCGTGATTGGATGGTTGTGACGTTTGAGCAGACATCACTTTTGCGCGCACCATTGCCAGCCAGCATCGTGAACGCAAAAAATCCGCCGACGACCGCAACCAGAAACGCGGCGGTGACCCACGCCAGATATTTGTCGATAAATGCCTTGATCGGGCGTCCGAATTTCCAGAACAAAAATCCGACCAGCATGAATTGGAACGCCCGGCTCAGCACGCTGGCCCAGATGAAGGTGAACAGATCCATTTTGATGAACCCTGCGGTCAAGGTCAGCAGCTTGAACGGAATGGGGGTCGCCCCCTTGATTAAAATAATCTCCGCGCCGAATTCGCGCAGATAGCAGGCGGCAGCAGGAAAGCTGTCCCATAGCCCAAGCGCCTTTAGCAGCGCCGTGCCGATGGTTTCATACGCGAAATAGCCAATGGCATAGCCAAAGAGCCCGCCCATGACGGAGGCCAAGGTGCAAATCGCCCCATAGCGCAACGCCTTGTCCGGGCGCGCGAGACACATCAACCCAAGCAGCGGGTGCGGTGGTATCGGGAAGAATGAGCTTTCGATGAAGGAAAATAGGAACAGCCAGCGTTCGGCATGGGCGTGCCCAGCCTTTTCCATCATCCAATCATATAGGCGTTTCAACATTATGTGCGGCGTTAAACCGCGAACGGCGGCAAGTGCAAGCTTTTAACCCGCCGGCATATTCCGTGCGATGTCCGCATTGGTCGCCCGCGTGGCTTCGCTGGCGGGCGCGAATAGGAAATAGCCCGTGATAACCATCATCAGCATGATCAGGACTTTTAGCAGGTCACGCATATCCCGCGCGCGCAAGCGTCGTTTCGACCGTCTGCGTGATGGCAAGGGTTTTCCAGATATGTCGAGAATATTGGCCATTGAATACTCCTTAGCCAGCAAAACCCCAACGCGTCGCATATGTTCCGCAATCGGCCGATTATGTTTTCCTTGGCCACTTATGCAGCAACAACACTTGCTTTCTGTCGCGCGAATGCACAGCGGGTGGGAATGGAATTGGAAAACTTCGATACAGACGCGTTCCTGCGCGATTATTGGCAGAAAAAGCCGCTGCTTATCCGCAATCCGTGGCGCAATTGGCAAAACCCGCTTGAGCCCGATGAGCTTGCCGGCCTCGCCTGCGAAGAAGAAGTGGAGTCGCGCCTGATTTGTCAGACCGCCAAGGGTTGGGAGATGGAGCAGGGGCCGCAGCATGAGGATCGCTTGGGCGGCCTTGGCGCGTCGCATTGGACTTTGCTGGTGCAGGCGGTCGACCACCATGTGCCGATGGTGGCGGACCTCATCGCGCCGTTCCGTTTCATCCCCAACTGGCGGATTGACGATGTCATGGTCAGCCTTGCCGCGGACCAAGGCGGAGTTGGCCCGCATTTCGACCAATATGATGTTTTCCTGATTCAGGGCCACGGTCGGCGCCGTTGGCAGATTGGGCCGCATTGCGACGCCGATAGCCCGCTGGTGCCGCATGAAGAGCTGGGGCATTTTGTCGATGATATGCTCGAGCAGATTCCCGACGATGATTTGTACCGCGATCCGGATTTGGCAGGTCAGGCCAACCCGGGTGAGATCATGCCCGATGCCTTGGCGCGCTTGCACCGGATGACGCTGGACTCGCTTGCCGATCCGCGCGCCTTTGCGCGGTGGTTCGGCATGTTCAACAGCACGCCCAAATATGCCGAAATGGACTGGCAACCTGAAACCCCCGTTGCAGCGGACGAGGTTCGACAATTTATTGCCGGTCAGGCCCCGCTGTCGCGCAATCCGGCAAGCCGGTTGGCATTTGTGGGCGATGGTGCGAACGCGGTGATGTTCTTTGCCGATGGCGCATGCTTTGACTGCGGGGCGGAGACCGCCGATCTGGCGCGGCAGCTGTGCGCGCAAGATGCCTTGGTCCTCGACACCGCGCTTGCGTCAATGGACACGGCAATCGACCTGCTCACGCAGCTGTGCAACATGGGGTGCATCGCGTTCGAAGGCGAAGATTGATTTGCGCACGCGGCTGAGCATTTGCCGGAGGAAGGCGGGTTACGCGGCGGAGGCGGATGCCATTGCCGCCATGACGGCGGCGACAATCACGCTGCGCCATTACCGTTGCGACCGATGTGGCCAATTTCATCTGACAAGCCGGACCAAGGGCAAGCGCGTGCCGCGACCGGCGGACTAAACCGCTGCGTCAGACCTCGCGCCAGCTGCCGGGGGCAAGATCATCCAGCGTCCAGTCGCCAACGCCGTGGCGCACCAGCCGCAATGTCGGGTGGCCAACCGCGGCGGTCATGCGGCGCACTTGCCGGTTGCGGCCTTCGCGGATGATAAGCTGTATCCAGCTGTCGGGCACGGTCTGGCGGACGCGGATGGGCGGATCGCGCGGCCAAAGCTGCGGGTCGGCAATGCGGTCTGCCTCTGCGGGTAAAGTCACCCCGTCCCTCAACTGCACACCGCGCCGCAATTGGAGGAGGGCATCATCGGAGACCGTGCCCTCAACCTGAACGCGGTAGATTTTGGGCAGCTTGTACCGCGGATCGGAAATGCGCGCCTGCAACCGCCCGTCGTCCGTCAGGATCATCAGCCCTTCGCTGTCCATATCCAACCGGCCCGCGGGATAGACCCCGGGCACGTCGATAAAGTCGGACAAGGTCGGGCGCGGCGAACCGGCGGTTCCCGTGTCGGTAAATTGCGGCAAGACGCCAAAAGGTTTGTTGAACAGAATGACGCGCGACATCCCCGTCCCTTAGCGAAGGCGGCAGAAAAGGGGAAATCATCTTGTCGGTGCGCAGAATTATAACCAAATAGGTAAAAATATATTGACATCGTAACGTTATTTGGTTAGTGTAGGGCATAGTCGAAAATTGCGATTGGCGGCGCTGAGGCGTTTTTGCGAAAATATCACGGGCTGAAGAGCGATCTTCGGCCCTTTTTCTTTGGGATTAGGAGGTTGGCGATGACGAAAGATAAAATAAGCGTGCCCGACACCCGTTTGAATGCGCGCACCCGGCGTCTTTTCCTCAACCATTTGGCCGAAACCGCAAATGTGGCGGCCTCGGCCAGAGCGGCGGGTATTGCATTGACGGCGCCAGCCTTAACCGACAGCGATATTGGCAAATGCTGGTTGGTGGGTTCAGGCGCGACCGGTCTATGGGCTAATAAGTCTGGCCAAATTGCGATATGGATAGGTGGTGACTGGCGCTATCTGATTGCCCATGATGGGATGCGGCTTTGGAACAGGTCCAATGGTCGTGATAGCATTTATACCGGAGGCGTTTGGCGTAGCGGACCAATTATCGCAAACCCGTCTGGCCGGGCAGTGGTCGATACTGAAGCGCGTGCGACACTCAGTGCGATGTTACAGTATTTCAGGCTGATAGGCATATTGACGCCTTGAGCGGCCGCATCGCAAATACGGCCAGTATTCGGATAAAATGCGCGTAATGGCGACATTTTAGCAACAGTATGCGGACATAGCGACTTGCTTCGATGGAACAGAACCGATAGAACTACATTTTATAATTTCGTTCCTAAAGATAGAAAAAGGGGAAAGTTGATGCGTAAGTTAGCCATAGGTTTGGTTCTCGCTTCTACTGCTCTGGCATCACCGGCCTTGGCCCGCGACGACCAGTGGTATGTTGGAGTCGATGGCGGTGCCATGATAGTCGAAGACTTGGCTTTGGATATCGGCACATTGGACAATGCTGCGTCGGTTGACACAAAAAATGGTTATGATTTCGGCGGCTTAGTCGGCTATGATTTCGGCGGTTTCCGTCTTGAATCAGAAGTTTCCTATCGTCAGGTGAATGTAACTGCATTCAGCAGCCAGACGCCTCAGATGACGAGCGGCGCAACATCTGCACTCGCACGTAGCGGTTCGTATAAGCTTGATGGCGATGCAAGCGCATTGAGCTTCATGGTCAATGGTCTTTTGGATTTCGGCGACGATGATGGCCTTCAGGGCTTTGTCGGCGGCGGCGTTGGCGTTGCACGTGTTGATGTGTCGGCTACTGTCGCTGCTCCAGCGTTCCTCGACGATTCAGACACTGGTTTGGCATGGCAGGCTCTTGCGGGCATCCGTACGCCACTCAGCGATAGCTGGGACGTCGGTCTGAAGTACCGTTTCTTCAACGCAAACAAGGTTGGTCTTGTTGACCGTCTTGGCCGTGCTGTTGACACGCGCTTCCGTTCGCACAGCGTCATGGCAAGCCTGGTCTACAACTTCGGCGGTGCACCTGCACCAGTTGAAGTTGCGGCACCGCCACCACCGCCACCATATGTGGCGCCACCAGCTCCACCACCGCCGCCACCAGCGCCAGTGTGCAACACCGGTCCTTATATAGTATTCTTCGATTGGGATCAGTCGAACTTGCGTCCTGACGCAGCATCGGTTCTGGACAACGCTGTTGCTCAATATTCGAACTGTGGCACTGCGAAGGTTATGCTTGCTGGTCACGCCGATAAGTCGGGTAGCGCAAAGTACAACGTGGGCCTCTCCGAGCGTCGTAACACCACTGTGCGTTCGTACCTTGAGTCCAAGGGCGTTGCCGGCGGTGCAATTGCAACCGAAGCATTCGGTGAAACTGCACCATTGGTTCAGACTGCAGATGGTGAGCGTGAACCGCAAAACCGTCGCGTTGAAGTTACCTACGGTCCAAATTCGGGAATGTAATTCCGAACGGACGAATATGTTAAAAGAAAGGCCGGTCGAAAGACTGGCCTTTTTTTATGTCGTTAATTGATGCAGCCGAAAGGTCTGCGTTCTTACGCAGCTTTGGTTTTTACCCGGGCACGGACAGTGGCCGCCTCAAGCAGCCTTGTTTCCAATGATTTCAACTTGGTCTTGCTTTCGATTTTTGCACCGAAAAGATCTGTCGCATAGAATGTATCTACTGCGCGTTCGCCATAGGTTGCGATATGCGCACTGTGCAATGTTACCTTTGACTCGAACAAAGCTAATGCCAAATTGTTCAGCAATGCCGGCCGGTCCAGCGCATTTACTTCTACAACGGTGAAGCGGTTAGAAGCCTGATTATCGATCAGCACCGAAGGCGCAATTTTAAATGCGTCGGCACGCCGGAGAGCCTTGGGCTTGGCATCCAGTTGGGTCATCAACTTTGCACGGTTGGTCAATGCGTCTTCGATATTGCGCGCCAAGCGGTCCAATTGACCCTGCTCGCGAAATGGACGGCCGAGCGGATCTTGAATGAGGAAATTATCGATCGCCATGCCGTCGCTGCTTGTGTGGATCCGTGCATCGATGATGTTTCCGCCCGCCAAGTGAATTGCACCTGCAATCCGATAAAATAAGCCGGGATGATCGGCCGCGAACACCGTGACGAGCGTTGCCCCTCGGTCAGGGTAATAGCAGGCATCAATGGCAAGCTCAGTGCCTTCATTTGTCAAGAGATGCCGTGCATTGCGCTCAATGATGTCGTCTGGCTCGGCTATCCAATAGGCGTCGGGTAACGTCTTTGCGAAATGCGCAAATTTTTCAGGAGACAACTGCAAGGCTGACCCGAGCTTCGACTTTTTCGACGCGATGCGTTCGTCGCGGCCACGTTGCTTGTGACCAAGCCGCAGCACTTCTTCAGTGGCTTCGAAAAGATCGGATAATAATTGGCGCTTCCAACTGTTCCAGACGCCCGGACCAACGGCGCGAATGTCCACCACCGTCAAGACCAGCAGCAATTTCAACCGTTCAGGCGACTGAACCGCCTGCGCAAAATCTAATATTGTTTTGAAGTCGGCAAGGTCACGTTTGAACGATGTTGCGGACATCAACAAATGGTGGCGAACCAACCACGCGACTGTCTCAGTCTCTGCCGCTGATAAACCTAGTCGCGGGCATAATGTTTCCGCGACCTGAGCGCCTAAAACGCTGTGGTCGCCGCCGCGTCCCTTTGCAATATCGTGCAGCAAGGTTGCGACATACAATACCCTTCTGCTGACGATATTCCGCATTATCGCAGCCGAAAGCGGGTGATCCTGTTTCAGCTTTCCGCTTTCGATGTTCGCCAATAGCCCAATGGCGCGGATCGAGTGTTCGTCGACGGTATAATGATGGTACATGTCGAACTGCATTTGCGCGACTACGCGGCGGAAATCGGGAATGAACCGTCCAAAAATCGTGGATTCGTTCATCCAGCGCAATACGGTTTCCGGATCGCGACGTGACGTCAGAATATCTAGAAAGAGTGCGTTGGCCCGCGGGTCCTTTTGGACCGTCTTATCTACAAGCCGGGCGTCGCGCTGCGCGGTCCGCATGGCTAAAGGGTGAATTTCCAGCCCATGCAAATCCGCGAGGTGGAAAATTTCCAATAACCGAACGGGATCTTCGACGAAAAACTGATCATGTGGTAATGCCAAACGACCACGGTCGAGTTGGAAGCCATTGAGCTTGCGTGGTTTGCGGTTGAAACTTGGAATGAACCGGCGGCCTTTTTGAGCCATGGCCTCATCCAAATGTGCCAAGAATAAGCCCGTAACGTCGCCCACGGTTTTGGCATTCAAGAAATAATAATGCATGAACCGCTCAACCGCCGAACGACCGGGGCGGTCAGCGAACTGCATCTGTTCGGCCACTTCGCGCTGCAAATCAAATGTCAGCCGTTCCTCTGCGCGGCCAGTAATATTGTGCATATGGCAACGGACGGACCACAGGAAGTTTTCGGCTTTCCTGAACCGGTTATATTCTTCGACTGACAGTAGCCCAACATCGACGAGATCAGATGCCGTTGAGACCTTGTGGATATATTTCCCGATCCAATACAAGGTATGCAAATCCCGCAGGCCGCCTTTGCCGTCTTTGATATTGGGCTCCACAACGTAGCGGCTGTCGCCCATGCGCTTGTGCCGTTCATCGCGTTCCGCCATTTTTAAGCGCACAAAATCGGGCGCCGTATTTGCGACCACTTCGTTCCAGAAGCGTAACGCCGCCTCTTCGTAAACGGCACGATCGCCCCAAACGAACCTGCTTTCCAAAAGCGCGGTACGGATCGTTAGATCTTCTTGCGCCATTTTTACGGTCTCATCCAAAGACCGGCTGGATTGGCCAACTTTCAGGCCGAGATCCCAAAGAAGGTACAAAATCGCTTCGACGACTTGTTCGGTCCATGAGCTCCTTTTGTAAGGGGTAACAAACCCGATATCGACGTCGCTATGTGGTGCCATCTCGCCGCGGCCATATCCGCCCACAGCAAGGATAGCGATCCGTTCCGATGCCGACCGGTTCGCTGCAGGATATGCGTGAACGGTCACATAGTCGTAAATGAGCCGGACAATCTGATCGACCAGAAATGCTTGCTCTGCGGACGCACGGTAACCCTGTGACGGGTTTTCACCCAGTCGTCGTTTGATTTCGGCGCGCCCGTCCGCCAACGCGCCTTGCAAAAGCTCGAGGAGCTGCGGACGGCAGCGCTGAGAACCAACCTCTGCGACAATAGACTCAACTTTATCGGCAAGCGCAGTCCTGTCGATAATGTCGCGTTGTTTTATAATCCGGTCGGGCGCTGAAATCATACAGACACTCTAGGCGCGTTCGCGCCTTATGTCAGCATCAAGCAGAAACCTTTGCGTTATATTCCCGGCGCAAAGCAACGCGGTCGATTTTCTGGGTGCCCAGACGCGGCAATGGTTCCGCCACTTGCCAGAAATGGGCCGGGATTTTGAATGGTGCTAGCCGCGGCGCAAGGAACGCTTTGAGCTCATCCTCGGTCAGCTCGACCCCATCCTTCGTCTGATAGACGATGCCTGGAACTTCCCCATATTTGTCATCGGCAATGCCAAACACGGACAGCTCGACAATCGAGTCATGTTCATAGCCGGCGGCTTCTACTTCTGGGCAGCTGATGTTTTCGCCGCCGCGGATGATGATGTCTTTTTTGCGGTCTACGATGAACAGATAACCGTCTTCGTCAAGATAACCGATGTCACCGGTCCGGAAGAATCCGTCTGCGGTAAATGCGTCGCGCGTAGATTGTTCATTGTTCCAATAGCCGTTGAAATTCGCAATGGTGCGAATACCGACTTCGCCGCGTTCACCTTGCGGAAGAACATTTCCATCATCATCAAGCATTTGCACTTCGACCAACGGCTTCGTGGCTGGTCCAGTGCTGGTGGGCTTTTCCAGATAGTTATCGGTGAAGTTGCCGCAGCCCACGCCGTTCGTCTCGGTAAGGCCATAACCCAGCAGCGGATAGCCCCAGCTCATTTCTTTACGGATTTTTTTGACATGATCCACGGGGCGTGGGGCGCCGCCAGCCGCGAAGGCCGTGCAGCTCGTAAGGTCGTATTTGTGACGGTTCGGGTGGGTGGCAAGTTCAATACTCATCAACGGAACGCCAACGAAATAGCTGATGCGTTCCTTTTCGATGATGCGCATCGCTTCTTCCGCATCCCATTTTGGCATTAGTACCAACTTGCGTCCAATGGCGAAGCTTTGCAGAACCAGTGGAATGGAGGCGGTAACGTGAAACAATGGCACGTTGACCAACGCCGATGGCTGAGCTGGCATGGCCTGACCAGTGGACGAAAGAAGCTCGAAAAAGACGAGCGTCTGGCCCACATAACTCATCGCGCCCTGAACAACGGCTCGGTGGTCGGATACCGCGCCCTTGGACTGACCCGTCGAACCGGATGTGTACAGAATCGTCGCATTGTCTGTGGGGGCAAGTGCGGGCAGCGGTGTTTCCGCGCTACCACCTTTTGATGTCAAGACAGACAGGCCTTCCGTCGGTGCGCCGTCATGACCAAATATCAATAGCTCACAACCGCCAATGTCATGCCCTGCCAAGCGCGCAGCGCGCTGTTCATCGGCGAGGACATAGCGACAGCCGACCATTCGGATACCTTCGGCCAATTCGCCACCTTGCCACCAACCGTTGAGCAAAGTTGCAACGCCGCCGGCCATGACGATCGCCATATAGGCAATAATCCAGTTGGCCGAATTGCGCGCGGCGATCCCGACCCTGTCGCCTTTTTGAAGTTTGTGCCCGTCGACTAAGCCGCCAGCCAGTACGCGCGCTGCGGCATAAGTTTCGCCAAAGCTTAGCCGGATGTCGCCATCTACCAGAAATTCTTTGTCCGCATGCGTGGCGCAAAAAAATGCCAGATAGTCGGCCATGTTGCCCGGTGCTTTTGCCAGCATGGGCAATTGCACACCAAATTTTTCAACATAGGTCACCGTTAAAGGGCCATCGTCGGTCATGAGACGATTTATGGTAGCGTCGATCGCGAGGTCCAATTGGGACGGCATGTGATTCTCTCCTAAACTCTTTGTGCACCTTCTATTTCGCTCTATAGGAAAGTCAAAATATCCTGAGGAAAAACTGTGTCATTCGAGATTATTGCTTCAGCAGCGACCTATATTCAGTTCACAGACCTTGGTGTTGGCCCTGTTGCGCTTGATCTAGGCTTCTTTCAGCTGCGTTGGTATTCCTTGGCCTATCTTGTAGGTATTTTGCTCGGCTACGGCTTTTTGCTCAAACTGCTGGCACGGCCGGGCGCGCCGATGTCGCGTGACCATGCAGACGATATTATTTTATACGCGCCGCTGGGCATCATATTGGGCGGACGAACGGGCTATATCTTGTTCTATCAGCCATCGATTTTGCAGAACCCGTTAGATGTCTTCAAGCTGTGGGAAGGTGGCATGTCGTTCCATGGCGGCGCGGTTGGAATCATTTTTGCTCTCTGGCTTTTGGCGCGCAAGCATAAGATCTCATTCCTGCGGGTTTGTGATTATCTCGCATGTTGCGTCCCGTTTGGCCTCTTCTTCGGCCGGTTAGCAAATTTCGTGAATGACGAGCTTTGGGGCCGCGTGACGGACGTGCCTTGGGCCATCGTGTTTCCAAATGGTGGTGATTTGCCGCGGCACCCAAGCCAGCTGTATGAAGCTGGGCTCGAAGGGCTTTTGATGGCCGCGATCATGTGGCCGTTGTTTTGGAAAACCGACGCACGCTACAAACCGGGCTTTCTGTGTGGCATGGCGGCTGTGATCTATGGTCTTTCGCGCTTTACGATCGAATTCTTCCGGGAACCGGACCAGCAGTTACAGTGGCTGGTCGAAGCAAGCGGCCTGAGCATGGGGCAGTGGTTGACCACCCCGATGATCCTAATCGGCTTGTTCCTCTTATTCACGGCAGGGGCTCGCAGGCAGCGTAACAGTGTCGCCTGACACGCAGACGACAAGCCAACGCCTCACACACCGCATTGAAGCGTCTGGCCCAATCAGTGTTGCCGAATATATGCGCGTGGCAAACACCGCATATTATAGCCGCGCTGACCCTTTGGGCGCCGATGGCGACTTCATAACGGCACCTGAGATCAGCCAGATGTTCGGCGAAATGATCGGGATTTGGCTGAGCGATATCTGGTTGCGGCGTGGCCGTCCTTCGCCATGTTATTATGTCGAACTTGGGCCGGGCAGGGGTACGCTGGCTGCCGATGCGCTCCGCACAATGAAGCGTTTCGGATTTGAACCACAGGTTCATTTTGTCGAGAATAGCGGAGTTTTGCGAGAAAAGCAGCTGGCGGCTGTGCCCCTTGCTATGTTCCATGATGATGTGGAAACGGTGCCAACCGACGCGCCATTGTTCATCGTTGCTAACGAATTCTTTGATGCGCTGCCCATCGCGCAGATGATTGCCACGAACGCTGGCTGGCACGAGAGAGTGGTCGTCCCCGATCATAGCGCGCGGTTTGCCGCAATGCCGGGTCCGCGTTCCACGGACGCCCTAGTTCCTAAACAGTTCCGCATGGCGTCGGTTGGAAGTATTTACGAAACGTGCCCGGATGCCGCTTTAGTGATGGACATGCTTTCCACGCGACTGTCCGGCCAAGGCGGGGTTATGTTGACCATTGATTATGGTTATCTTGAGCCAGCACTGGGCAGCACATTGCAGGCGGTTCAAAATCACACATATGCGGACCCATTTTCGGATCCGGGCCATTGTGATTTGACTGCGCATGTCGATTTCCATGCGCTTTCGCTCTGCGCACAAAGATCTGGCCTCGATGTTGCGGGGCCATGCGATCAGGGTGCTTGGTTGTCAGGATTGGGGATTGATCAGCGCGCCATGACCTTAGCGCAGGCTAATCCTGATCGGGCCACGGAGATTTCCGACGCGCGTAATAGGCTTGTTGCCCGTGAATCCATGGGCGCGTTATTCAAAGTGATGGCGACATACGCAAAGGGCTGGCCAGAACCAGAGGGATTCGCGCGTTAGTTCAAACTGACGCGGTCAGTTCGCCCATTCCGCAATCTGCGACGCCACCTCATTTGCCGCTTCGTTCAACGCAGCGCCAACAGGCGCAGCTTCAACAGCCGCAACGGGTCGGCGGGCTTCAAATCTGCGTTTTTCGGTTGGGTTGCCGCGCGTGATTTTCACTGCGTCAAAGACCACCACCGCTTCATTGGTTGCGGCGTCCACGCCAAATTCCAATAGGCTGCCGGAGATAAAGCGCGCTGCTTTGCCACCAGCATCGACTTCGCTGAGCACCAGATGACCGGTTTTGGCCGACACCGTTTCGGATAACAATTGCTGCATCAGCCGGGCAGGCTTGTCGGCCCAAAACGCATCCTTCACATAGGCAATGCTGCTGGCGTTGATTTGGACAGGCACGCGGTTCGTGTCGAGTTTGCGCGGCACCTCCGGCGAATGTATGACCAAGGCGTCAGCCGCCGATGCCGTTCGGGCTGCACCTGCAGTCACGCTGTTATCGGCGGTCAGTACGAGCATGGAGGGCGGCGCTTTCGTCTCGAAGCTTACACAAGCACCGAGGCTCAGAATGACGGGTAAGGCCAATAGGCGTGCGCTGGATAATTTGCTGAACATCATTTTTGTTTCCTGCTGCCAGGTTGATAATCGGGCAATGCCGGCGCGTTGACGACGCTGCCAATACCACCCTGATCAACCTTGTCGGTGACCGATTTTAAAGAGACAGACAATTCGCGTAGGTCGCGCGCCAATTGCGTAACCTCTGGCAATGTCTGCGTATTTAGCGTTTCAATTGCCGGGTTGGCATTGTTCAACGTCGTTTCCAGCGCGGCCAGACTGCCATTGGCGGAGCGAAGCGTTTTACGCAGTTCAGCCAACATGGGACGGCCATCGCTATCAAGCAGCTTGTTGGTGGTGCCCGCCATTTTGGTGATTTCATCTGCGGCAAGACCTGCCTTTTGCAGCGCGATGCGCGATTCTTGAATCGCGGCGCGCAAATCCGGACCTTGTGTAGCCAGCGTGCCCGACAGATTTTCGACATTGTCCAATATCTGTTCAATGGACTGCTGGTTCTTGTCAGACAGAATGTTCGTCAACCGCTCGGTCAACGCCGAAAGCCGCTCCAACAATAACGGCGCATTGTTCAACAATTCCCCCAAGGCCCCTGGCTTTGTGGGGATGACGGGAACGCCGGTGGGACATGCCGATTTCGGATTGGCTTCTGGACAAACCAAGGCAGGTGCGCCCTTGACCGCGCCGTCCAGTTGAATTTCAGAAACGCCCGTAAAGCCCACGCCGTTGATCGTCGCAGTGGTACCTTGAAGCACGGGTACGCTATCCTTAATGGTGATGCGAACGCGGACAAATTCTGGATCGGGTTCCCACAATTCAATGCTTTGGATTTCGCCGACCGGTACACCGGAGAAGGAAACGCCTGAGCCCTTCGCAAGACCGTTCACCGACTGCTGAAAGAATATGTCATATTCTTTCTTGTCGCCTTCGGCAGCGCGTGACAGCCAAACGGTAAATGCCGCGAGCAAGGCCACCAGAAGAAGCGTGATAGTGCCCACCATCACATAGTTGGATTTGGTCTCCATTTTACTGTCCTATGACCTTCCTGGCTGATGTAATTCTGGCTGTGGGTTATTGTTGTGCTTGTCATGACCGCGACGTGCGGCCCGCCCGCGTGGTCCGCTGAAATATTCGTTGATCCACGGGTGATCGATGGCCAGCAACTCCTCAATCGCACCGACCGCAATCACCTTTTGGTCGGCGAGTACCGCGACCCGGTCACAGATGGCATAGAGCGTATCGAGATCGTGCGTTATCAGAAATACCGTGAGACCAAGCGTTTCTTTTAAATCCCGCGTCAGATTGTCGAAGTTTGCAGCGCCGATGGGATCGAGCCCAGCGGTTGGTTCATCCAAAAACAGAAGCTCGGGATCCATCGCCAAGGCCCGGGCTAAGCCCGCGCGTTTGCGCATACCGCCGGATAGCTCGGATGGAAATTTATGGGCAGCATCGGCGGGAAGCCCGCTGAGATAGATTTTATAATGCGCGATTTCGTCGAGCAACGCCTTGCTGAAATCAGGATAGAATTCGCGCAGCGGGACCTGCACATTTTCGGCCACCGTCAACGTGGAAAACAACGCGCCGCCTTGAAACAATACGCCCCACCGGCGCCGAACGTCGCTGGCCTCATCCTCTTCCTTGCCGATCATGCCTTCGTCGAAAACGCGGATTTTACCGGCAACGGGTTCTTGCAGCCCAATGATCGACCGCATCAACACCGACTTGCCCGTGCCCGACCCGCCCACAACACCCAGAATCTCGCCGCGGCGCACCTCAAGATTCAAATCCTGGTGAATGACCTGCTCGCCAAAGCTGTTGCACAGGCCTTGCACGGAAATGATGTTGGGCTGGTCCATGGTTTAATTCCAGCCAATTTCGCTAAAGAATATGGCGAAAAATGCATCGAGAACGATGACGAGGAATATGGCCTGCACGACCGCTGCAGTGGTTTTCAATCCGACCTGCTCCGCATTGCCATGCACTTGCATCCCTTGGAAACAGCCCGCCATGGCGATGATTGCGCCAAACACGGGTGCCTTAATCATGCCAATCCAGAAATCGGTCATTGGCGTAACTTCACGCAGCCGCTGCACAAAGGTTGCAGGTGGAATTTCGAGAACGATCCAGCACAAAAGTCCGCCGCCGATAACGGACATCAGCGATGCGAATATGCCCAACAAGGGCATCATCATGACTGCTGCAATGACCCTTGGAACAACCAAAGCTTCGGCGGGCACGACACCTATGGTGCGCATCGCATCAATTTCTTCGGTGATTTTCATCGTGCCGATTTGCGCGGCAAAGGCGGAGCCCGACCGACCGGCGACCATGATCGCGGTCATCAAAATTCCCAATTCGCGAAAGGTCAGCCGGCCAATCAGGTTGATGGTGAACACCTCGGCGCCAAATTGCCGTAACTGGACCGCGCCTTGCTGTGCGATGACGATACCGATCAGAAAGCTCATCAGGCCAATGATGCCCAACGCACGCACACCGACCATGTCAAAATGCTGGACCACGGCATGCCAGCGGAAACGGCCGGGGTTCATCGCAAGTATGAACGATGCTTTCACAACCTGGCCAACAAAGCCCAGAAATTGCAAAAGCGTTGTAAAGCTGATGACGACACTATGCCCCACTTCGGCCAAGAACCGCTCAAATGATGGCGGATGTGGTCGCGGTGGTATATCGGTCTGATCGGCGCCACTGACAGCCTGAAGCAGACGACTGGCGTCTTTACCTGCACCCATGATTTCGGCGCCCGACGCCTTTGCCGTGCGGTGAACAAGCCACGCGCCAACCGTATCCATATGTTCAACCGCGCTGAGATCGATTTTGCGCACATCGGCGGACAAATCGCGCAAGCGGCCGTCGATATCGCCGATCAAAGCTATGGTAAAGCTGCCCGATAAGCAGAGGATTTGCCCGCCATCGGCTAGGTCTTCTTGCAAGAACTCTGCAGCGTTAGCCATAGCCATATAACTGGCGTATAAAGGGAAGTATCACAAGCCTCTAGACTTCTTCCATTATATTATGCCTGTAGCAGACCGATGACTGATGCCAAACCAACGCTGCTTGCCATATATGATATGGACAAGACCGTCACGCGACGCGCGACCTATAATGGGTTCCTCCTGCATATGGCGTTTAACAAGGCACCGTGGCGATTGTTCCTCGCGCCGTTATTACCCATTGGGCTGGCATTATACGCGCTGAAGCTGTGGGACCGTGCGCGGTTAAAGCAGTTTTCGCAGACATTGCTTATCGGCCACCGCGTTCCCACGGCGCGATTTGCCAAATATCTGGAAAGCCATGCCGACATTGTGGTGGGGAAAAATGTCTATCCGCAGTTGCTTGCCCGTGTGGCGGAAGAAAAGGCAGCGGGCTATCGTCATGTCATGGCAACGGCGTCGTACCGGCTATATGTCGAGGCGATCGCAAAGCGGCTTGGCTTTGATGATATTATCGCGACGGACCTTGCCACGGACAGCACCGGCCATGTTCTGGCGCGGATTGACGGGCATAATTGTTACGACGCCGCGAAGCTTGACCGGGTCAAAGGCTGGATGGAAACCCATGGCCTGTCACGCGAAAACTGCCACATCCGTGCCTATTCAGACCATGTGTCGGATGCCCCGCTGCTCAGCTATGCCGATGAACCCTTTGCCACCAATCCGCACGGACCGCTTGCGCGCCTTGCTGCCTCCAACGGTTGGCCCATATTGGATTGGCGTGATCCTAAAGCCTGAGCGAATCCCTGTTCGAAGTGGGATAGCAGCTTGGCTTAGTCTTCCTCGATTAAGCTCGTGTCGCGCGTTTCAGGCAGCATCAGATACGCAATCACCGTCGCACCGACGCAGATCGCGACATACCAGAAAAATCCCGTTTCGTTGCCCGTACTTTTGAACCACAAAGCGACATATTCCAGCGTCCCGGCAAATATGGTGTTCCCGACCGCATAAGGAAACGCAACGCCCAGTGCGCGGATATGGGCTGGAAACATCTCCGCTTTTACCATTGCATTGTTGGCGGTATATCCGCCGTGCAGTGTAATCGGGATCAAAATCAGCGCCAAAGCGACGATGGGCGAGGTGGCTTGGCCAACCAATGTATAGATGGGCACCGCGACCAGCGCGACCCCAGCGCCTGCGATGATCAACGTCGCAGTTTGCTTTTCAAAACCAGCGGTGTTGATCAGATATTTCAACATATAGGTGGTGAAAGCATAAGACGCCAGGCCGCCGCCACCCGACATCACCGCGACCAATATGCAAGATCGCTTGTGATCCCGCCAAAGCAATTTCAGCGATGAATGTTCGCGTTTTTGGTCGATATTTGTGAACGATTTTGTTTCGGACATCGTCCGGCGCAAAAGATAGACGCACAACGCCAGAATTGACCCAATCACAAACGGAATGCGCCAGCCCCAATCGGCCATTTGCGCCTCGCTCATTAGCGCCTGCAAGATCAGGGCGACCAAAATGGCAAGCAACTGCCCACCGCTCAGCGTTGCATATTGGAAACTCGACCAAAATCCGCGCCGCGCCGCCGGGGCCATTTCCGACAAATAGGTGGCGCTTGACCCATATTCACCGCCAACGGACAGCCCTTGGACCATCCGTGCGATGACCAAGATGGTCGGCGCAACAACACCAGCCTGCGCATAGGTCGGCGCAAAGGCAATGGCGAGCGATCCGCCCGCCATTAACAAAACGGACAAGGTAAGCCCGGCCTTTCGACCATGCTTGTCGCCATAGATACCCATCACCCAAGCACCGATTGGGCGCATCAGAAAACCAGCCGCAAAGATTGCCGCTGTGTTGAGCAACTGGGCTGTCAAATCGCCCTCAGGGAAAAATAATGGCGCGAAATAAATGCTGAATGTCGCGTAGGCGAACCAGTCATACCATTCGACCAGATTCCCCGCGGAGCCGCCCATTATCGATTTAAAGCGTTGCCGTGTTATGCCCGATTCAGCCACCATCATTGCCCCATATTCCAATCAACGACATTTGTCCGCCATAGCCCGGTTCACTGCGGTGGCAGCTGCGCCGATAGCTAAAAAAGCGGTCTGGCTGGCTGTAGGTATCCTGTCCCATGCATTCGACCGTTGCGATGCCGGCGGCGGCAAGTCGCGCGGCAACATAGCCTTCGATATCAAATTGATAATGACCCGCTTTGCCATCGCGGAAGAACCGCGCATTTTCAGGGTTTGCGTCGGCAAAACGCTCAAAGAAACCAGCGTCAACCTCATAGCTTTTTTGCGCGATGCATGGGCCGATCGCGCAGGCTATCCGCTCGCGCTGTGCGCCCAGTGCTTCCATCGCCAATATCGTGTTTTCATTGACGCCTGTGAATGCGCCCTTCCATCCCGAATGTGCCGCACCAACGACACCAGCTTGTCTGTCCGCAAATAACACCGGCACGCAATCCGCGGTTTGGACCGCAAGCAGAATATTCGGTCTATCCGTGACCAGCGCATCGGCCTTGGGCGGATCGTCTTGGTCAATGGGGCCAGTGACGGTGACCACGTCGGGCGAATGGATTTGGTACACCCGCGCCAGTGCCGCCCCGGGCATAACGGCAGCAACCGCACGCCGCCGGTTTTCGATGACATTGTCGCGCACATCGTCCGAACCAAGGCTGCAGTTCAGCCCTGCATAAATACCGGTGGAAACACCGCCAACGCGGCCAAGGAACCCGTGCGCAATGTCACCCAGTAAATTTGACTTGATAACTTCTACGGTCACGTGGCGTGGTTCCTCCCTATCTGCTTAATTGCAATTGCGGTGCTTGACGGCAAGCCATTAGATTGCGAACCCATGCCGATGCACCGTCACATGCTCATATTTGGAATGGGGTACACCGCCTCGCGTCTCGCCGACAGCCTTCGTGAAAGCGGCTGGCACGTCACTGGAACACGGCGGATGAGCGGCGGCGATGCGATTGCTTTTGACGATGAAGCGGCGGTCAGTGCCGCAATCGAAAACGCCACGCACATCTTGTCGAGCGTTCCACCCAATGGTGAGGGCGGGGACCCCGTGCTGTTGAAATATGGCGACAGGATTGCAGGTGGTGACGCCTCTTGGCTCGGCTATTTGTCCTCAACGGGTGTATATGGCGACACGGGCGGTGCGTGGGTCGACGAGAGCGCGGCTATTGGCGAGGGGCGCCGAACTGCGCGTGCCGATGCCGACCTTGCATGGCAGGCCTTGCGCCAGGACGTGGCTGTCTTTCGCTTGCCCGGCATCTACGGCCCTGGTCGATCTGCGTTGGAACGGGTCGAAGATGGCAAGGCGCACCGTATCGATATGCCCGCGCAAATCTTTAGCCGTGTGCATGTTGATGACATTGTTAGCGCAGTCATTGCCGCATTTGATGGGCCCGCTGGCGTGTATAATATTGCCGATGATGTTCCAGCGTCGCAAAATGATGTCATCGAATATGCGTGCGATCTTTTGGCGCAGGATTGGCCGCCACTGATGACGCTGGACGGGGCAGGACTGTCGCCTATGGCGCGCGGATTTTATGCCGAAAACCGGCGTGTTTCAAATATGAAGGCTAAACGGCTGCTGGGATGGACGCCGAAATATGCGGATTACCGGCAGGGCCTAAGCGCATTATTGGCTGCGCGCGCAGTCATATAGAATTGGGCTATCGGCTTGCGGGGCTGGAAACATTTTGACGGGTGAGGGGCAAGGCATTCACCTAACCCCCTTTAAGTGCCCTAAGCTTTGCGCGTCTGCATTGCGACGACGAGGCCAACCATCACCAGTGCGCCACCCGCCATCGCCAATGTCGACCAGACATAGCCTTCGAATATCGTCGATAGGATCATCGCAAAGACCGGAATGACCACGCCCGTGTAAGCAGCCTTGCCGGGGCCAATGTCACGGATGAGGCGAAAATAAAGCGGGAAGGTTACGACCGAACCGATGATGCTCAGATACAGCACACCGCCGATATATCCGGGACGCATGTCGATGACTGGCGGACCATCCATCACGAATGCAAAAGTCGCATTGGCCAAGCTGGCCCAGAACATTGACCACGCCAATATCGTGATCGTTGGGTATCGCGCAACCTTTGGCGTCACCTGAAGCACATTGGAGACCGATGCCGTAGCAACCGCGCACAGCACCAGAAATAGCCCAATCAGTGCATCCGTCCCGCCCATAGGGGCAGCGCGGTATTCCTGCAGCATCAACAACCCGACGCCGACGCAGGCAATCGCTGATCCTAATATGAACGCTCCGCCGATTGACCGTCCAAGCCAATATTTGGCGAGCACCGCATTGGGTACAATCAACAGCGCGAATACCACTGCGACCAATCCCGACGTGATATAATGTTCAGCGGCATAGACAAAATTGTAGTTCATCGCGAATTGCATCACGCCAAGCAGGATTGTCCAACCGACCATTGGCCGATCTATCTTCACCGGCTGGCGCATCACGATGACTAGGATGAACATAGCGATGGCGGCCACAATCATGCGATAGGCGACAGACCAGGTCGGCGGCACTGTGCCCAATTGATCGCGGATCACCAGCCAGGTAGATCCCCAGATGAGCGACGTCACCATAAAGGGTATCCATACCCGTGGCGCCAGAAATCCGGGCTCTGTAATCGGTTCCCCCCCGGCCGTGCTCATAACGCAGCGATCGCGCGGGCCAGCGGGGCGACGTCGGTCTCGGTATGTTGCCAACTGGTCACGAGACGCGCCGCCCCCCAGTTTTCGTCGACAACGCCCCAGTCGTAAAAGTCAAAACCTTGCGCCCGCAACGCCGCCGCTTCAACGGGCGTCAGGCGCAAGAATATCTCATTGGCTTGCACCGGATAAAGCAATCGCTCGGCTGCTGCGCCCGCGATGATGTGCGCCGCTGCGTTGGCGGAACGCGCATTGGTCAGCCACAGATCATTTTCCAGCATCGCCAACAATTGCGCCGCAAGGAAGCGGCCCTTGGACTGCAAATGCCCAGCGCGCTTGCGCCGATAGCGCGCAGCGTCGGCGAGCGCCGGGTCAAAATAGATCAGCGCCTCTGCGCCCATGCCGCCATTTTTGACGAAACCGAAACTC
>JAJTEF010000004.1:83312-86376 GCA_021300355.1 Sphingomonadaceae bacterium | reverse complement strand
CGGCACATCGCTGCGTTTAAATATTGTTATATATCAATGAGTTAAGTGGCGCACCCAAGAGGATTCGAACCTCTGGCCTCTGCCTTCGGAGGGCAGCGCTCTATCCAGCTGAGCTATGGGTGCTTGTAGCGGTCGGTTAGCAGGCGGAGCGGCATCGCGCCAAGTTTTTTTTGGGCAGCTCCACTTTTTTACGAAGGGCACGGTTTCACGGCGGATGGAACACATCATTGTGCCCTTAGATTTGCCCGGTGGCGCGATATGTGTGCTGCCCGAAGCTAATGGCTGGATAACTGAAAAACGCGATGCTACGGAGAGGTCATGCAAAACCAATTTGAATTGACGGACGATCAGATCGCCATCCAAGACATGGCGCGCAAATTCACCGCGGACGCGATTACGCCTTATGCTGCCGAATGGGACGAAAAGTCGCATTATCCGGTCGATGTCTGGAAAGCGGCGGGCGAACTTGGCTTTGGCGCCATTTACGTTTCTGAAGAATCGGGCGGCACTGGCCTTGGACGGTTGGAAGCAGCGCTGATCATGGAGGCGATGGCCTATGGCTGCCCCGCCACAAGCGCCTTCATTTCGATCCATAATATGGCTGCGTGGATGATCGATTGCTTTGGCAGCGCGGAGCTTAAGGCGCGTTATTTGCCTGACCTTGTGTCGATGCAAAAAATCGCAAGCTATTGCCTCACGGAACCCGGCAGCGGATCGGACGCGGCAGCGCTGAAGACAAGCGCGTGGCGCGATGGTGACCATTATATCGTAAACGGCACCAAGCAGTTTATCTCCGGCGCGGGTTATAATGACATATATGTTGTCATGGTTCGTACAGGCGAAGAAAAGACCAAGGGCGTCACCTGCCTTGTGGTCGACAAGGATACGCCGGGTTTGAGCTTTGGTGCGCCTGAGAAAAAGCTGGGTTGGAATGCATCGCCCACGGCGCAGGTGATCTTTGAAGATTGCCGCGTGCCGGTGGCCAATCGCGTGGGCGCAGAAGGGGATGGTTTCCGCTTTGCGATGATGGGCTTGGACGGCGGACGCTTGAACATCGGGGCGTGTTCGCTTGGTGGTGCGCAGCGTTGCCTAGATGAAACCATTGCCTACACCAAAGAGCGGCAGCAATTTGGCCAACCCGTCGCCGATTTTCAGAATACGCAATTCATGCTCGCCGACATGGCCACCGATTTGGAAGCCGCGCGGGCGTTGCTCTACATTGCTGCGGCCAAGGTCACGGCGAACGCACCGGACAAGTCGCGTTTTTCCGCGATGGCGAAGCGGCTGTCAACCGACAGCGGAAGCGAGATAGTGAACAAGGCGCTGCAGCTTTTCGGCGGCTATGGCTATTTACGCGATTACCCCATTGAGCGCTTCTGGCGCGACTTGCGCGTGCATTCGATTTTGGAAGGCACCAATCAAGTCATGCGCATGATTATCGGCCGGGATTTGTTACGCCAATGACCGATGATATTTTGCTTAAGGTCGAAGGACATGCCGGTTTCATTAGCTTGAACCGGCCATCGGCGCTGCATGCGCTGACATTGCCGATGGTGCATGCCATGACGGCGGCCCTACTGAAATGGCGGGACGATCCTGCGGTGAAGTGCGTGGTTATTGATCATGCCGACGGGCGCGGTTTTTGTGCGGGTGGGGATATCGCCTTTTTGCGCAATTCGGCCATGAATGATGGCGGAGAATCCGGGCGTCAATTCTTCCACGACGAATATCAACTGAACCATTTGCTGGTCACTTATCCCAAGCCGGTTGTGGCGTTCATGGACGGTATCACCATGGGTGGCGGCGTTGGTATCAGCCAGCCTGCGCGTTTCCGCGTGGCGACCGAGAACACAAAATTTGCCATGCCTGAAACCGGCATTGGCTTGTTTCCCGATGTTGGCGGTGGATGGTATCTTTCGCGGCTTGAGGGACGCGTTGGCCAGTTTCTGGCGCTTACCGGCGCGCGTATCGCAGGCGCAGGCTGTCTGTCGCTTGGGCTGGCCACACATTATCTGACGAGCAATCTTCTAGCCGAGGCGAAGTCGCGGATCGCAACTGAGGATGTAGACCGGATTGACGCCATATTGGGAACCTTGTCGGTGACGCCGCCCGATTCCAAAATCGTTGAGACTATAGTTCAGATCAACCGCCATTTTGCGTCGGATAGGCTGGAGGATATTCTCGCAAGCTTGGAAGGCGATGACAGCGATTGGGCGATGAAAGAGCTGGCGACTTTGCGGACCAAAAGCCCGCAAACCTGTAAAGTTGCGCTGCGCCAATTGGCCGAGAGCAGCAAGCTCACCGACTTTGCCGATAACATGGCCATGGAATATCGTATCGCCAGCCGCGTGATTGTGCGCCCCGACTTTGCTGAGGGCGTGCGGGCCGTAATCGTGGATAAAGACAACAGCCCCAAATGGGATCCCGCGACAGCCGAAGGCGTTACGGACGCACTTATCGATGCGATCTTTGCCCCGTTACCCGCACAAGAAGAATGGAAGCCGCTATGAGCTACGAAACGATATTGGTCGAACAACGCGGTGCGGTGACGCTCATCACGCTCAACCGTCCGCAAGCGTTGAACGCGCTGAACAGCCAAGTGCTGGCGGATCTCATTGCTGCATTTGCGGCTTTCGATGCCGATGACAGCCAACGCTGTGCCGTGCTGACCGGCAGTGAGAAGGCATTTGCTGCGGGCGCGGATATTAAGGAAATGCAAAGCCAGTCCTTTGCGGACATGTATGGCCACAACTTTTTTGCAGGCTATGACCGCGTGACCGCGACACGCAAGCCATGGATTGCGGCCGTGAACGGCTTTGCGCTTGGCGGTGGATGCGAACTTGCCATGATGGCGGACTTTATCATTGCCGGCGACAATGCAAAATTCGGGCAGCCTGAAATCAAACTTGCGGTCACCCCCGGCATGGGCGGTTCGCAGCGGCTAACGCGCGCGATCGGTAAGGCCAAGGCGATGGAAATGTGCCTGACGGGCCGCATGATGGACGCAAACGAGTCCGAACGTTCTGGGTTGGTCGCAAAGGTCGTTCCCGCCGCTGAGCTGGTC
>JAJTEF010000004.1:0-83286 GCA_021300355.1 Sphingomonadaceae bacterium | reverse complement strand
TCCCGCCGCTGAGCTGGTCGACGAAGCCATCAAAACCGCAACCGCGATTGCCGCCATGGCGCCATTGGCTGCGCTGGCATGCAAGGAAATGGTCAACGCCGCATTCGAAACAACATTGCAGCAAGGTGTCGTATTCGAGCGCCGCCTGTTCCATGGTCTGTTCGGCACCGAAGATCAGACAGAGGGCATGGCCGCGTTTGTCGAAAAGCGGCCTGGGAATTGGACGGGGAAGTAGGACCCAAAGGCGTTTGAGAACCTTTTTGGACGTCGCGTTAAAACCGGACTGACGCTATTTGCCGCTAAGCTTCTCTATCTGCTGAAACTTGCCAAGGCCGCATCCTGCACCTTCATATAGTCGGCCGCCTTGGTCGTGCAAAACGTGCACAATATCGACGCTGCACAATTGGTTGATCGACGAGCGGTAGGAAAAACGCTCCTCAAATTTCAAACCGGGGCAGCTTTGTGGCAGGGTGTTGCGATAGGTCTTGCCGCCGACCATGCGGAAATCGATATTGCGGCTATCGATGACTTTCGTTGACCGTATCTGCGATATCGTGACGCAGCTTTTTGGCTCGCTGACCACTCTGACGGGTTCGGGCGCTGTATCGCGGGAAAGCGCAATCGCGCCGCCGCCCGAAAGCAAAGCAATGGCAGGAATGATTAGCAGCATTTTACGCATGTTTGCTCTCCAATATTAAGCGGCCGCTTTAACGGTGTCAGTCTGAACTTTAGCTGACTTGATTGTGGGCGGCGCAGTTTTGAGTTTGAAGCGGCATAAGTCCGCGACCGGACAGCGCCAACATTGCGGCGTGCGCGCCTTGCAAATATACCGACCGTGCAGGATCAGCCAATGATGCGCGCCAACGCGAAACGGTTGCGGCGTTTTTTTATCGAGCGCCTTTTCAACGGCCAGAACGGTTTTGCCCGGCGCGATGCCAGTCCGGTTGCCGACACGGAAGATATGCGTATCGACGGCAAAGGTCTCTGCGCCAAAGGCCGTGTTCATCACGACATTTGCGGTCTTGCGTCCAACGCCGGGTAGCGCCTCAAGCGCGTCGCGGTCGGCAGGGACTTCGCCTGCATGGTCGCGGACTAATATCTCGGAAAGGGCAATCACGTTTTTGGCTTTGTTGTTAAACAGGCCAATCGTTTTGATATGCGCCTTCAGCCCTTCTAGCCCCAACGCCACCATTTGTGCGGGCGTCTTAACCTCCGCAAACAATGCCTTGGTGGCTTTGTTCACGCCGACATCCGTCGATTGGGCAGAGCAAGTGACCGCAACGAGCAATTGGTAGGCGTTGCCATAGGCCAGCTCGGTTTCAGGCGCAGGGTTCGCCTCCGCCAGCCGGTGATAAAATTCGAAGATATCTGCCTTTTTCAAAGGCCAAGCACTTCCTGCATAGTGAACCGGCCGGCTTTTTGGCGCGTCAGCCAAACAGCGGCTTTTACCGCGCCGCGCGCGAATATCGCGCGGGTTTCAGCGCGATGGACAAGCTCGATCCGTTCATGTTCGGACGCGAAAATGACATGATGGTCCCCTGCGACGCTACCGCCGCGTAAGGATGCAAAGCCAATGTCCCCCGCTTTGCGCGCGCCGGTGATGCCGTCGCGGCCACGGTCGCTATGTTGCTTTAGGTCGATGCCGCGTCCGCTGGCTGCGGCTTCGCCCAGCAGTAGGGCGGTTCCAGACGGGGCATCGACCTTATGCCGGTGGTGCATCTCCAATATTTCGATATCCCAATCGTCACCCAATTGGCGTGCGGCCTGCTGCACGAGCGCTGACAGCATGGTTACGCCCAATGACGTGTTGCCCGTTTGCAAAACCGGAATGTCGCGCGCTGCGTCGTCAATCAGGAAATGGTGGCGCTCCTCCAGTCCGGTCGTGCCAATGACGATTGGTTTGCCCGCAGCAACGCATGCATCAAGGTTCGCCTCAATCGCATGGGGGCTGGAAAAATCGACGAGCACATCACTGGACGCAACCAAAGCGGCAAGATCATCGCCTTTGTCGACGCCGCCCGCATATGCCTGACCATCCGCCGCAACTGCGTCGACCAAAGCCTGCCCCATGCGGCCCGCGCTGCCAATGATACCTATTTTCATAACCGTCACCCTGATATTGTTTCAGGGTCTTACTATATTAGGGAGCCGAAACAAGTTGTGCTGTGTACGACGTCGGCCACAGCGGGACGGTGAAGGAGCAAATGTGGATCGCCAAATCAAAAACATCGTCATTCTGACAGGGGCAGGTGTCAGCGCCGAGAGCGGTATTGATACGTTTCGAAGTGCGGGTGGATTGTGGGAGCAGCATAAGGTTGAAGATGTCGCAACGCCGGAGGCCTTTGCCCGCGACCCTGACCTTGTGCTGCGGTTCTACGATATGCGCCGCGAACGTATTCAGCAGGTGGAGCCAAATGCCGCGCATTATGCGCTGGCGCGGCTCGATGCCGAATGGAGCGGCAATTTGCTTTTGGTGACACAGAATGTCGACGATTTGCACGAACGGGCAGGAACCAAACGCCTGCTGCATATGCATGGCGAGCATCTGAACGCGTGGTGCACCGCTTGTGATGTCCGCCATGGCTGGCGCGGCACATTGATTGACCGACCGGCCTGTCCATCGTGCGGCATATCTGGCCAATTGCGGCCGGATATCGTCTGGTTCGGCGAAATGCCCTACCGCATGGGTGATATCTACCACGCCCTGAACCGCGCTGATTTGTTCGTCAGCATCGGAACGTCAGGCGCAGTCTATCCCGCCGCCGGTCTTGTGCGTGAAGCGCGTCAAAACGGCATCGCCACATTGGAGCTGAACCTTGAACCATCGCATGGCAGTTCTTGGTTCAATGAATCGCGCCATGGCCCGGCGACGGAGCTTGTTCCAAAATGGGTGGACGAACTTTTAGGCGGTTAAGCCGCCGCAGCTGGAGCAGGCCGGATCTTTGGGCAATTTGATCCACCGCATCGATGGGGTCAGTCCGTCGAACAGGTGCAGTCTGCCCTGCTGCGGCTCTCCAAAGCCCGTGAGCGCGCGTATCGCCTCCATCGCCGCGAAGCTACCCATAAGCCCGCACATCGCGCCCAGAACGCCTTGTGTGGCGCAATCGTCGCAATCATCGGGGTCGTGTGCATCACCAACGAAGCAGCGATAGCATGGCGCATCTGCCTGCCATCCTGTGAATGTGCCAATCTGTCCGTGAAACTGCCCAATCGCGGCGCTGACCAACGGCACCTTTGCCGCAAGGCACAGGTCATTGACGATCAGGCGCGTCGTAAAATTGTCGCTGCCATCGATCACCACATCGACGCCCGCCAATATGTCGGCGCGGGTGTCTTTGCCAATCCGCTGCCGAAGCGCGATGAAGGTGATGTCGGGGTTTAGCCGTGCCGCTGCCGCGCCAGCCGCTTCCACCTTAGCGGTGCCAATATCATGGTCGCTGTATAAAATTTGACGCTGGAGATTGGACAGCGCCACCACATCATCATCGACAACGCTGATCGTTCCGACGCCGGCTGCTGCCAGATATTGGATTGCCGGACAGCCAATGCCGCCCGCGCCAATGAGCAGGACATGGCTCGACAATAATTTGCTTTGACCCGCGCCGCCAATATCGCGCAACACAATGTGGCGGGCGTAACGGTCAAGCTGTTGATCGCTAAGCGTCATACGCCTGTTGAGCCGAAACCCCCAGCGCCACGCACGGTTTCGTCAAGGTCATCCACCTCAACCAAGTGGCCCTGGGTAACAGGTGCCACCACAATCTGTGCAATCCGGTCGCCTTTGTTGATCATAAAATCATCTTCGCCCAGATTAGCCAGAATGACCTTCACTTCGCCGCGATAATCGCTGTCGATGGTTCCGGGTGTGTTGAGGCAGGTGATCCCATGCTTCAGCGCAAGACCCGAACGCGGGCGCACCTGCACTTCATATCCATCTGGAATGGCAAAAGCGAAGCCGGTTGCGACGGCATGGCGCTTACCAGCGCGCAGGTTCAGGCTTTCGGCGGCGCAAATGTCCATGCCGGCCGCGCCCGATGTCGCATATGCAGGCAAAGCCAAGCCCGCGCCATGGTTCAGGCGCTTGACGCGCACTTCAACTTTTTGCGAGCTCATCGGCGACCTTCTCCATCAATTTTCGTGCGATAACGTCCTTGGGGCTTTCCAGCCAGCTATCAACGCCTGCTTTGGTTACGATATGAAAGGCGTTGTTCTCACCGCCCATGACATCGCCTGACACATCATTGGCGACAATCCAGTCGCAGCCTTTCTTTGCAAGCTTGGCCTGCGCATGGGCAATGATATTTTCGGTTTCTGCGGCAAAGCCGATCACGAGCTTCGGACGCTGCTTGTGCATGGCTAGGCTTGCAAGGATATCAGGGTTCTCGGTCAGAGCGAGCGGCGGAATGGCATTGCCATCTTTCTTGATCTTCTGGTCCGGCGCTTGCGCAGCGCGCCAGTCGGCGACGGCGGCAACCATGATTGCGGCGTCGACGGGCAGGGCGTTCTCGACCGCGGCCTGCATCTCCAGCGCGGTTTCGACATCAATGCGCAAGACACCGGGCGGCGTTGGCAGATGCACGGGGCCAGCTATCAGTATAACCTCAGCCCCCAGATCAGCCGCCGCTGCTGCAATCGCGAAACCCTGACGCCCCGACGAGCGGTTGGCGATGTAGCGCACAGGATCGATCGCCTCATGCGTTGGTCCGGCGGTCACAAGGACGCGTTTGCCAAACAACGGACGGTGATCGACATCGGCAAAATCGGGTTGTGCGGTAAGCGGCATCGCGCTTGGCATGGTGGTCGGCGAACGGCCCGAAGCCAGTTGCGTATTGAACGGCACGCCCAACATGCTGCAAATCTGTTCGGCGACGGCGGGCGGTTCGGGCAGGCGGCCCGGGCCGAATTCGCCGCACGCCATGGCCCCTTCATCGGGGTTCATGATATGGACGCCATCGGCGCGCAGCTGCGCCAAGTTGCGCTGCGTCGCGGGATGGTTCCACATGCGGACATTCATTGCCGGCACCGCCAGAACGGGTTTGTCCGTCGCGAGCAGAATAGTTGTGGCCAAATCATCAGCGATGCCAGCGGCCATCTTGGCAAGGATATTGGCAGTGGCGGGACAAATCACCACAAGGTCGGCCTGACGGCTGAGCTGAATATGCCCGATTTCGCGTTCTTCCTTCAGGTCGAACATGTCGCCATATACTTGGTCTTCGGTCATGACGCCCATCGAAAGCGGCGTGACAAATTCGGCCGCACTTTTCGTCATCACTGCGCGAACGGCAACACCCTGACGCTTCAGCAAGCGCACAAGTTCAAGCGCTTTGTAAGCGGCGATGCCGCCACTGACGATCAGGAGAACGCGTTTTTCAGTCATCAGCTCAATCCCGCTGCCCACATGCCCGCAGCGCCAATGGCGCCTGCCAGTAAGGCCACTATCATGTAGCGCCAGCCGTTGCTTTTGTCCGTACGTTCCCAAATGATCTGTACAGGCGGAAGCGGGGGTGGTTCCGGCGCGCTGCCCTTGCGGGGAAGCTGTTCGTCCAAGCGGCGGATGAGGTCGGGTATCATCTGCAAGGTTTCGGCTTGCTTGCGAATACCGTCGGCGAGCATGGCTTCAGGGCCAAGCTCCCCGCGAATCCATTCGCGCACATAGGGTGCGGCAACATCCCACAAATTGATGCTTGGGTTCAGCGAGGTCGCAATGCCTTCGACCATGACCATCGTCTTTTGCAGCAACAGCAAATGCGGCTGCGTTTGCATGTCAAAATCGCGGGTGATGGCGAATAGACTGTCGAGCATTTGCCCGACCGACAATTCGCTCACGGGCTTGCCGCGTGTCGGCTCGCCAACAGCGCGCAGGGCGGTCGCGAATTCATCGACATTATGGTAGCTCGGCACATATTGCGCTTCGAAATGGATTTCGGCGACGCGTTTGTAATTGCCGGTGGTCAATCCGTAGAGGATCTCCGCAAGCCAGAAACGCGCTTGCCGGTTGATGCGGCCCATGATGCCGAAATCGATGGCGACAATCGTACCGTCTGCCTGCACGAACAAATTGCCCTGATGCATGTCGGCGTGGAAGAAACCTTCCGAAATCGCCTGCCGCAAAAATGTCAGCACGAGCTTTTCGGCCATTTTGTTCAGATCGTGGCCAGCGGCTTTTAACGCATCGATGTCAGCAATCTTAACGCCATCGACCCATTCCAGCGTCAGCACACGGCCAGACGTCCGGTCCCAATCAATGGCGGGGATCATATAGCCGTCGACGGCGACCATGGCATCTTTCAACTCAGACGCGCTCGCGGCTTCGCGGCGCAAATCGAGTTCGCGCAAGGTCCAGCGTTTCAGATTGGCTATGACAAGCTGTGGTCGCAAGCGCGCAGCTTCGCCGCCCAATGCTTCCAAATGCGCTGCGGCCCATTCATAGGTTTCGATGTCACGGGCAAATTGTTCGCGAATACCGGGACGAAGCACTTTGACAGCGACGTCTTTGCCTTCGGTTGTGCGTGCCCGGTGCACCTGCGCGATGGAAGCTGCGCCTACGGGTTCGGGGTCGATATACTCAAACAGCTCTGCAGCCGGTTTATTCAAGCTGCTGTCGATTTGTGCGTACACAAGATCGAACGGTGCGGGCGGAAGCTGATCCTGTAGCGACAGCAGATTGCGGGCCGCTTCCTCACCGATGATATCGGGACGGGTCGCAAGCGTTTGCCCAAGCTTAATGGCCGCAGGGCCAATGGCGCGAAAGGCGCCGGCATAATCGGGCACATTGGGCTGACGCGTTCCGATGCGCGCGATACGGCAAAGGCGTTTAACTTGCGGCGGCGTGTTCCGATCCGCTTCGATCGCGCGCAGCGCACCGTGCCGCGCGAGAATGCGGCCCCATTTGAGCAAACGGAAAATATGGGTTGCAGGACGTGTCATCAGCGCGGAAGTTAAACCTTCCAGCCGCTATGAATGGCAACAAGTCCGCCCAAAATGGGTTCTACCTTCGTTTGCACAAAGCCAGCTTCGCCAATCATGCGCTTAAAATTTTGCATGTCGGGGAAACGGCGGATCGATTCGACGAGATATCGATAGCTGTCCTCATCACCCGCGATGGCTTTACCAAGCTTAGGGACAAGCTTGTCCGAATAGACGTCGTAAATTTGTGCGAGGCCAGGCCATTCAACGGTCGAAAATTCGAGGCAGAAGAAGCGGCCACCATAACGCAGCACGCGATGTGCCTCGCGCAGTGCCTTGGGAATGTCGGTGACGTTGCGGATACCGAACGCAATTGTGTAGGCATCAAAATGCGCATCGGGAAAGCTGAGCGTTTCGGCATTTTGCGGGGACCAGATCAGGCTGTCGATCCCGCGCTTCATCGCGCGCTCCATACCGACGTCCAACATGTCTTCATTGATGTCGGATACCGTGACCTGCGCGCCTGATTTTTCCATGCGGAACGCGATGTCGCCCGTTCCGCCCGCCATATCGAGGATATCTTCGCCCTCGCGCGGTTTCACACGGCGCACAAAGGTGTCTTTCCAAAGGCGATGCATGCCGCCGGACATCGCATCATTCATGATGTCATATTTGCGCGCGACATTGGAAAAGACGCCGCCTACGCGTTTTGTCTTTTCTTCAGGGCTAACCTGTTCATAGCCAAAGGATACCGTATCATTCATTCTGCAGCCTCTAGCCGATTGTTGCGCCATCCGAAGGACGCCAAAATGGCTTCGATCTCAAAGCAAAATGCCCTTGCAGGCAGAATAACTGCCTGCGGCGGACATTTTACTTCGATATCTTTGCCATTTTGACGCCGCGATGGTGCATTTAATAGGTCCTGACCCTGGGTGCAAAACGATATGCCAGAATTACCTGAAGTGGAAACCACAGTCGCCGGCCTGCGTTCGGTGCTTGAAGGCGAGATTATCGTGCGGGCTGAACCGCGCCGTGCGGACTTGCGCTGGCCCATCCCGGTCGATCTGCGTCAGCGGTTGACGGGCGCGCGAATCGAAACGCTCGGGCGGCGCGCCAAATATGGCCTTATGCATACCGATCGTGAGGATACGCTGATATTCCATTTGGGCATGTCCGGACGATGGCGTGTGGATCCTGCGGAAATCGAAAAGCATGACCATTTCATTCTGGAAACAGCCAGCGGTCGGGTTGTCGCGTTGAATGACCACCGCCGCTTTGGTTCGCTCGATATTATCGATTCGGCCAAATTGGACAGCTATCGCTTTTTTGAAAAAATGGGGCCGGAGCCTTTGTCGCCGGCATTTGATGCAACTGTGCTGCGCGATGCGCTGCACGACCGCAAGGCCCCTATTAAAGCCATGCTGCTCAACCAGAATATCGTCGCAGGCTTAGGCAATATCTATGTGTGTGAGGCGCTGCACATGGCCGGCATTGACCCGCGGGCGCCAGCCAGCTCAATTAGCAAGCCTAGGCTAGTGCGCCTTGTTGTGGCGATTAAAGAGGTGCTGACGGCGGCGATCGCGGCTGGCGGATCGACCTTGCGTGACTTTGCTGCACCCGACGGAGAACTTGGCTACTTTGCCAAGGATTGGCGCGTCTATGGCCGCGAAGGGCAGGACTGCGGTTGCGGCGCGCCTGTTCAACGGCGCGTTGATTCGGGGCGCTCGACCTTTTACTGCGCGAAATGTCAGCGATAGTGCGGTATTTCGAGGTTGACGAATCTGTTGGGCAGGGTTAAGGGCCGCTCCTTCAACGGACGTGTTTCATAAAGACGTCTCCGCAAATATCGAAATTCGAGGATAAAAATGGCCAATACGCCGCAAGCAAAAAAGCGTATCCGTCGCAATGCGCGTCGCACCGAAGTTAATGGCGCACGCGTCAGCCGCATCCGTACCTTCATCAAAAAGGTAGAGTCGGCGATTGAACTCGGTGACAAGTCGGCAGCCGCTGCTGCACTCGCTGCTGCACAGCCTGAATTGGCGCGTGGCGTATCCAAGGGCGTTCTGCATAAGAACACAGCATCGCGCAAATTTGGTCGCCTCACAAAGGCGGTTGGCGGTCTCGCTTAACCCATGTTTTATAGGCTGGCTGGTCCAGCCTTAAAATTTGAAACCCGCCGTTTTCCCGGCGGGTTTTTTATTGCCCACTGTCACAAAGCCAAAGGCGACGGATTTCCCGCGATTCGGAAGATATTCACAGGGGTTTTTGCAAAAAAGTGAGCAAAATTAAGTGCTTAAAAATTAATTGACGCATTTGCTTGGCTGTTGCCGAGTCAATGCCATTTATTTCATTTTTTTTGCAGCGCTGCACTTGATCGACTCGTTTCGAGCGGTCTAAGAAACTGTTTCCAGCAATGCATGACGACAGTCGGGCAGTGCCTCACATGGAGAATAAGACATCGCGACTGCTGCATTTGGCAACAAATGCATAGTGACTGTCTGTGCGCTTCGCATGTGGGCAGATAGCGCGCGGTTGTGTTGGTCTGGATGGGGTGGAAAATTGGGGGCAGGCACGTTGGCCGAAGATAAATCAGTATCGCATATGACATTAGATCAATCACATGGCGAAAATGCCGGCCTGACGTTGAAATCCCGTTTTGATGGTGATTGGCAGACAATCTCATCTGGCTTGCGTCGCGATTTGGGCGCGCAAATATATGGCCAATGGATTCGCTCCATCACCCTTGGTGATTTTTGTGACCTGACGGGTACGCTCGAACTTCTTTTGCCCTCCGATTTTTCGGCAAGTTGGGTGTCGGATCATTATGCCGATCGCCTGCGTTTGGCTTGGTCGAGCACCAATAAAAGCGTGAAGCAGCTTAAGATCCGCACACGCCCCGGTGCACCACGCGTCGAATTGCTCCGTGCGTCGACAAACGCCGAACGCATTGTTGCGCAAGAAGCGAATGATGCTCTGCCGCCACGTTCGGCACTTGATCCGCGCATGACGTTTGCGAATTTCGTTAAAGGCCAAACCAATGTTCTCGCGCTCAGTGCTGCAGAACGCGTGGCGTCGAAAGACAAGCCGCTGTTCAATCCCCTTTATCTTCAAGCGGCAACGGGTCAGGGTAAAACCCACCTGATGCATGCCATCGGTCACGCTTATGCCGAAGTGAACCCCGACGCGCAGATCATTTATATGTCTGCAGAAAAATTCATGATAGAATTTGTGACCGCGATGCGGCGCAAGGAAGTCATGGAATTCAAGGCGCGCTTGCGTGCCGTCGATGTGCTGTTGATTGACGATATTCAGTTCATCATTGGCAAGGTATCGACGCAGGAAGAGTTCCTCCACACCATCGACGCCATCATCGGTGCCGGCAAACGCCTCGTCGTTGCTGCCGACCGCGCACCGCAAGCGCTTGACGGCGTGGATCAGCGCATCCTGTCGCGTCTGTCGATGGGTCTGGTCGCGGACATTCAACCAGCGGACCTGGAACTGCGCCGCCTGATTCTCGAACAACGCCTTGCCAACATGCCCGAAGCGCAAGTTGGTGAAGATGTGATCGAATTTCTGGCCCGCACCATCAGCCGCAATGTCCGCGAACTCGAAGGTGGCCTGAACAAGCTGCTGGCATATGCCCAGCTGACCGGCAAGCCAGTGACCCGGACCTTGGCGGAAGAGCAGCTGAAAGATATTTTGAGCGCTTGCCGCCGCCGTATCACCATCGACGAAATTCAACGTGCGGTATGCGAATATTATCGCATCGACCGGAGCGAAATGTCATCGAAGCGCCGAGCGCGCGCCGTTGTCCGCCCGCGTCAGGTCGCCATGTATCTCGCCAAGGTCATGACACCGCGTAGCTATCCGGAAATCGGACGCAAATTTGGCGGACGTGACCATTCGACGGTAATTCACGCCGTGCGCTTGGTCGAAGGCTTGCGTCAGCAGGACAGCGACATGGACAATGATGTCCGCGCGCTGCTCCGTCAGCTCGAAGCGTAATCCACCCCTTTTCAACATCCTTTCCAGAGCCTATCCACTTATAGGGAATCGGAAGGGATGCGATGGGACAATCTTGTGCGTCATGCGGGTCGGCAAATGCGGTTCGCGCGCTATTTTGTGCACATTGCGGCGCTTCGCTGAAAGCGCGACCTGTGTCCCGGGCTGCCCCCAAACGTTCACGGGTGATGCCTGTCGCGGCGCTGATTATTCTGCTGATTTTCGTTGGTTTATACTTCTGGCTGTTCGTCCTTGATGACATGCAGAACGGTTCGGTAACACCTGCTGTCGATCAGAGCACAAGCGCGACGGCCGCGGCCGAAATTTTCTTCACAATGACCGAGGCGAATATTCGCGACAAGCCGAGCACGGCCGAAAGCGTGATATTGGGCAAGCTGCCGCGCGGATCGCAAGTGACAGGCGTTGTTCAGCCGGGTTCACCGCCCGGCGATGGTTGGATTGCATTGAGCGACGGCAATGGCTTCATCGCGATGGTCAATCTTTCACCGTCGAAGCCACCCGAGCTTGTCACCTTGCTGAACGATCAATCATGGGTTGTTGATATGCCCGTTGATGTGTGGGCGACGACGGCGTCGGATAGCGCGCTTATTGATCGTGCGCGCGCAGATACCACGCTGAAACTTGTTGGCCTTACCGCCGACGACTTCATTGAGGTGAAGCTTCCGGATAATCGCTACGGCTATCTGGCCGATGGAAAATCCATATTGGCGCGCTTGGGCGGAAAACCGATTGCCATTGGCTTCAATCCGCAAACATGCGCCTTCAGTGGTGAGATTGGCGCGGAATTTACCAAAATTGGCGCGCGGCTTCGGGCGCAATGGCAAGCATTGGAAGCGAAAGAATATGCTAACGAGGCTGCACGCGAAAAAGCCTATGCCAAGGTCGAAGGCAAAAGCAGCTATGCGCGCCTGCGCCGTTCATTTGATGGATTGTCGCTCACGGCGCTTGGCCAGCATTATGAATCGCAATCGCTATATTTCGCGGACCCGCCAGCTAAGGTCATTACCGTTTTCCGCGACAATGGGTTTAACATTGGGCCCGATGGCATATTCAGGGCAACTGAACTTTACGCCGGCATATCCAGCACCCGCGGTGAGGGCACGGCCTATGGCCAAACCGAGCTGAGTTGCGGGGTCTGATCTCCAAGCTTCGCCGATTTCGCGAAGTGCTTAGTTGAGCGGGTTAGCGCTTTTCCTCTGGCGCAACCGAGATACGGACTGTTTCGCCGCCATTGCCGGGGAATCCTGTAAACATCGCCTCAACCAGATTTGGCACCAGATAAGGCAGCTTGTTTGACCGCGACTTGGCTTCCGCCTTGCCTTCAAACAAGCGCTTGCCATCGCCATTACGGTCAATCTTCATATCGAGATTGGCCGTGAATACTGTGAAGCTGTCGATTTCATAGGGGCGGTTGAAGCCGCTATACAAAAATGGATCATAATAGCCGACGACGTAACGCGCGCCGCGACGGGTGCGCACGACATAGGGCCGGTAAAAGCTGCCAAAGCCCCAATAAGGGTCATAAAACGGATCTTGGCGAACGATGTTGCGTTCCTTGCCCTGATCGACCGCATAATCGAGCGAGACGGTCATATCGGCATTTGCGCCCGACGCGGGCACATAACCGATTTCCTGAAGCTCGCTTGCAACCAAAGCCGCATATTGGCCAAATTCAATGCCGCCTGCATTGTCCGGGTTGGCCGCGCGGATAACAAAGGTCTGGCCTTGCGGTGCGGGCAATTCCTGAAAACGCGAGACATCCGCGTTAAACGGCGTTGCACAGGCACCAAGTGCCAGCATTGCTATCGGAGCAAGAAAAGTTGCGACCTTCTTCATCATTTCAAATCCCCTAAGCAGCGACCGAGCGCCTTCAATAATACAACGCCATTACGTTACAATAGTTTCGCTGAACTGTGGTTGAACGGCACTAGCGCACAATTTAGCGCAGCAGACCCAGCGCGGCATAAGCTGCCTTCAACGTTGGTCCGCCAAGCTCACGCGCTTTCGCTGCCCCCTTGGCAAGCGCAGCGTCTATTTGCTCGTGATCATCCTTCAGAACAGCGAAGCGTTCGGAAATGGGACGCAGATGTTCAATGACGATTTCGGCCAATGCCGGTTTAAATGCGCCAAAGCCCTGATCGCCGAAACGCGATAGTGTCGCCTCGACAGTCTCATCGGCAAAGGCGGCGTAAATGCCGACAAGATTTTTCGCTTCGGGACGGCCTTCAAGGCCCGCAGGTTCCGACGGAAGCGGCTCAGGATCCGTCTTGGCCTTCTTGATTTTGCTCAGGATGGTGTCGGCATCGTCTATCAGGTTAATCCGGCTCATATCGCTTGGATCCGACTTTGACATTTTCGAACTGCCGTCGCGCAGGGACATGATGCGCGCGGTTTCTTTGGGAATGATGGGATCGGGCAAGGTGAAGATATCGGTGCCGTTGCCGAAATCCGTGTTGAACTTCTGGGCAATGTCGCGCGCCAGTTCCAAATGCTGCTTTTGGTCTTCGCCGACCGGAACATGCGTCGCCTGATACAATAAGACGTCGGCAGCCTGAAGCACGGGGTAGGTGAACAGCGCAATGCTGGCGCCTTCGCGGTTCTTGCCCGACTTGTCCTTGAACTGCGTCATGCGGTTCAGCCAACCCATGCGCGCGGTGCCGGTGAGCAACCACTGTAGCTCCGCATGGGCAGGGACCTGCGCTTGGTTGAACAATATCGCCTTGTCGGTGTCCAATCCGCACGCGAGCAAGGCCGCGGCCATTTCGCGCGTGTTCGCCGTCAATTCGGCCGGAACATGCGGCATCGAAATCGCGTGCAAATCGGCAAGGAAGTAAAGGCATTCCATTTCATCCTGCATTTTCACCCAGTTGCGGATCGCACCCAGATAATTGCCCAAATGCAGATTGCCGGTGGGTTGAATGCCAGAAACGACGCGCATGATGATTACTCGCTTATATTGGCCGCAGGCGAGGCTGCACGCCGGCGGAACAGGGATTTCAATTCTTGAATTCGGTAAGCGCCAAAAAGCAATATGGCCAGCGCATATACAGCGCCGCCAGCGCTGACGAGGACCGACAGCACAGCGATGCGTCGCCACAATCCCGTGCCCAATTGGTCTTCAATGATTTCATTGCCGAAAAACAGCGCGACACCCATCAATGCTGCAGCCAGAACAATGCGCCACGCCTTTTGCTTGAGCCGCGCATCGACCGCGATATGCCCGCGTTTGCGCAAGGTGAACCACAGCAAGGCGACATTGACCCAGGCCGATATCCCAGTCGCAACGCCAACGCCGATATGTGCGAGCGGCCAAATAAGAATGAGGTTACCGATAAGGTTCACCAACATCGACCACAAAGCCAACCGCAGCGGCGTTTTGGTGTCGCTGCGCGCGTAAAATCCGGGTGTCAGCACCTTGATAAGGACATAAGCCGGTACGCCGGCGGAAAAAGCCATCAGGACAGCGGCGGTCCCCCGCGTGTCGGCTGCTGTGAATGCGCCATGTTCAAATATGCCATGGACGATTGGTATCGCCGAAACGATCAGAGCCGCCGTTGCGGGCATCGCAAAGAACAACGCTAGTTCGACGGCGCGATTTTGCGTGTCGGACGCTGCCTTGCTATCGGCACCGGCGATTTGCCGCGAAAGCGCAGGCAGGATCGCGGTACCAATTGCGATGCCAATCAATCCCAATGGCAGCTGATTTAAACGGTCTGCATAATAGAGCCAAGACACCGACCCTTCTGGCAAGAACCGCGCCGCGAGCGAGGTTGAGATAAGAAGGTTGAATTGAATGGCGCCTTGGCCAATCGCGGCTGGCGCAATCAATGCGAGCATCAATTTTACGTCGGGCGTTAGACGTGGCAACGCAAGCTTCAGGCTGGCCCCCGCGCGGTGGCATGCCCACATGAGCCAAAGCAATTGGAGCGCGCCGGATACGGTGACCGCTATCGCCTGCGTGACCGCCGTTTCAACTTCGC
Source organism: Sphingomonadaceae bacterium (assembly GCA_021300355.1). Classification (GTDB taxonomy): domain Bacteria; phylum Pseudomonadota; class Alphaproteobacteria; order Sphingomonadales; family Sphingomonadaceae; genus Sphingorhabdus_B. The sequence goes on along the minus strand of JAJTEF010000004.1, from coordinate 68,377 downwards.
TGTCACCACGGAAGAAAATCAGCGCGATAATCATGCAGATATTCAGCAATATCGGCGCGGCGGCATTAACCCAGAAACGGTTCAGCGAATTCAATATCCCGCCAAGCAGTGACACATGCCCGTGAACAGCACCAAAAATGGGAATAACACGGACAGCACTTGGCTCGCGAATGTGCGCGCGGCGGTGAGGCCCGATTGTGCCTTTTCGCGTTCCGCCTCGGTCATTTTTTTGTTGAACAGAGGTACAAAAACCGCCGCGAATGCGCCTTCGGCGAACAATGCACGAAACAGGTTCGGCAGTCGCCATGCAATCAGAAACGCGTCGGACGCAAGGCCTGCACCGACATAGCGCGCCATCAACATATCGCGCACAAGACCAAGCACGCGGCTAACCAAAGTCAGCCCCCCAATGGTAATGCTGTTTCGAACCAGGCTCATATGTTCACCTGGTGCCTACGGCTTCAGGCTTCGCCTGCAGGCTGCGTTTCTGCCATCTGCTGTGCTTGCGTGATCTGCTGGATATACAATGCGTTGAAATCGATCGGTTCGAGAACGAGCGGTGGATAGCCTGCGTCGCGAACGGCATCGGCGACAATCCGGCGTGCAAACGGGAACATCAAACGCGGTGCTTCACCGAAAAGGAACGGGTGCGCTTGCTCGTCGCTGACATTGCGCAGACCAAATAGCGTGCCGTACTCGAGCTCGACCGAGAAATGGACGCCATTTTCGCTTTCGGCTTTGACCGCGAGTTTCAAGGTGATTTCGTGCACTTCATCGGTGATGGCATTGGCCAGAATGTTCACCTGGACGTCGATTTGCGGGGTCACTTCCCAGTTAAAGCTGTGCGGAGCATTCGGGTTTTCTACCGACAAGTCCTTGATATACTGGTTCAACATACCCACCGCAGGTGCGGTATCTGCGCCATTGGCTTTTACATTTTCGGAAACGATGGTGCCTGCTTCGTCAGCCATGTGATGTCGTGCTTTCCTATTGATTGTCATAGACGCCAAATCGCGCCCCCTCATGGCCGTCGCGCCTAGCAGGGTGACCGGCAAAGGGCAATGATTGTTGCACATGCGGCAAGCCGCACTTTTCTTTGGGTAAAGCCCTTTGAACCCGCAACATTAGTGCTTATATGGTATTGAGGCGGAGCTGGATGGGAGATATTCCATACCATCTAAATTTTATGCCGGACTTATTTGGCGCATGGAGGCGTTGTGACGTTCACTATTGTATTGCTTGCTCTTGTTGCAGCGTTCCTCGGCCTTCGGCTTTATTCGGTGCTTGGTAAACGCACGGGCCACGAACAGGAACCCGTTGCGCGTCGTCCGATTGAAACGACAGCCCAGCCTATGCTGCGTCAGCCTGCGGCAGGCACTGATGCCGCAGCGGCCATTCCTGCGAACGAAATCTCAAATGTCGATATGGCTGCACAAAGCGGCATCAAGGCAATTGCCAATGCGGACCGGAGCTTTGACCTCGGGCTGTTCGTAGAAGGATCCAAAACCGCCTACAAAATGGTGCTTGAGGCCTATTGGCGTGGTGACAAGGAAGCGCTGCGTTTCCTGTGCGACGATGATGTGTTTGATAGCTTTGCCGAGGCCATTGATGGTCGCGAAGCGCGCGGAGAGACATTGGCGAACCGATTGGTGCGGATCGACGAAGTGCGTGTTGTCGATGCCAGCTACGACCATCCAATGGCGCGTGTTACCGTTCGGTTTGATGCCGACATCGCCGCGATGGTGAAGGATGCCGAAGGCAATATCATCGGCGGTTCGATGACCGACGCTGTTGAAACGCATGATATTTGGACGTTCATGCGCGATGTTAAGTCAGGCGGCCGCAACTGGAAGCTTGACGAAACCGACTCGGTCTGATTCACCCGGGCGATGAAACGCGCCCTTTTTGCCCTAGGCTTATCCGCTCTTACCCTGTCTGCTTGTTCGGGCGGCATCATCCCAAATGGCGTGCCGACCGCATCAACGGGCGCATCACGTCCATCGCCTGACGCCGGTTTGCCTGAAAAGGCAGCCAAGCCCATTCCATCTACGCCTGCGGCAACGTTTGCTGCGCCCGTGCAAACAGGCGACGGTTCGACGGCGGCGAGCTTAGGCGTCGTGCGTGGTCCAGAAATTGGATCGCTGCAGGTCGATGCCCGCAAGGCACAGCTTGCCATGGATAGTTTTCGCACCAGCTGTCCCGGCCTTGTTCGGCGCACTGACAGCAGCGGCCTTACGCAAGGTGCCGATTGGGTTCCCGCCTGCGACGCTGTAAAAACATGGACGGGTGACGCGATATCCTTCTTCGCGGCGTATATGGACGCGGTGCAAGTCGGTAACGGCAAAGCGTTCGCCACAGGCTATTATGAACCCGAGATTGCCGGTTGCCGCACGCGGCAGGCGAGTTGTGAAGTGCCGGTCTACAAACGGCCATCTGACCTGATTGATGTCGACCTTGGGCTGTTTTCCGATGATTTAAAGGGCAAGAATATCCGCGGCAAAGTCAACGGCACCAAGTTGGTGCAATATGATGATCGCGCCGCGATTGAAAATGGCTCTTTGGCAGGCCGCGGCCTTGAAATCGCATATGCCAATGATCCCATCGAATTCTTCTTCCTGCAAATTCAGGGGTCCGGACGGCTCAGGCTGCCCGATGGCGGTGTGATGCGTATTGGCTATGAAAGCCAAAACGGGCGTGGCTACACCGGCATTGGCCGGTTGATGAAGGATCGCGGCCTCATCACCGATGGTTCGATGCAGGGCATTGTCGCCTATTTGCGTGCCAATCCTGAAGATGGCCGCAAAGTCATGCAGGAAAATAAAAGCTTTGTGTTTTTCCGCGAACTGACGGGCGCTGGGCCGCTTGGAGCAATGGGCTATCCTGTCGTGGGCGAAGCAAGCGTCGCGGTCGACGTCAAGTTTATCCCGCTGGGTGCGCCATTGTGGCTGTCGATGGACCGTGCCGAACCGAACGGCATTTGGGTGGCGCAAGACACCGGCGGCGCGATCAAGGGCGCAAACCGGATTGATACATTTTGGGGGGCAGGTGACCGGGCACGTGCCATCGCTGGCGGTATGGCAGCACGCGGCGCGGCGCTGATTTTCTTACCCAAGGCGGCAGTCACCCGGCTCGGGCTATAAATTCGCCATGGCGCGGCATTTGGACAGCAATGAAAAGGCACTGTGGGGGAAAGTTATCTCCACGGTCAGCCCAATACATGTAACCAAACCAAAGCCGCAGCCCGTGGTTGCGGCTGCGTCGGACAAAGCGCTTTTGGCCAAGCATCTAACTGCAAAGCCGAAGCCGGTACGCACCGAAGCTGCGAAGATTGTTGCCGCAAAACAAAGCAAGATTGCGCCTGTTCCGCACAATCTGGATGGTCATTGGGACCGACGGATCACGCGCGGTAGCATCATGCCCGATGTCAGCGTGGATTTGCACGACGCGTCATTGTCGGGTGCCTATGCGCGGCTCGACGGCGCACTTGAACAGGCGATAGCGCAAAGGATGAAGGTCGTCCTTTTGGTCACTGGCAAGCAACGCGCGCATGATCGCGCGAGTGGTCAGGGCAGGGGCGCGATTGCAGCCGTTGTGCGCGATTGGCTAGCGGCGTCACGACACGCGCGGAGTATCTCTGTGGTCCGTAACGCGCACCCCCGGCATGGCGGGGCAGGCGCGCTGTATATCATGCTGAAAAGCTAGGTCCTGACCCTAGCTGCCAAGTATCCGGATCGCGACGCGACGGTAGATTTCCGTGAGCGCGGTGAGGTCCGCAATGGCCACCGCTTCGTCCAACTTATGCATTGTTGCGTTGCACAGCCCGAATTCAACGACGGGACAGATTTTCGTCAGGAACCGCGCATCGGAAGTTCCGCCCGTGGTCGATGGTTCGGGTTTTATGCCCATAACGCCCTCAACAGCCTCAGAAATGGCCGCCGACAGTTCGCCCGGCGGGGTCAGGAACGCTTCGCCCGAAATCATGGCGGTCAGGTTGCCGCCGCCCTTTTCGACAAGCTCTTGCATCCACGCAACAAGCGCCTCGCCGCTTTGCAGGTCGTTGAACCGGATCGACAATCTGGCTTCTGCCTTTGCCGGAATGACGTTGGTCGCTTTGTTGCCGACAGCCAGGTCCGTGATTTCAATATTGCTTGGCTGAAACCAGTCGGTGCCCGCATCGAGCGTAATCGCTTCGATCTCCGACAATATCGCCACGAGCTTTGGAATGGGGTTATCGGCCAAATGCGGATAGGCGACATGGCCCTGCGTTCCGGCAACCGAAATCCACATGTTAACCGAACCACGGCGACCGATTTTCATCATGTCGCCAAGCCGGTTCACGCTGGTGGGTTCGCCGACAAGGCAGGCATCGGGGATCGTGCCGAGTGCTTGCATATGATCGATTAAGGCACGGGTGCCGTAAATCGCTGGCCCTTCTTCATCACCCGTAATGATCAGGCTGATTGTCCCTGCGTCAGCGGGGATCTCGTGCAATGCCGCGACGAATGCGGCGATGCTGCCCTTCATATCGACTGCGCCGCGACCGTGAAGCAAATCGCCCTTTATCTGGGGAACGAAAGGGTCGCTTGCCCAGCCAGCGCCCGGCGGCACGACATCAAGATGCCCGGCAAAGGCGAAGTGACGCCCTCCGGATTCGCGAATGGCAAACAGATTTTCGACGGGCGCACCATGCGCTGGATTGTCATCGCCCGTGCCCGATACAAAACGGTCAACGCGAAAGCCCATAGGCTTCAGCATGTCCTCTAGCGCGTCAAATACGGCGCCCTGCGCTGGTGTCACGCTTTCGCAGGAAATCAGGCGTTGGGCGTAGGCGAGGGCAAGGGCGTCAGTCATCTGACCAACGCGTTAAGCATTAATGCCCTGCGAAACAAGTCAGACGTCGGCTTTGCGCAATGCCTTTTCGGTGAGCGCGGCGTCGCCTTGAACTGATCCGACAATCGCAACGCTGCCATCGGCATCGCGGCGGGCAACAAGCAAAACAAATTCGTCGCCTGCGCCTGCAAATTCGCGGAGGTCGCGCTTACGTGCCGAGCGCAAACGCGCACGTGGGTCGTCGGTTGCCGCGGTGGCTGGTTCGACGCCTGCAGCGATTTTCTTGGCGCGACGTTCGGCGGCGACAATGGCTTTCAAGCCGCCGTCAAAGCCAGCGAGGATCGTCGCGAACGTTCCTATCGGAACGGCATTGCGCTGCGCAAATTGGAGCGCTGTGGCAAATTCGGTTAAGCGGGTTTTGTCATAACCTGCACCAAAAACCAGCTTAACGATGGGCGTAAATGGTGCGCGTTCCTGTGCTTTCAGGCCGGCATCATGAAGCAGTTCGCCATAATCGGCAGGGTGATTGGCGGCAATCAAGGCAAAGTCGTATGCGCGTCCAATCGCCTGATACAAGGCATCGCGCGTCCGAAGATCTGCATCGCGCGCCTGTTCTACACATTGCCGTGCGGTATCCAGCCAGTCGGCAAGGCTTGCATTTTCATCAGCTGCTATCGTCTGCAGCGGATAGGGTTCATCGCTTTGTACGTCATCACACGGCGCTGCGTCATCCAGCTGCCCCGCCATCGGGCCGTCTGCCCATAGAGGGACGTGTTCCTGCCGCGGCGGCAACGCTGCGCGCGCGTGTTCAACTTCAATCTGCAACGGCCCGCTAATGTCTGCAGGCGCGGTTTCTTTCCAGTTGATGACGCCGTAAATGAAATCGATCGTGTCATCATCCGTCGAATAGGGCAGCAAAATGCCGCGGTACATGAGGACATTGCCGCGATCGTTCACAAACTCGGTTTCGAAGCCGATGGGCGCGTGGTTGGCAATGATTTGAAGATAATGGTCGGTAATGCGCGACAGCAGAGAGTTTCGGGGAACTTCATCCAGATACGTGACGTCCGCGCTTAAACCGCATTCGGCGCGCAATTTATCGCCAAGATAGTCAATGGACGGATTTTCGATGCCCGAGGTAAAATCGAGAAGAACGCTGTAGTCGCGGAAATCTTCGATGGCCGATGGATCGAGTTCTTCGATGCTTGGGAAATTTTTGTCGTGGAGCTGCGACGTCCAAAAATTTAACGCGCGAACCTGCATCCGGCGTTCGTCGCGAGATATGAATGGTGGCGGCTCTATTGCTGCGTCTTCGTCCTCAAAGAGGGTATAAGCGGGTAAATCAGCATCAAGGTCTGATCCAAACGGTTCAAATCCGCGCAAATTATCCATCTCTTGGTCCTGTCGATGTCGTTCGCCACATGGGCGGCTGTACATTGCAGTAAGATGGTTAAGATGTTGTGAACTGGGACTTGGACTATTGAAGGACACGCACAAGGGCGTTTGACCAACCGGCCAGCCGCGCGTCGCGTGCATGCTTTTCCATATTGGGTATAAAGCGCTGCACGCCGCCGCGCATGACCGCGGCATCCTCAAGTGATTTGTATATTCCGCATCCAACAGCAGCGAGCATTGCGGCGCCAAGTGCCGTTGTTTCGACAAAGGCCGGACGTTCGACATCTATGGCGAGCATGTCGGCGAGGTCTTGTGCCATCCAGTCATTGGCAACCATGCCGCCATCAATGCGCAATTCCGCCCAATCGGCACCGTCCGCAGCAAATGCTGTTTTCAGGTCATGGGTCTGGTGGGCCATCGCCTCCAGCGCGGCGCGGGCGACATGCGCCTTGGTCGCCGAGAAACTGAGCCCGCTGATGCTAGCCCGCGCATCGGGACGCCAATGCGGCGCGCCAAGGCCCGACAATGCGGGGACAAGATATACGCCGCCATTGTCGGGAACGCTGCGCGCCAGTGATTCTGTGTCTGCAGCATGCGCAATAAGCCCCAGATCATCGCGCAGCCACTGGACGAGGCTGCCTGCGACAAATACCGATCCTTCCAGCGCGTAATGCCGCTCACCACCCAATTGATATAAGATCGTCGACAGCAGACGGTTGCGCGACTGGCGCAATGTCGTGCCCGTTTGCGTCAGCACAAATGCGCCCGTGCCAAATGTTGCCTTGGTCTGGCCAACGGCGAAGCAGCCTTGGCCGATGGTGGCGGCTTGCTGGTCCCCCGCCATACCGGCAATGCGGATTGGTCCGCCAAAATGTTCCGGCAACGTCGTGCCAAGATCGCCTGCACAATCGGTTATTTCGGGCAATATGTCGCGCGGTACGCCGAACAGGTCGGTAAGTCCGTCGTCCCATCCACCGCTGCCAATCGCCATCAACGCTGTGCGCGATGCGTTGGTTGCATCGGTGATATGGCCGCCGCCCGTCAGGCGAAATACAAGATAGCTTTCGACCGTGCCAACCGCGAGATGCGCGCCGGCATCCTTTAGCTGTGGCCAGTTTTCCAAGGCCCAGCCGATTTTGGAGCCAGAGAAATAGGGATCGAGCAACAGGCCGGTTTTGGCCTGAACAACGGGTTCTTCGCCCTGTTCCTTCAGTGCCGCGCATATGTCTGCGGTGCGGCGGTCCTGCCATACAATCGCAGGGGCAAGCGGCTTGCCCGTTCGCTTGTCCCAGAACACAATGGTCTCGCGTTGGTTGGTGATACCAATGCTCGCAATGCGGTCTGCGCCTCCTGCTTTGGCAATGACGGTCTGCGCGCATTCCAGCGTCAGTTTCCAGATTTCCTCGGCATCATGCTCCACCAGGCCAGGTGCCGGATAATGCTGGGTCAGCGGGCGCTGGCAGCTATCCACGGCAGTGCCGTCGGCGGCAAACAGAACGGCGCGGGTCGATGTCGTGCCTTCGTCGATAACAATGATATATTCGCTCATGCCTCAATCGCCGAAAGCCGGCGTCCTTCCTTGCTCCAGATAAACACGGCCCGATTGCCAAAGATGATGCGGTTCACCGTCAATGCGGTCAACACACAGGTCACAAGGACAATCGCCATGACGTCGATATAATGCAGCCAGCCGATTCCCATATGCTGGTAAAATGTTTCGCCAGCATAAAGCGTGTCGGGCACGTACAAAATGAAATTGTGGAACGCATAAAGCGCAACGCCCCAACCCAATCCGGCAATCGCGGCCCGCGCATCCATATTCCGGAACAGCAGCCCGGTAATGAATGCCGACAGGATCGGCATCGACGACAAACCGTTGAGCTGCTGCAACAGGTTGATGATGCTTTTTGCATTTTCATAGACCGGAACCAGCAAGACCGACGTGATGGTCAGAATGACCGACACAATCGCCGCAAGCCGCCAGTGGTTGGCAACTGGGCGGATGAATTTGTCGTGAAAATCGACCGCGTATAACGCCACCGAACTGTTCAATATGGCGCTGGTGTGCGCGATAACGGCGGCCATCATCATGGCGGCAAACGCGCCCGACATCCAACCGGGCAATACATGCGCCACAAGCTTTCCATAGGCCGCATCGCCCAAGCTGCCGAACAGCTTATAGGCGACGACGCCCGGAATGACGACGATGGCGGGGATGATGAGGATACGGACGGCGGCCGCGGCGAGCACGCCCTTTTGCGCTTCTTTGACGGTCGGTGCGGTCATCGCTTTTTGGGTGATATTCTGATTGGTCGACCAATAGAATATCTGGATGAAAATCATACCGGTGAACAATGTGTGGAACGGGATGGGGGAATCGATGCTGCCAATCATCGATGTGCGTTCGGCAGGCACAGTGGACAGGTCAAAACCGACCGCAGCGAGCGCCAATATGACCACCAAAAACGCAATCGCCAGCACGCCGATGCCGGAATAGGTGTCCATAACCGCAACTGCGCGTAAGCCGCCGGTGATGGTGTAGATGGCAGCGATAATCGCCATCGGTGCGGCAAACCAGATCAGCGACCAATCGACGCCGAACATCGATTTCAAGAACAGACTGCCCGAATAGAGCGCGGCGGGAAGGTAGATCAGGATATTGCCAAGCAGAAACAGCGCCGAAATTACCGTGCGTATGCTGCCGCCCTTGTACCGGCGTTCCAGCAATTCTGTCACCGTGGTGCAATTGTTGCGGTAATAAATCGGCACAAAAACATAGGCCAAGATCAACAGGCCAACGAAACCCGAAATCTCCCACCACGCCAGCAGCAGCATCTGGTTGCCGTTCATGCCGACCAGCTGTTCGGTCGACAGGTTGGTGAGCGTAATCGAACCTGCGACAAACAGCCAGGTAAGCCCGCCGCCTGCAAGGAACACCTCTTTGGTGGAACCTGCGTCCTGCGCCCGCTCGGCACCCTTGCCGTGTACTTTCCAGTACGTCAGGATGGCGATGAGCATGGTGAGCGAAACAAATATGCCGATTTGCGCCGCGCTGTTGGTTGTCTCGAACATCCGCCCCCCGATGATTTTCGTTGCAAAGCTGTGCTTTTGCTTTTTTGATAATATGCTGGTTAAACGGCTATATACAAAACACAAAGTAACAAATGGGTCGCGACGGCCAACGGAATTTCTGGGGAGCATGAGTTGGACCATTTGCGATTTGATGCCCCGGACACGACATTGATATTGGCCTGTGCCAAGGGCGCGCCGCCGTCTGTTATCTATTGGGGCGCGGCGTTGCCCGAAAATGTCGATGCGGCGCAGATGGAAGGCCTGTTTTTTCGGCAGGCTATGCACGGTGTCGCAGATGTTGCGCTGCCGCTTTCCTTCGCAATGGAGCCCGGTCTGGGCCACCCGATGATGCAAGGCTTTGCTGCCCATCGCGAGGGCAAGGATTGGTGCAGCCGTTTTGACGTCGGCAAAGTCGAAAGCAGGCCGCATGGCGCGACAATCCTATGCCGTGATGAACGCACGCGGCTTGGCCTCGCATATGACATTGCTTTTGATCCTGCCACGGGCGTTCTGCGTATCCGCACGGATTTGACCAATTATGGCGCGACGGCGCTTGATGTGACTGAAGTGATGACGGCCTGCCTGCCTGTGCCTGAGCACATGACCGAGATTGTCGGATTTACCGGCCGCTGGACTCAGGAATTTACGCAAGATCGGGTGAAGCGCAGCGCGGGAACATATCTGCGGGAAAACCGCAGCGGCCGCACCTCGCATTTCAGCTATCCCGCATTGCTATTGGCAACGCCCGGCACGAACGAAACTGCGGGCGAAGCTTATGGCTTTCATTTGGCATGGAGCGGGAACCATCGCCTGCGTGTGGACACGCTCACCGATGGACGCGTGTTGACCAGCCTTGGTGCGCTGCTGTTGCCCGGCGAGGTTCGTCTGGCACCGGGTGAAACCTTCGCGAGCCCCGAAATTGTTGCTGCATATAGTGGCGATGGTTTCAGCGCGCTTAGCCGCAAATTCCATGCACATGTCCGTACAAAATTGCTGCGACCCGCGATGCGCGCCAAGCCGCGACCTGTGCATTATAACACGTGGGAAGCGGTGTATTTCGACCATGATGTCGAGAAACTGAAAGAACTGGCCACGCGCGCCGCGGACATTGGCGTCGAACGCTTTGTTCTGGATGACGGATGGTTCGGGGGCAGGCGGCATGACCGCGCCGGGCTTGGTGATTGGACTGTGTCCGCCGATGTGTACCCCGACGGCCTAAAGCCCTTGGTTGATCATGTGACGGCGTTAGGCATGGAATTCGGACTTTGGTTCGAACCCGAAATGGTCAACCCCGACAGCGAACTATATCGCGCACATCCCGATTGGGTGCTGGGTGTGGAGGGCGTAGATCACGTGCCGTTCCGGTCGCAACTTGCGCTGGACATCAGCCGGACCGAGGTTGCGGACTATATATTCCACGCCATCGATGCGGTGCTGCGCGATCACGATATACGCTACATCAAATGGGATATGAACCGCGACCTGAGCCATCCGGGGGGTGCATCCGGCAGTGCGAAGGCATTCGCACAGGTAACCGCGCTCTACGCGCTGCTGGATCGCGTGCGCGCCGCGCATCCCGATGTCGAAATTGAAAGCTGTTCATCGGGCGGCGCACGCGCCGATATGGGGGTGCTGGCGCATAGTGACCGGGTCTGGACCTCCGACAGCAATGATGCGCTTGACCGGCAATATATCCAACGCGGCGCGAGCTTCTTCCTGCCGCCCGAAGTGATGGGATGTCATGTGGGTCCTGCGCGATGCCATGTGAGTGGACGTAGGCTGTCGATGGACATGCGCGCTGCGACCGCATTGATCGGGCATATGGGGCTTGAACTCAACCTGTTGACCGAACGGCCGGGCGACCTCGACACGCTAAAGTCTGCCATCGCCTTGCATAAGCGCCACCGTGCGTTGCTGCATGATGGCGACTTGGTCAGGATCGATACGGCACCGCAGATAATGGCAACCGGCGTGGTCGCGCGTGACCGTTCCGAGGCTTTGTATTCGGTCGCTTACGTCTTGAGCGATCCGCAGGTTTTGCCTGAACGTGTGCGGTTTGCTGGCTTGGACCCGGACCGAAATTATCTGGTAAAGCTGATCTGGCCGACAATCTGGCAAGCCATTAAGAGGCTATCGGCAATCGAGAAGCTTGGGCTAAATCAGGACGGCGCGACGTTGAGCGGTGCCGCGCTGATGCACGGCGGGCTGCAACTACCCCACGCGCATCCCGAAACCTGTTTGCTGTTTTACGTCGACGCCATCTGACGGGCATCGATAGTTTCGCGGGCTTGCATGAGATCCGCGACGAAGTTGCGGCGTGCGCGGGCTGCGGCTGTGAACTTTCGCTGATACATGCGGTTTACATCACGCCTGTCACTGCCCATATTCTGATCCAGAAAAGGACAGCCGACATCTCCCGAACCGCCGCCCAACATTGGATAGAGCCGCATGCGCATGGCATCTATGTGAAGCCTGCAGATATGTGGATTGATCCGTCGCGCCCTGCCGCGCGTGCGCTTGTCACCCATGGCCATGCGGACCATGCACGCAGCGGTCATGGCGCGGTGTGGGCGACGCCTGAAACGTTGGCGATTATGGCGCTGCGATATGGAACCGAAATGGGCACGCCGGTGCCTTATGGCGAGGGCTTCGAACATGGCGGTGTTAAGATAAGCTTTCACCCCGCCGGCCATGTGCTTGGCTCGGCGCAGATATTGCTTGAACATGCTGGCGAGCGGGTTGTGGTGACCGGCGATTATAAGCGGCGCTTTGACCCGACATGCACCCCGTTTGAACCCGTTGCCTGCGATGTTTTGATTACCGAAGCAACCTTTGGCCTTCCCGTATTCACGCATCCTCCGATTGAGGACGAGATCGCCAAATTGCTCGCCGCCCGCGAAGCTAATGTCGATGGCTGCATTGTTGTGGGCGCTTATGCGCTCGGTAAGGCGCAGAGGGTCATCGCTGAACTGCGTAGGGCGGGTTACGACGCCCCGATTTATATCCATGGCGCGATGCAGAAAATGTGCGACCTATACGCCGCGCACAATGTGCCGCTGGGCGAACTGATCATGGCAACGGGCCTTGCCAAAGCGGAATTGAGAGGCGCGATTGTCATTGCGCCGCCGTCTGCGATGAATGACCGTTGGGCACAGCGCCTGCCGGAGCCCATAACCGCCATGGCATCGGGGTGGATGCGGGTGCGGCAGCGCGCACGACAGCGCAATGTCGAACTGCCTTTGGTCATTTCGGACCATGCCGACTGGACCGAGTTGACCGATACGCTGCTTGAACTGCGTCCTTCCGAAACCTGGATTACCCATGGCCGCACCGATGCGCTGGGTCGGTGGTGCGAACTGCACCAGTTAAAGGCGCGCGCGCTTGATCTGGTTGGCCGCGAAGATGAGGACGAAGCCTGATGCAAGCTTTTGCCGCGCTCATCGATGGTTTGATCTACACGCGGTCGCGCGATTTGAAGATCCGCCTGATCGCCGATTATCTGCGTATAACACCGGACCCCGATCGCGGCTGGGCTTTGGCGGCACTTGCCGGGACGCTGAACATTGCCACCGTCAAATCGGCGGCCATTCGCGCGATGGCAGAGGAACGTTTCGACCCCATGCTGTTTCGCATGAGCCGCGATTATGTTGGCGATACCGCCGAAACTGTCGCGCTGATGTGGCCAGACAACAGCAGCGGCGATGCCGCACCCACCGTGTCCGAAGTCATCGATCTGTTGAACAGCACTAGCCGGGCGCGCGCTCCGGCGGTGTTGGCGGAATTGATGGATCGGCTGGATGCAAATGGCCGTTATGCGCTGCTGAAGCTTGCAACGGGCGGCATGCGGGTGGGCATATCTGCGCGTCTTGCCAAGACCGCTTTCGGCCAAGCCTTTGGCGTTTCGGTCGATGATGTCGAGGAGGTTTGGCACGCGCTTCGCCCGCCATATGCTGAGCTTTTTGCATGGGGCGAAGGGCGGACCGAACGGCCCGATCCCGCCGACAGCGCGTTTTTTCGCCCCTTCATGCTCGCCCACCCGCTTGAGGATGGCAGCGTAAATCTTGATGAATTTGTCGCCGAATGGAAATGGGACGGCATCCGTATCCAGATTGCGTCGACCGGCGGCGAAACGCGGTTGTTCAGCCGCGGCGGTGACGAGGTTACGGGGGCGTTCCCCGAAATAGCGGCGGCGTTCAATGGCGTCGGCGTGGTCGACGGCGAATTGCTGGTACGCGGCGACGTGCAAGGCGGCGAGGCTGCCAGCTTCAATGCGTTGCAGCAACGGCTGGGCCGCAAGAATGTCACGGCAGCCATGCAGGCGGAGTACCCTGTGTTTGTCCGCCTGTACGACATATTGTTCGACGGTGCGGAGGATCTGCGCGGCCAGCCATGGACCGCGCGGCGCGACCGGCTTGAACTGTTTACGGCCAATCTTGACCCCGTGCGGTTTGATGTATCCGCGGTTATTGAGGCGCGCGATTTTGAGCATCTGGCCGAGATCCGTGCCGCTGCGCGTGAGGCGGCGATTGAGGGCGTGATGCTTAAGCGGCGCGATTCGCCTTATCTGGCGGGGCGTAAAGTTGGGCTTTGGTACAAATGGAAACGCGAGCCGCTCGTCGCCGACTGCGTGATGATGTATGCGCAGCGGGGGAGCGGAAAACGCTCCTCATATTATTCCGATTACACATTTGGCTGCTGGACCGACGATGGCAATTTGTTGCCGGTTGGAAAGGCCTATTCAGGGTTCAGCGATGACGAACTGAAATGGCTCGACCGCTTTGTCCGCAATAACACCGTCGCCCGTTTCGGCCCGGTCCGCGAAGTGGAAAAATCGCTGGTGCTTGAGGTCGCATTTGACGCGGTGCACGAATCTAAGCGGCACAAATCAGGCGTGGCCATGCGGTTCCCGCGGATATCGCGTTTACGCAGGGACAAGCCGGCGGAAGAGGCGGACACCATATCCGCGTTGCGCGCGATGTTCGATTAAAGGAACGCTTTTACGTTGGCCATGAAGCGGTCAAACTGGTCATGATGCAACCAATGGCCAGCATTTTCATATTCGACGACTTTTGCCGTTGGGAAATGGGCGATGCGGCCATCTTTTTCGGGGTTTGATGCCCAACTGTCGGCACCATACATCATCAACATCGGGCAGGTGATCGACTGCCAGATTGCGAGCAAATCTTCGCGTGGCATATCGAATATTGCCCAGATGTTGAGGTAATTGTCGAACTTCCAGCTCCAGCTGCCATCCTCGTTCCGGCTGATGCCGTGCACCGTCAGATGGCGCGCCTGTTCGTCGGTCAAATAGCTGTTTTCCGCCTTCATCCGCTCATAGGCTGCTTCAATATTGGGATAGCGTTTCGGGGTACGGCCAGCCGCATTGCGCTTATCGTCAATCCACTGCCGGAAACGATTTTGTATGCCAATCGCGTCGCGTTCCGCCTGCATTTTGGGGGAAAGGCCAAGCCCCTCAATATTCACCATCTTGCGGACATTTTCGGGATAGAGCCCGGCATAACGCGTGGCAATATTGCCGCCCATTGAATGCGCAATGATACTGACGGGGGCAAGGTTCAGTTGGTGAATCAGCTGCGCCAGATCATAGACAAAGGCAGACATTTCGTAATTGCCGTCGGGTGACCATGCGCTGTCGCCATGGCCGCGTAGATCGGGTGCGATAATGTGCCAATCGTGGCGCAGCTCTTCGGCCACCCAGTCCCAGCTGCGCGCATGGTCGCGACCGCCATGGACCAAAAGCAACGGCGGCGCATCGGGATTGCCCCAATCGACGTAATTCAGCCGAAGGCGCTGCGAAATAAAGCTGTTTGTGATGGGGCCATGTAAAGTCATTCCGCAGCCAGTAATTGTTCCGCACCACCAAGGTCAACCGATACCAACCGGCTGATGCCTTGTTCGACCATTGTGACGCCAAATAGACGGTGCATTCTGCTCATGGTGACGGCATTGTGCGTGACAATCAGGTAGCGTGTGTCGGTTTCGCGCGTCATCGCTTCCAACAAATCGCAGAAGCGTTCGATGTTCGCATCGTCCAGCGGGGCGTCAACTTCATCAAGGACGCATATCGGCGCTGGGTTTGTAAGGAACAATCCAAAGATGAGCGCGACCGCCGTCAGTGCCTGCTCTCCGCCCGACAAAAGTGTCAGCGACTGCAGCTTTTTGCCCGGTGGTTGCGCGAATATCTCAAGCCCTGCCTCAAGTGGGTCTTCGCTGTCGATCAATGCCAGATGTGCCTGGCCACCGTTGAACAGCGTTGCGAAGAGCCGGCGGAAATGTCCATCGACTGCCTCAAACGCCGCCAGCAAGCGCGCTCTGCCTTCGCGATTTAAGCTGCCGATGGAACCGCGCAGGCGGTTAATGGCGAGCGTCAGTTCTTCGCTTTCTGCCGCGCCCGTACCTTGTTGCGCCTCAAGCTCCGCGAGTTCATCAGCAGCGATTAAGTTTACCGGCCCAATACGCTCCCGCTCATTCTGCAGCCGGTCAAGCCGTGCGGACTCCACCGACGCATCTTCCATTGCATGTTCATCGAAGCCGAGCTTTTCGGGAAGCACTGGCGGCGGGCATTCGAAACGCTCGCCCGATATCCGCCCCATTTCGACGCGGCGATGTTCCTGATTTTCCGCGCGTGCTTCTGCGCCGGCACGTGCCTCGCGGGCAACGGAGAGCGCCTCTGCAGCGGTCGCGAGTTCGTTTTCCAGTTCTCGAAGCGTTTTTTCGCACGCACTTTCTGTGACTTGAAGGCCATTCAGCTTTTCGGCCAGCTGTTCTTTGTCCTCGCGCAGACTTGCGATCTCGCGTGCCAGAATATCGGGCCGCCCTTCCATCGCTTCCTGCTCGGCCGCAATATCTGCGCTGCGTTTGTTCATGTCGGCGATCCGGCGTTCCGCCTCGCCAGCGCGTTCTTGCCACCCCCGGATTTCGGCAAGCGCGACGGCACGTCGTTCGCGAATTTGTGCAATGCGCTGTTCAAGTGACGACAAATCCGCCTGATTGCGGGCAAGCAGTTCGCGCGCAGCTTCGTTCGCGATGACGAGCTTTTGCACGAGGTCCGAATGATGCGTGCCATCTGGCAACGCGGCACGGGCGGCTTCTGCGGTGCTTTGTTCGGACTTTGCTTCGGCAAGCTCTTGTTCGCTGGCTGCCAGACGCTCGAGCAACGCGGCCTTTGCAGATTTAAGCCGGGCCAGCGCATCTTCGGCCTGGTCCACTGCACGCAGAGCCTGCCGCAATTGCCCTTCGGTTTCGGCGCGCGCCGCCGCCGCCGCCCGAACAGCATCCTGCGCGGCGCCGATAGCATCCGTCATCTGCGCAAGCGCCTCGGCCTGTTCAGCCAACGCCGCTTCCGCGGGCGGAATAAGTGCATTTAGCTCGGCCAGTCGGTTTGCGCGGACCAGCAGCTCAGCGGTCGTTGCGCCGTCGCCATCGGTGGCGAAACCATCCCAGCGGCGCAATTGCCCGGAAAGCGTCACAACGCGCTCACCCGGTGTCAGTGCTGCGCCATTATCTTGTTCGACAACCCGCACATGGGAAAGGCGTGCAGCCAATTCCTGAGGCGCATCGACATAATGGATCAGGGCATTGTCGGCCAAAGCGTCCATCGCGGGCGTCCCGCCCAGCCAACGGCGTCCGGCATCCCCACCAATTGTGGCATCGGCATCATCACCCAGCGCAGCGGCCAATGCGCGTTCGTAGCCCGGCCGAACGTTGATACGGTTAATCGCCTTGTCGCCGTCCCCTTTGGCAAGCGACCGTTCGAGCGCATTTTGCTCGGTCAGCAAACCCGCGAGCTCTGCTTTGGCACTGGCTAGGTTTGCCTGCGCGCCCTCGCGTGCCGCGATCAATTCGGTCCTGCGCGTTTCTGCCGCTTCGCTGGCTTCGGTGTTTGCCTGCAAATGCTTTTGTAAGTTGGCAACGCTGGCTTCTGCCGATTTTTTGGCAGACTCACATGCGCCCTCATTGCCCAAGGCATCACGCTCGCTGGCCATGCGCGCAACGGCGCCCGCTGCCCGTTCGGCACGCATGGTTGCCGCAGCAACGGCGGCGTCGGCCACGCGCAATTCGGCGTCGGCTCTGGCTTGCTCGGCGGCTGCCTTTGCCAAGGCAATTTCGCTTTCGCGCGCCTTACGTTCGAAATTTTCGGCCGCGCGCAACAGGGCGGGGCGCTCTTCTTCCTGCGCCTTGATCTGTTCAGCTAAAGCCACGCTTTCGCTCTGAAGATGCGCGAGCGCGTCAGCTGCGTCATGGGTTAATTTGCCCTCACGCGCGCCATCTTCGGCCATGCGGGACGCTTGCGCAGACAAATCCGACTGCCGCTGCAATATCCGTTCCTGCTCACCCGTTAGTTGGACGAGTTTGTTGGAAACGTCATTCGCGGCATCGCGTGCTGCCATCGCAACGGCGCGGGCGTTTGCCAATTGGGTTACGGCTTCCTGTTGCCGCTCGGTTAAAGCGCGCTGCGTGGCGGCGGCGCTGTCTACGGCCGCAGTCGCGGCATTGGCCTCCGCACGCGCAGCATCAGCCGCAGCTTTGGCTTCGCGCCAA
This sequence comes from Sphingomonadaceae bacterium, assembly GCA_021300355.1. Taxonomy (GTDB): domain Bacteria; phylum Pseudomonadota; class Alphaproteobacteria; order Sphingomonadales; family Sphingomonadaceae; genus Sphingorhabdus_B. The sequence goes on along the minus strand of JAJTEF010000004.1, from coordinate 50,518 downwards.
CGCACGAAAATAAGCCGGGCTTCGGCCTGCAATATATCTTTTGACAAGGTGCGGTAGCGTTCGGCCTGTTTTGCCTGCCGTCGCAATTGCCCCGCGCGGGCATCCATATCGGCAAGGATCGTTGCCAGCCGTGCAAGGTTGCTTTCTGCTGCGCGCAGTTTTTGTTCGGCGTCTTTACGCCGCACGTGCAATCCGGAGATGCCAGCCGCTTCCTCCAGCATCTGCCGCCGTTCCTGTGGCTTTGCAGATATGATCGCGCCAATCCTGCCCTGACTGACGAGGGCAGGCGAATGTGCGCCTGTGGCGGCGTCGGCGAAGATGAGGGCGACGTCTTTGGCGCGCACGTCCCTGCCGTTCGAGCGATAGGCCGATCCAGCGCCGCGTTCAATCCGCCGGGTAACTTCCAGTTCCTGATCGCCGTCAATTGCCGCGTTGCCATCATCGGTACGTTCGGCCAATATAGTGACTTCGGCAAAGTCACGGGGCGGGCGGGACGCTGTACCCGCAAAGATCACATCTTCCATGCCCGCGCCGCGCATCGATTTCGCGCTGCTTTCGCCCATGACCCAACGGATCGCTTCCAGCAGGTTGGATTTGCCACAACCGTTCGGCCCGACGATACCCGTCAGGCCGTTTTCGATCCGCAGTTCGGCGGGCTCGACAAAGCTTTTGAAGCCAACAAGTTTCAGCTTCTTTATCCGCAACGGGCCGCCCCTTTCGCGAATGAGGCTATGTCAGTGCCCCCCTCAGCCATGCTTAGCGCGCGCCAGCCTCAATCAGCTTGGTCTTCACCTGGTTCCACGAACTGGCGTCCAGCTTTGCCCCGTTGAGCATGAAGAACGGCGTTCCACTCACGCCGTCATCTTTTGTACCACGCTCTGTGGTCTTGATCAGGGCATCGATGGCGGCTTTGTCCGACAGACATGCTTTGGCTTGGTCTTCGCTAATGCCACGCGACTTTACGAATTCGATCAGGCCCATTTTCGTGCCCAGCAAGGTTGCAATTTGCTCTGGCGACATTTTCTGCATGGCTTGCTGATCTGCCTCCGTCACCGTGCTGATTTTGCCCAGCCAGCTTGGCTGTTCGGCATACAGCTGATCGGTCAGTGGGAAAAATGCCTCAGGACCGCTGCATTGTGCCAGCAGGAAGCCGGGAACGTCTTGAATGCCATGCACCAGAAATGGCCGAAATTCCATCGATACGCGGCCGCTGTTGACGATTTCGTGCAGCTCTTCTGATGCCTGCACAGCGAATTGCGCGCAGCCGGGGCATGTGATTGCGCCATATTCGACCAGCTTCAACGGCGCATCCGGATTGCCCATTTTATAGCCGCCAAATTCGGTTTTGCTGACGACATCGACCCATGCCGTATCGGCGGGCGCTGCTATCTTAGCGATCGGTTCGCCTTTCGGCGCGCCGGCTGTGTCACCGCCGCTACAGGCTGCGAGTGCCAAAACCGCTAGTGTTGTCGAAATGAGTGTCTTGATACGCATGGGATATCCTTCAATTTGGGATGTCGAGTTACTTTAATACGGCTTTCAGTTCGGCCGCATTATGGATGTGGTCTTGCAAGACGCCGCTGACCATGAATGACGGCGTACCACGCACGCCCAGCGCGGCTCCGGCCTCCGTCATATCGATGATCGCATTCAGTGCCGCCTTGTCCGCGAGGCAGACTTTCGCCTGCGCTGGCGTGATGCCGCGCTGTTGCATGATTGGTCCAAGCCCGAGTGCGTCAAAAGCGCCAATCATGAAACCAGCATAATCTGCGGATTTAAGCTTTGCCTGTATTTCAGGGCTTATATTTTTGGTCTTGCCCAACCAGATCGACTGAGTTGCGAACAAATGCCGCTGATTACCAAAGAATTTGCCCTTGCCACCGCAACGCGCAAGCATGGCGGCGGTCAAGTCAACCGAGTTCAAAACCATATTGCGCACTTCGAAGCTGGCTTTGCCGGTTGCAACCGACTGCGCCTTGAATGCGGGCGCTTCTTTCAATTCGAAATCGGCACAATGGCCGCAGGTGTAGCTAAGATATTCGACAACCTTATTTGGGGCTGCCGGATTACCCAAAACATGCGCGCCTTTATCTGTCACCGTAACGGTGGAAAGCCATTTGCTTGGGGCAGGGGCCGCGGCCAGAGTCGCAGAAAGCGACGCAGCGCCCAACAAGATGAAAAACAGGGACTTTTTTGCACGCAACATCAATATAGCCTTAGCCATTGAAACCATGACGTGCATCTGGAATCACTCGCTGCCTTTGGCAAGGCTTTTTGCAAGACTTTCGAGCACGGCAAACAGTTCGGGATCACCGATTTCGCGCAGAGATTCGCCCAGTTCCATCGGTATAGGCTTTAGCGAAGGCGGCGCTATCGGTTGCCGTGCGGGTGGCTTTGCAACGGGCCCTTGACGGACTTTAACCCGCGCGACCGCGCCATAGCCGAAGAAGCGGTTCACCCGGTCGATAATCTCGGGAAGCACATGCTGGATCATCGTGGCATGCGCGCCTTCAACGGTCAGCTCAAGCGTGCCATCGGATTTTTTGCCAATGGGAAAACGGATCGCCTCTGGCGCAGACACAGCGGCGTAGCGCGCGCCGACAATTTCGTCCCAGCGGCTAACGACCGAACTTTGCACAAAGCCAAAGCGTCGGAACGCAGCCCGGCCAATTTCAGGCATCAGTGCGGACACCGCTTTGGCTTCGCCGCCGCGCGGACGCTGAAACGTCTTGGGCGTTACCGGCTTTTTCGGGCCCTTTGGCGCTGTTGGTGGCTTGCCTTTATCCATCACCTAATCCATGCCATTTTACATGCCTGCCGTCCAACAGACTGACCAGAATTCTGGGGATATCGCCGAGCGTCTGCTGGCGCATTATGATGTTCATGCCCGAACCTTGCCATGGCGAAAATTGCCGGGGCAGGGTTTCGCCGACCCATATCATGTCTGGTTGTCGGAAATCATGTTGCAGCAGACCACGGTCGCCGCCGTCGGTGCCTATTTCCGCACATTCACGCAGACGTGGCCCAATTTTGCGGCCCTGGCTGCGGCCGATGATGCTGATGTTATGGCCGCATGGGCCGGGCTTGGTTATTATGCCCGTGCCCGCAATCTGTTAAAATGCGCGCGCGTGGTGGTTTCCGAATATCAGGGGCAATTGCCTTCCTATGAAGCAGATTTGCTAAAGCTGCCCGGCATAGGCCCCTACACAGCGGCGGCGATTGCGGCGATTGCATTTGGGCGGCGCGCGGTGGTGGTCGACGCCAATGTCGAGCGGGTGGTGTCGCGGCTATTTGCGATATCAACGCCGCTGCCGCAGGCAAAGCCACATATTCGCGCGGCTACCGATAGCATCTCGCCAGAACTGAGGGCAGGCGATTTCGCGCAGGCGATGATGGATCTGGGGGCGGGTATTTGCTCCGTACGATCGCCGTCGTGCCTGATCTGCCCCATCCAATCCGCATGTGCTGCCTTTCGTGCAGGCAACCCCGAAATCTATCCCGCAAAATTGCCGAAAAGCGCGAAACCGCATCGGTCGGGGCATGTGTATTGGATTGAACGCGACAATCATGTCTGGCTGCTGCGCCGGGATGATCGCGGCTTGCTTGCGGGCATGCGGGCATTGCCCGATGACGGATGGACAGCGCGCATCGACGGTGACGCAATCCCACCTGCGGCAGCCAATTGGCAAAAATTGCCAGCGCAGGTTGCGCATATATTCACGCATTTTTCCCTGACCGTGAACATTGCCGTTACGTCATGGCCAGCGGACGCTGACGGCCCCGGTGAGGGCGAATGGTGGCCGCTAAAATCGCTCGACAAGGCTGGTCTGCCGACCCTATTCAGAAAAGTGACTGAGGCGGTTTTGAACGCAGGAGAGAGATGATGGACGTACAAGCAACAGGCCAGATCATGTTGGGTCGGCGCAGATTACTCGCATGGGGCGGGCGACTGGCAGGTGCCGGCGCCGTTGGTGCGTTCTTGCCCGGCATGGCTTGGGCGCAGGCTGCCGAAAAATACCCGACGATTAAAGCCGAATTTGAAAGCTACGTTTCATCTGGCAAGCTTCCCGGCGTTTTGGCAACGATTGGCCGTGCGTCTGGTCTGCCAGACGTCATTGCCGTTGGTACGCAAGGACTGGGCGAGAAAACGCCTGTCAATATCGACACATTATGGCGCGTCTATTCGATGACGAAGCCCATCACCGGTATGGCCGCGATGATTTTGGTTGGCGAAGGCAAGATGAAGCTCGACCAACCGATCTCCGAATTTCTGCCTGAATTCGCCAATATGACGGTGTTGACCGATCCTGAAAAAAGCATGGATGCGGTTCCGGCCAAGAACCAGATTACGGTTCGCCACTTGTTGACGCATACGGCGGGTCTTGGATATTCCATCATCACCAAGGGGCCGTTGCTGCAGGCCTATCTGGACAACGGCATTACGCCGGGCATCGTCAGCCGCTTTCCTATTCCAGGCCAGCCAACCAGCACGCCGACCCCCGATCTGAAGACATTTTCGGAACGGCTTGCCAAATTGCCTTTGGTTGCAGAGCCCGGAACCAAATGGAGCTATTCCATCTCGCTCGATTTGTTAGGCCGCGTGATTGAAGTCGCCAGCGGTATGGATTTTGAGGCTTTCCTCAAGACCCGCATTTTTGAGCCGCTGAAAATGAACAGCAGCTATTTCCAAGTGCCAAAGTCGGAAACGCCGCGACTGGTTTCAAACTATGCGCCCGTGAACGGCGTCCTGTTCCCAATCGATCCCGCGGCGACGAGCATCTATCTCGACAAGCCCGCCTTTGCCTTTGGTGGTGCAGGCATGGTCTGTTCGGCGCGCGATTATGACCGCTTCCTCAACATGCTTGCCAATTATGGTGAGCTGGACGGCGTGCGGATTATGTCGCCAAAAACCGCCGCCCTCGCAATGTCCGATCTGTTGCCCCCTGCCGTATCAACCGACGGTACGTATGCGGACGGCGCAGGCTTTGGCGCGGGCGGACGCGTTGGCAAGGGCGCGAACGAAGGTGTTTACGGCTGGGGTGGTGCTGCCGGTACCGTTGCTTTCGTCGACCCGAAGCGCAAGTTGCGCGCGGTTTGCATGGCGCAATATATGCCAAGCAACGCCTATCCGTTCCACGAGAATTTCGCAAAATGGGTCCTGAAGGACCTTGGCCAGCCAGCCTGATCCGATGATGTCGCCAGGGTTTACGGGCTCTCCGCTCGATCGCGCTGACCGCGTACGCAATGATGCAGAAGCCTATGGCGTTTTGCTGGCTGATTGGCGTGCGCGGGTTTTGGGCCTCGATGGCCTTGACCCCCGCGTTAGCGACGCAGGCGGCTTGCATTGGCATTCAATGGCAGAATTGGATGGTTCGGAAGAACTCATCTTACTTGGCCTGTCCGATGATAAGCCGCATTTTGTCGCCGTTGTTGAGGCGACCGGAGACGCATTTCGTTCGCCCGCTATCTGGCGTGCCCTGTCCATGCTGCCTGCCGAAGATGCCGCAATTTACGGCACCGCGCGCAGCCTGATTGAATGGCACAATAACCATCGCTTTTGTGGACGTTGCGGGCACGCTACAGTGCTGTTTCGTGCAGGATGGGGCCGCAAATGCGGCAATTGCGCAAAGGAACATTTCCCGCGCACGGACCCTGTGGTCATCATGCTTGCCGAATATGAAGGCAAAGCGCTGGTGGGGCGGCAGTCACGCTTCCCGCCCGGAAATTACTCAGCGCTCGCTGGCTTTTTGGAGCCCGGCGAAAGCATGGAGGAAGCGGTCCGTCGTGAAATTCATGAAGAGGCCGGCGTCACCTGCGGCGCGGTGCGCTATGTCACCAGCCAACCATGGCCATTTGGCGGATCGCAACTGATGATGGCATGTATCGCCGATGCGCAAGGCGATGCGCTGGTCCTCGACACCACCGAAATAGAAGACGCCATGTGGGTCACGAAGGAAGAAGCCCGTGCTGCGCTGGAAGGTGCTTCGGACCGCCGTTTCAATGCACCGCCGCCTTTTGCGATTGCGCATAGCCTTTTGAAATATTGGGTGTCCCAATGACCGGCACCACCATTCCGCTGCGCATTGATATTGTCTCCGATGTCGTGTGCCCGTGGTGCATCATCGGTTTAAAGCAGGTGGAAAAAGCGCTGACGCTGGTGGGCCGCGATCTTGCTGTTGAAACGCATTGGCACCCGTTTCAACTCAACCCGAATATGCCCCCTGAGGGCGAAGACACCGCCGAACATATTGCCCGCAAATATGGCAGCACACCCGAACAGAGCCGCGCCAACCGGCAACGGCTGAGCGATATTGGCGATAGCTTGGGTTTTGCGTTCAACTATGGCGAAGGCATGCGCATCTACAATACGTTCAATGCGCATAAGCTGCTGACGATTTTTGGGAGCGAACGTGGATGGAAAGCACAAACGAATCTGAAAATGGCTTTGTTCAAGGCCTATTTTCAGGACCGCCGCGATGTGAGCGACACCGAAGTCTTGTGCGACATTGCCGAGGCGCAGGGGATGGACCGCGCAGTGGCGGCAGCATGGATCGCCGACGCGGCGCTGACCGACAGCGTGCGTGCGGAAATGGCCTGTTGGATGGACCAGAATATCACCGGCGTCCCCGCGATCATCTTTGACCAAAAATTCATGGTTCCGGGTGCACAAAGCGCCGAGACGTTTGCAGATGTCATCAACAAGGTGTTGGCGAAACGCGAAGCGGCTTAAACCAGCCCCATCTTCATAAGTTCGCCCAGCATCTTTGGGGACATTTCGTCACGGCCATCGGTTTCGACAGAATCGAGATCCGGCGGCGTGTTCGCTTCCTCAAGATAGCGCCATCCCTGATGCGCCCTTTTTGGCGTTGAACGCACCGCGATTAAGCGCGGTTGAAGCCGGATCCAATGGCGACCGGCACCATTTTCCATAAAGCCCAAAATCGGGCTTCGGCCGATGATGGTATGCGTGTGAATCCAAAACAGCGAGCCACCCGCCATTTCGTCAACGCGCTTGGGCAAATAACGCGTGGTCAGGCGCACTTCACCATCCTGCGCATAAGCCGCGAGACGCTCGCGCAAATGCTTCGGGTTTTCCGCGCCGAACGCGATTTTGGTCATGTTAAGAGCCATGGGGGTTATTTGGTAACTGCAGTGTTAACCGACAAGACCGCTGAAGACCGCAAGCCCCAAGAAAATCAGGAAGCCCATGGAATCCGTAATCATGGTTACGAATATCGAACTTGATACAGCAGGGTCCTGATCCAAGCGATCAAGCAGAACCGGTATGGCAACACCCGACAGACCGGCCAGCGCGATATTGCACAATATCGCCACCGCAATAACGCCGCCCAGCAACTGATCGCCAAATATGATGCCCGCCCCGAAGCCAGCGATAACCGCAATCGTTGCGCCAATGAGCAGGGCGACGCGAATCTCGCGCCAGATCGACCGCATTGTGTTCGATTGCGTAAGTTGATTGGTTGCCAACGCACGCACCGTCACCGCAAGCGTCTGCGTGCCGGCGTTACCGCCAATGGAGGCAACAATCGGCATAAGCACAGCCAATGCGACCATGGTTTCAATCGCTGCACCAAATTGCGCAATGATGAAGCTGGCCACCATCGCGGTGCCCAAATTGGCAATCAACCAACGCACGCGTGCTTTATAACTATCGGAAATAGGCTCGTTAATGTCACCTTCACCGGCACCAGACAGCCGCAAGATATCCTCGTCCGCTTCTTCCTGAATGATGTGCACGATGTCATCGGCCGTGATGACGCCGACGAGCCGTCCTGCGCCATCGACAACAGCGGCAGAAATAAGCGCGTATTTCTGGAACCGAAGCGCGACTTCTTCCTGATCCATATCAACTGGAATCAGCGTCTGTTCGTGCTTCATAATGTCGCTGACAGGAACCTTGCGCTGGCTGCGCATGATCCAGCTGAGCTTGCACGTACCCACGGGCTTATGCTGCGGGTCGACGACAAACACTTCCCAGAACTCAGTCGTCAGCTCATGATGGTCGCGCAGATAGTCGATCAGCTGACCCACGGTCATATGCTCTGGCACCGCCACAAGCTCGCGCTGCATGATACGGCCAGCGGATTCTTCGGGATAGGACAGCGCGTCTTCGATGACGGCGCGGTCTTCGGGGTCCAGCTCGGCAAGAACGGCCTGCTGGTCCTCTTCCTCCATATCCTCGATGATCGCGACCGCGTCATCGGTGTCTAACTGTCCGGCAAGCCCGGCAACTTGCGCTGCGGGCAAGGCGTCAATGATATCCTCGCGGACATAGTCATTGACCTCGGCCAGCACTTCGGCGCTCATCAGCTCGCCCATGCTGATGGCAAGGTCGCCGCGCCGTTCAGACGGCGTTAGCTCGAGAAGGTCGGCAATGTCGGCTTCGTGGAGCGGTTCAACAAGCCGGTAGACTTCTTGGGCGTCGCCGGCTTCCATGGCGTCGAGCACGCGGTCGACATAGTCGCGGGTCAGACGGTTGTCTTCGTCCAGCGTCTCCAAAATTTCAGTGTCGATGGTCAATGGGTCGGCGATATCGCTTGTCATGTGCGGGCCTCCCATTCGTAATTTTGTGCCTGGACGTTGTAATTGCGCCCCTCCTAAGCGTGCAGCGTTAAATTGCAATGATTTTGGCTTTGCACGCGCGCAATGCATCCCCTAGGGCACCGTCAACATTTCCCCAGCCTAAAGGATTATATATATGGCCGATGAAACGCTTACCCTTTCGCTCGACAGCGGCGACGTTGTTATCAAACTTCGCCCTGATCTGGCACCAAACCATGTTGCCCGTATTAAAGAACTGGCTGGCGAAGGTTTTTACGACGGTGTGAAGTTCCACCGCGTGATTCCCGGATTCATGGCGCAGGGCGGTTGCCCGAACGGCACAGGCATGGGCGGTTCGTCCAAGCCAAATCTGGCGCAGGAATTCAACGCTGAACCGCATGTGCGCGGCGTATGCTCCATGGCGCGTACCAATGATCCGAACACGGCCAACAGCCAGTTCTTCATCTGCTTTGACGATGCGACCTTCCTTGACCGTCAGTATACGGTCTGGGGCCAAGTCGCGAGCGGCATGGAACATATCGATGCTTTGCCAAAGGGCGAACCACCTGCGAATCCAGGCGTCATCCGCAAGGCGACTGTAGCCTGATATTAAAAACGCGCGGGAAGCCCGATGGCCGCCCGCGCGTTTTATCCTAATATTTTAGGATAAAATTATTTGCCTTAGGTCTAGCCTTGCGTAGGCTCGGGCGGACGCATTGCTTCCAAGGCAGTTTTCAGTTCAGCCATCGAAATCTTGTCGTCCTTATCGGTATCGATCATCCCGAAATACTGGACCAATGGTCCCTGTGCTTCGTCCTTAGCGATGAAGCCGTCTTTATTTGCATCGAGAAAAGCGAAGATTTGCTCGGGCTGCGGCACACCACCGGCCGGTGGCGGCGGAGGCGCGTCCTGAGCCATCGCAACAGGGGACAGGACGAGTGCAGCCAGTATGGCCAATGATTTACGCATGAATAATCCTTTGAACAATGGAATGACTGTGATGGTCAGCCCAAGCTGAACATTCCCTTTACTACCGTAAAGCAATGGCCTGACAACCACACACGTTCACCATCCAGACGACAGCCAAGATAACCGCCGCGCGCCGATGCCTGATAGGCAGTAAAATTGTCACGGCCCAGCTCGGCAGCCCAATAAGGCGTCAGGACGGCATGTGCACTGCCGGTAACGCTGTCTTCATCAACGCCTGCACCCGGAACAAAGACGCGGCTGACAATGTCGGTGTCTTGCCCGCGCGCTGTGGCGGTGAAGCTGTCATCGCCAAGTGCCGCAAGCGTCTTCATATCCGGCTTCAGTGCCAAAATTTCTGCCGCCGTGGCATAAACGAACATATTATAGCTGTCGGGGTTGCTGCGCATCGACAGGGGGTTGCCGCCCATGGCCTGCATCATTTCGGGGTTATTAACCGGCTCCGTCGGGATTGCCGGCAATGCGACGGCATAACCATCACCTTCGCGCCGCACTTCCAATATGCCCGCTTTGCGCGTCCGGAACGTCACCCGGTCAAGCGCAGGGTTTTCGCTCAAGACGATATGCCCGCTCGCAAGTGTCGCATGGCCGCACAGGCGGATTTCAACCTCTGGCGTGAACCAGCGCAATTCATAATCGGCAGCGCCGGTTTCGTCGGGCACATAGAATGCCGTTTCGGCGAAGTTGTTTTCCTCACCAATCGCCTGAAGCACGGCGTCATCCAACCAGTGCGTAAGCGGCATGACGGCTGCCTGATTGCCCGTGAACGGCCGATCGGCAAAGGCGTCTACGTGATAATATGGCAAGTCAGTCATGCATATGCTCGTGATGTTCGATGGTTTCGGATGGGATATAGCCCATTTCGTCTTTGTGGCCTTCGGGGTCGGGGTGGATCAGCACTTCGACGCCGGGGAATTCATCCATCAACGCTTGTTCGACTTCGTCCATGATATGGTGCGCTGTCGCGACGGTCATGTCGGGGTCGACCCAAACGTGAAACTGGCAAAAGTCATGTGCGCCGCTTGAACGGGTGCGCATGTCGTGAATGCCGCGCAGTTCAGGGTGGCGCATCGCAACTTCGATGAAGCGCTGGCGCTTTTCCTGCGGCCATTCGCGATCCAGCAATTGGTCCAACGCCAGACGCGCCGCCTTGTAAGCGCCCCACAACAGCCACGCTGCAATCGCGATACCGAACAATGGGTCTGCACCGCGCACACCCAGCATCGTATCAAGGACGATTGCGACAATAACGGCAATGTTGAGCAACAGGTCGCTTTGATAATGCACATGATCCGCTTGAATCGCGACCGAACCGGTTTTGCGGACAACATGACGTTGATAGGCAAGCAGCCCGAGCGTTGCCACAATCGCAATGAGCGAGACCCCAATGCCATATTCCGGATGGAACGTCGGTTCCTGGGTACCAAGCCGCACAATCGCGCGCCATGCAATCAGAATGGCCGACAGTATGACGAGCACAACCTGCACCAAAGCGGACAATGCCTCCGCCTTGCCATGGCCGAAACGGTGGTCGTCATCGGCGGGCATCGCGGCGTAACGGACGCTGAACAGCGTGAGCAGCGAGGCAAGAACATCAAAGCCAGTGTCCGCTAATGACCCAAGCAGCGCAACGGACCCTGTCTCCGCCGCCGCAAACACCTTAAGCGCAAGCAAGAACAGCGCCATCGACACGCTGGCGATGGCCGCACGTTTGGTCAGTTCACCATGCGTATCGTGATGGTGGCTATGCCCAAGGCTCATGTGCGGCGCTTCATGGGTACAACATGCCCGTCGTCCAGCCGTCGCCGTCGCGTTCATATACCCAGCGTTCGTGCAGGCGGAATTCGCGGTCTTGCCAGAATTCGATGCGGTGCGGGCTGACCATCCAACCCGACCAATGCGGCGGGCGCGGAACATCTTGCCCTTCAAAGCGGGCTTCTACCTCAGCAAAACGTGTTTCAAATGTCGCGCGGTCTGCCAATGGGCGCGACTGGTCCGAAGCCCATGCGCCCAGCTGCGAATTGCGCGAGCGGGTGGCGAAATAGGCGTCTGCGGTTGCATCGTCGACGGGGTTCGCTGCACCCTCAATCCGGATTTGCCGCCGCAACGATTTCCAGTGAAACAGCAGCGCCACCTGCGCATTGTCCGACAATTGCATCGCCTTGCGGCTTTCGAAATTCGTATAAAAAACAAACCCGCCATGGTCGCCAAGGTCGGGTCCATGGCCTTTCAACAGCACCATGCGGACCGAAGGTTGCCCATCTGCGCCCGTGGTCGCCAAAGCCATTGCGTTGGAGTCGTTGATTTCGCTGGTCCGCGCTTCGGCAAACCAATCGTCGAACAGGCTAAAAGGATCAGGTCTTTCCATAGCCCACCGATAGGCTAGACTGGTGCGGGTTAAAAGGGGCTAGAAAACAAAATGAACTGGGAAATGATATTCGGTGTCGCAAATGCCTGGGCGCTGCTCGCTTGGGTGGTTTTGGCGCTCAGTCCGAAGCGCGAACGGGTCGTGCCTTATATATTTTTCGCAGGAACGGTGTTGCTCGCCTGCCTATATGCCGGTCTTATCATCCCGTTGATGGCTGGACTTATCTCCGATGGCGGTCCCGTAGGCCGGCCGCCTGCCGACTTCACGACCTTAGCCGGGGTTATGGCGTTGTTTGACTCGCCGGGCGGCGCAACGATCGGCTGGATCCATTATTTGGCGTTCGATTTGTTTGTCGGCATCTGGATTGCGCGAAATGCAGACCAGCACCAGATTGCGCGCTGGCTTCAAGTCCCGATACTCTTCTTCACGTTGATGGCGGGGCCGATTGGCCTGCTGCTATATCTTCTGCTACGCCAGATTACCGGCAAAAAACACGCGAGCGCCCTGCTTCCGAGTTGACTTGGGGCACTGTAATACCAATGTAAGACGGATAAGCAGGGTAAACAGGGACAAGAATGGCTGATCCTTATTCGATATTAGGCGTTTCCAAAGGCGCGGACGAGAAAGCGATTAAATCCGCTTATCGTAAGCTTGCGAAGGAATTGCATCCCGACAAGAACAAGGACAATCCGAAAGCTTCGGAGCGCTTTAGCGAGATTACGCAGGCGTATGATTTGTTATCGGACCCCAAAAAGCGCGGGCAATTTGACCGCGGCGAAATAGACGAAAACGGCCAACCCCGCTTCGCCGGTGGCAACCCCTTTGGCGGCGGCGGATATAGCCAAGGCGGACCGGGCGGTGGCAATTTCGACTTTGGCAGCGGCGGCATTGACCTTGGCGATATTTTTGATGGCTTGTTTGGCGGCGGTGGTGCCCGTCCCGGTGCTGGCCCTCGTCCACAGCAAGCGCCGCCACCCAAGGGCGCGAATATTGCGTATGAACATTTGGTGTCCTTCACGGATGCGGCAACGCTCGCGCCGCAGCGCATTACGCTGGGCGATGGCAAGACCGTTGAGTTCAAGCTGCCTGCTGGCCTAGTTGCCGGACAGCAGATCCGCATTCCGGGGCGTGGTCAGCCTGGGCCGGGCGGCAATGGTGATGCCATGGTCACGCTGAAGCTTGGTAAGCACCCCGATTTGGCGCGCGATGGCGACCATATCCGGATTGACCTGCCGATCTCGATCAAAGAAGCGGTCGATGGCGGCAAGGTGAGGGTTCCGACCGTCGATGGTGCAGTCATGCTCACCGTCCCCCCGCGTACCAATTCCGGTGCTGTTCTGCGGATAAAGGGCCGGGGCTTCACAACCAAATCGGGTGGACGCGGTGACCAGTTGGTCACGCTGATGATTCATTTGCCACCAGACCCCGCGGAACTGGCACGTCTGGCGGGTGTCCTGTCGGACAATAATGTCCGGGAAAATCTTGGTGTCTGAAATTTCGCCTCTGTCACCGGAGGCACGGGCACATCTTCCTGCTACGGCACATGCCGATGAAAGCGAAGCGACATGGTTCGCGCACCTTGGGCTGACGGGTCAGGTTGTGGAAGTGACCAAGCGTGTCGCCGTCGGTGTGTATAGCGACGGCTTCATTCACGCGGGCAATTTCGCATATCTGTCGTTGGTGTCGCTTTTCGCATTCTGCGTTGTGGCCGCTGCCATCGCTGGCGCAGTTGGACAAACCGAATCCGGCCTAGCCTTGATTGAAGCGTTTTTCGTGACTGTCCCGCCCAGTGTCGGAGCCGCGCTTAAAGAACCCATCGAGTCCGCCATGACCGCGCGTTCGGGGCCATTGCTATGGCTAAGCGCTGCCGTCAGCCTTTGGACAGCGGCCAGCCTGATCGAAACCTTTCGCGACGTGCTCTATCGGTCATATGGGGCGGCACCCAGCCGTGCGTTCTGGCATTATCGATTGGGTTCGCTCGGCGCGATCATCGCTTCGGTTGTCCTGGCGATGGTCGCTTTTTCGGCGCAGGTTGTGGTGACCGCGGTTGAGGATCTGGTCTACCGATACATTCCCACCGCGCAGATGGTTTCTGGCTATTTCGCGTGGGGGCGTATCATTCCATTCATTACATTATTTGTCGCAATCTATGTCATTTTTGTGGGGCTAACCCCGACCAAATATCGGTCATCCGCATTTCCCAAATGGCCAGGGCCAGCCTTGGTAAGCATGTGGTGGCTTGGCCTCACGGCGCTTTTGCCGGTTTTCCTGTCGAGCGTCAGCAATTATGACCTGACATATGGCAGCCTTGCGGGTGTCATGGTCGCACTCATTTTCTTCTATCTTATTGGGCTCGGATTGGTGACAGGAGCGCAATTAAACGCGGCACTGGCCAACGCCCATGAAAATGGACTAAAGCAGCGGCAACAAAATTCACCTGACGAATGAGGATTTTATGACGGGATTGATGGCGGGCAAACGCGGGCTGATTATGGGGCTCGCCAATGACAAGTCTCTAGCGTGGGGCATTGCGAAGCGTTTGCATGCCGAAGGCGCGGAATTGGCGTTCAGCTATCAGGGCGAAGTCATGGAAAAGCGCGTTCGGCCATTGGCGGAACAACTCGGTTGTGACTTTCTTATCGATTGCGACGTTGCCGATATGAACAATCTCGACCGCGCCTTTGACACGCTGGCGGCCAAATGGCCCAATATTGATTTTGTGGTGCACGCGATCGGTTTCACCAACAAAGAAGCACTGCGCGGCAAATATTTCGACGTAGGCTTGGACGACTTCCTGATGACGATGAACATCAGCGTCTACAGCTTTACCGCCGTTGCCAAGCGCGCTGCCGCGATGATGAAGCCACTTGATCCCGAAACCGGTGAAGGTGGCGGATCGATGCTGACGCTTAGCTATTATGGCGCAGAAAAGGTCATGCCGCATTACAACGTCATGGGCGTGGCCAAGGCGGCATTGGAAACGTCGGTTAAATATCTGGCGAATGATGTCGGGCCACAGGGTATTCGCGTGAACGCGATATCGGCTGGACCGATCAAGACGCTCGCGGCGTCGGGCATTGGTGATTTCCGTTATATCCTGAAATGGAATGAACTGAACACGCCGCTGCGCCGCAATGTGACCATTGATGACGTTGGTGCGTCGTCGTTGTATTTCCTGTCCGATCTGGGCGCTGGTGTTACCGGCGAAATTCACCATGTCGATGCGGGTTACCACACCGTCGGCATGAAGCAGGAGGATGCTCCTGATATCGACATCACAAAATGATCGCGGGGCATCGCAACGGGTTGGTGCACTATCGTTCGGTCCATATGAAGAAGTCGGAATCAGCAGATGAGCTTTAATACTTTCGGACGCGTTTTTCGCTTCACGACTTGGGGAGAGTCCCACGGTCCTGCGCTTGGCGCAGTGGTCGATGGTTGCCCTCCCGGACTTGCCTTGTCCGAAGCGGACATTCAGCCATTTTTGGACAAGCGTCGTCCCGGGACTTCGCGCTTCACAACGCAGCGGCAAGAGCCAGATGCGGTGCGGATTTTGTCAGGCGTGTTTGAAGGGCGGACCACGGGAACACCCATTTCGCTGATGATCGA
This sequence comes from Sphingomonadaceae bacterium, assembly GCA_021300355.1. GTDB lineage: Bacteria > Pseudomonadota > Alphaproteobacteria > Sphingomonadales > Sphingomonadaceae > Sphingorhabdus_B. The sequence goes on along the minus strand of JAJTEF010000004.1, from coordinate 34,992 downwards.
AAATGTTGACCAGCGGTCCAAAGATTATTCTGACGTGGCCAAGGCCTATCGCCCCGGTCATGCCGATTATAGTTATGACGCAAAATATGGCTTTCGCGATTATCGCGGTGGCGGACGTTCAAGCGCGCGTGAAACCGCTGCACGTGTGGCCGCTGGCGCGGTGGCAAGGGCGGTCATGCCTGACGTCAAAATCATCGCTTATGTTGCAGAAATCGGCGGCGACGCCATCGACCGCAATAATTTTGAGGCTGCCCAGATCGACAAAAACCCCTTTTTCTGCCCGGACGAAGCCGCTGCCGGCCGGTGGGAGAAATTGGTGGATGAGGCGCGCAAGGCGGGATCATCGCTCGGCGCCGTCATTGAATGCGTCGCCACCGGCGTACCACCCGGTTGGGGCGCACCATTATATGCGAAACTCGACAGCGAATTGGCGTCAGCGATGATGAGCATCAACGCTGTTAAAGGCGTCGAAATCGGCGCAGGCTTTGGCGCAGCGCGTTTGCGTGGTGAAGAAAATGCCGACCGGATGCGGCCCTCTTCGGAAGGATCGAACCATCCCGAATTCCTCGCCAATAATGCAGGCGGAATTGCGGGTGGTATCTCCACAGGACAGCCGGTGCTGGTGCGGGTCGCGTTTAAGCCGACCTCCTCAATCCTCACGCCCGTGGAAACTGTCACCCGCGACGGCGATGCGACCGACATCGTCACAAAGGGCCGCCACGACCCGTGTGTGGGCATCCGCGGCACGCCAGTGGTCGAGGCGATGATGGCGCTTGTTCTGGCTGACCAGAAGCTGCTGCATCGCGCACAATGCGGCTAGGGGATCGCGATGCCGAAGGTAGATATTGAAGCCATTCCGCAAACCAACGCAACGGGATATCCCGCAGCCTATGCAAGCGCAGTGTCAGGCAGATTGTATCGTCGACTTGCACCGCCCTCCGGCTTGACCGAGTTCGGTGCCAGTCATGTGGTCTTGAAACCGGGCGCATGGTCGTCGCAAAGACACTGGCACGAAGATGAAGATGAAATGGTCATCATGCTTTCCGGCGAAGCCATACTCGTCGAGAATGACGGTCGTCACACCATGCGTCCCGGCGATGTTGCTGCATTCCCAAAAGGCGTTGAAAATGGGCATGTGCTGATCAACGAAAGCGACCAAGACTGCGTTTTTATCGCGATAGGCCGCCCGGCGGCATCCGATTGTCATTATCCGGACATTGACATGCACTTGTTCAACGGAACCGGATTTCGGAGAAAAGACGGAAGTCGGTTTTAGGACGTGCTCCACAATGCATGAACTATCGTCATCCTGAACTTGTTTCAGGATAACAAGCCACGTCGCACGTCATCCTGAAACAAGTTCAGGATGACGCATGAGTGTGCTTCAAATTGCGTTACGTAACCGCGTCCTCAATCCGCTGGATCGTCCATGGTTCCTCTGCGGCGGCAGCGTACCATTCTTCCATCCACGGATGCGCCATAATCGTTTCTGCATAGCTTTCGGCGAAACCGGGCAGGGTGAAGCCATAGGTCACAAAACGCGTCACGACAGGTGCGAACATGATGTCCGCTGCACTGAATGTGCCAAACAAATATGGCCCGTCTTTGCCAAAGCGCGAGCGGGCTTCGGCCCATGTTTGCAATATGCGCACTGCGTCTTTCCGGGTCTCTTCGGATATCGTGACGTCGTGAAAGGTCTTGCGCGTATTCATCGGGAATTCCCGGCGCAGGGCGGTATAGCCCGCATGCATTTCCGCCGTCATGGACCGCGCCATGCCGCGCGCGACTTCGTCCTTGGGCCAAAAGCGATCCCGCCCCACCTTGTCCGCGAGATAATCGATGATCGCAAGGCTGTCCCAGATCACCGCCTCTCCATCCCACAAGGTCGGCACCTTGCCCGATGATGGCGCAAGGTCGTCTTCGCGTTTGCGCTCTTCCCAGCCGTCGGCGAACAGCGGAACAATGATTTCGTCAAAATGCAGCCCCGATTGCTTGGCTGCAAGCCAGCCGCGTAGCGACCAGCTTGAATAGACTTTGTTTCCGATAATCAGTTTCATAGGTCCTGACCCTAAGAAGCGACGGCTTCCAACACAGCCGCGCGCAATTCATCAATGCCCCCGCGCTTTTCCGCCGATGTCACCGAAAGTTCGGGATAGGCTGCGACATGCTTGCGCAGTTTTGCCATGGTGTCCGCCTCAACCGCTTCGCGCTCAGACGCTTTGATCTTGTCGGTCTTGGTCAGCACAATCCGGTAGCTGATCGCAGCCGCGTCGAGCATTTTCATGATTTCATGGTCGACTTCTTTAATGCCATGGCGGCTGTCGATCAGCACAAACACACGCTTTAACACCGCGCGGCCACGCAGATAGTCGTTAATCAGGTAACGCCATTGCTGAACCGTCTTGATGGGGGCTTTGGCATAGCCATAGCCCGGCATGTCGACGATGCGGAACAGTGCCGGCTCACCAACATCGAAAAAGTTCAGCTCTTGCGTGCGGCCCGGCGTGTTGGACGCGCGCGCAAGGTTGTTGCGGTTCACCAACGCATTAATCAGGCTGGACTTGCCAACGTTCGACCGACCCGCAAAGGCAATTTCTGGGACCGTTGGGTCCGGCAGAAATTCCAGCTTCGGCGCTGATTTCAGGAACGTAACCGGACCGGAAAATATCCGGTTCGGTTCTGCTATTCCCGCAATGACATCGGCGCTCACGTTTTTGCCTTGGCTTTCGCTGCCGCTTTTTCTTGCGCATCACGCGCCATCTGCTCCCGCAACACCGGGTGGCGTGAATAGAGCCACTTTTGCTGCGCAATCGACACGATGTTCGACATGACCCAATACAGCTGAAGTCCGGCGGCAAACGGCGCCATGATGAACATCAGGAACCATGGCATCACGGCAAATACCTGCTTTTGCACTTCGTCCATAGGTTGCGGATTCAGGCGCTGCATCAGCCACATTGTTACGCCAAGCAATATTGGCAAAATGCCAATGGCAATGAACGATGGCGGGTCAAAGGGCAGCAGTCCAAACAGGTTGATCGGTGTCAACGGATCCGGTGCCGACAAATCCTTCAGCCACAGCACGAACGGCTGGTGACGCATTTCGATCGACAGCAGCAGAATCTTGTACAGCGCGAAGAAGATAGGAATCTGCAGCAAGATAGGCAGGCAGCCCGCCAGCGGGTTTACCTTTTCATCCTTGTACAGCTTCATCATTTCCTGCTGCAGGCGTGGCTTGTCATCCTTCCAACGCTCTTGCAGCGCCTTCAGCTTAGGCTGAACCGCACGCATTTGCGCCATCGACGCAAATTGCTTCTGCGCCACGGGGTACATGAAGCCACGAACGATGATCGTTAGACCAATAATGGCCAAACCAAAGTTTCCGAAAAGGCCGAACAGCCAATGCAGGATCCAGAAGAACGGAATGGCGATGAACCAGAACCAGCCCCAATCTATGGCGTAGTCGAGATATGGAATGCCCAGATTCTTTGCATAGGCGTCAAGAACGGCCATCTCCTTGGCACCGGCGAACAGGCGCGAGCCGCTGTTAAGGGACGCACCTGGCGCGACGCTGGTATAGCGTGTTGGAATGACTTGCGCCTGATAGACATCGCCGCTGGCACGGAACTTGGCCGATACGGGCGTTTTTTGGTCAGGGATAAGTGCACCGAGCCAATATTTGTCGGTGAAGCCAAGCCATCCACCCGTGCTGGTGAAGGATGTTTCGCCTTTGTTTTCTTCTACGTCGACATAGCCCCAATCATAATTGGGCTTTTCGTCAAAAACGCCCATTGGACCAATGTGGATATGCGTGAATATGGATCCACCAGATGTCGCGTCGGCTGGCTTCCCGGTGCGGCTCAGCAACGCAAAATTTGCGATCTCAACTGGGGTAGTGCCGCCATTGGTGAAGGTCTGCTTTGCGGTAATCATGTAGTTTTCGTCAATCGACAGTGCGATATCAAACTTCTGATTAAGGGTGTTGGTCCAGCTTAATGTCACGGGCGTTGTTGGAGTCAGCTTATTGCCGCTTGGCGTCCAGACGGTTTTATCATCAGGAACCGTTACGCCAGTGCCAGCCCAGCCAAAGCGCGCAAAATAGGCATCTTTTGTGCCCGATGGTGCGAACAGGCGCACTGGAGCCGAATCCTTGGCGAGTGCGGTGCGGTGGGTAAGCAACAACAGGTCGTCAATTTTTGCGCCTTCAAGATTGACCGAACCCTTCAACTTTGGCGTTTCCACCAAGATGCGGGCTGTTGACTGAAGCGCGCTGCTCAGCGGAACAGCCTGTGCTTTTGCAGGTGCTGCCTCGACATGCACATCCGACGTTGCCGCGCCAGCTGGGCTGGCTGCGGTCGTGGCGCTGCTGGTCACAGGGGCGGGGGTTGGAAAGAAATAGCTGGCGACATAAGGCCATCCGAACAGGATAAGGCCTGTCAGCAAGACTGCAAAAATCAGGTTGCGTTTATCGTCCACGTGTAAATCCCCGTTAATCAATCAATTGGGCGTCATGGCACTGGATCATATCCATGCCCACCCCAAGGTTGGCAGCGCAATAGCCGTTTGAGGGCCAGCCAGCCACCCTTAATTGCGCCATGTTTTTGAAGTGCCGTTATTGCATAGGCCGAGCAGCTGGGGCTGTACCGGCAGGTCGGCGGTAAAATGCGCGACGGCCCAATTTGCCACGCGCGTGCGCATAAGATGAGCAGCTTTGCAATCATGCGCATAGTTTCCCCAACGCCTTGACCATATCCGCCCGCAAGGCGTCGAAATCGCGTTCGATGCCGCTGTCGCGACCGATTAGAATATGATCCGCGCCTGCCTTGCCTTTATCGGCGAGCATTTCCTGCGCCAGCGCGCGGAAGCGGCGGCGCATGCGGTTGCGGATAACGGCGTTACCGACTTTTTTGGTGATGGTGATGCCTAGCCGGATTGCAGGATTGTCGTCCTGTCTGTCGCGAACCAGCAAAACAAAACCGGGAGTTGCATATCGCTTCCCCCGGTTGGCGGCCAGAAAGTCTGACCTTTTTTTGATGACGCTGTAACCGCGCATTTCGCGGTCCGCCTGCTCGGGGATTAAGCCGAGAGTTTCTTGCGGCCGCGTGCGCGACGTGCGTTCAGGATGTTGCGGCCAGCGGCGGTCGACATACGGAGACGAAAACCGTGGCGACGGGCACGCACGAGATTGCTCGGCTGAAAAGTGCGCTTCATGACTGTAATCCTTAAATTTTTTGCGTCTTGAAATGAAAAGGGCCGCCGAATCTGCGCAGCGACCGCTTCTGTTGCAGTGGCCGATACGGTCCGAAAGGCTAAAAGTCAACACAGGTCAGGGCATTTTCATGTCGACGTCGTCGCGACGGAACAGGTACAGGATATCGCGTTTGACGTCGGGAAAGGGCGGGCGGCCTTTGACCTTGTTGCGCCGCAGTGCCCAATTGGCCCAGCGCGCATATTCCGGATGGATCTTTGAAAGCCGCGAATATCGCTTCTTGGCCCAAAGCGAATGTTTGAGAACCACGCCAAGCCCGATGATAAACTGCGCCAGACCGCCTGGACCTGGAAGCCAGCTGATAACTGGCGCCGTAATGATCAGCGCCCAACCCAAAATGACCATCGACCAGCGATAGGCAGGCAAATCGCTCCAGCTTTTTCGTTTCGGGCGGTCCATATGCGTCATGTGGGATCGCGGAACGGGTGTTGCAAGTTCATGTCAGAACCAAGCGGTGTTCGCAGAAATTTAAAATCTTTCGCATTGTCCGTAATAGCCAGCATCTATTCATGGTTTTGCCGCAATAGGGCGGTAGCACCCTCTCTTAACGTTTATGATGAAAGCCTTATGACAACCGCTCACCTGCATCTTCACCGTATCGGCGTACTGCCTTCAGACATCGATTTCATGGGGCACGTTAATAACGCGCGCTATTTGAACTGGGCGCAGGATGCAGTGCTGGCGCATTGGAACAAGCTTGCCCCGCCTTAGGCTGCTGCCAAATATCTGTGGGTCGCATTGAAGCACGAGATCACCTACCGGAAGCCGGCGTTTCTTGATGATGTCGTTATCGCGTCCGTGGTTCTTGAAAAGGTGCAGGGTGCTCGGTCGTTTTACGAAACGGTCATCAAGCGCGGTGAAGACGTGTTGGCTGAGGTTAAATCAAGCTGGTGCTGCATCGACGCTGAAACACTTCGTCCCGCGCGTATTGCAGCGGACATTCAGGCCTATTTTTTCCAGAAGGATTAAATGCGCGCGCCGGTTAAAAGATCGGGTCGTTTGCGCTGTCATCCAGCGGCGTGACGGCCGCATGAATTCCGCACTCAACCTTGTCCCAGCCCTTCCAGCGACCCGAGCGCGGGTCTTCGCCTGGCGCAACCTTCGTGGTGCAGGGTGAGCAGCCAATCGACGGATAGCCCTGCGCGACCAGAGGGTGCACAGGCAGTGCGTGCTCGGCCATATAGGCTTCGATCTTGGCCTTGTCCCAATCGGCAAGCGGGTTGACCTTCAAGCGGCCTTCCTCGATTTCGAACCGTGGCAGCGCCTTGCGGGTTGCGGACTGAAAGGCTTTTCGGCCCGTAAACTGGGCATCAAAGCCCGCAAGCGCAGCCTTTAGCGGAAGGACTTTGCGGATTTCGCAGCAGCCATCGGGATCATAAGACCAGCGCAGGCCAGTCCCATCCTTTTGCGCCAGATGCGCAGGGTCGGGGGCGATGATGCGCAGGTCCAATAGGCCAAGGATATAGCGCAGTTCCTCGCGATAGGTAATCGTCTCGGGAAAATGCTTCCCAGTGTCGAGGAACAATGTAGGCGTGGCGGGATCAATGCTGGCAATCAGATGCAGCAAAACAGCGCTCTCTGCCCCGAAGCTGGAGACTATCGCCGCATCACCCAACATATTTTCAAGCAGCAAGACGGTCAGCATCTCGACGGTATCGCGCCCACGGAACATGTTGTTGAGGCGAACGGCGTCCACCTCAGTATAACGTGGTGCGGTGTTGATACGGTCGGCGATGCGAACCTGTTCACCCATGCCGTAGCTTCCAAACCGGAACCGCGGCGTCCGCGGCCTTTTGGTAAAATTGGTCATAGGTCGAAAGCGCGCGCGCGATGGCTTCGGGATTTAACGACGCTTCGGGTGCAAAGCTGTCAAAGCCACAGCGCCGCATGAACGCAATTTGGTCGACCAGAACATCGCCTTGTGCGCGCAGTTCGCCGGTGTAACCCGCTTCACGCAAGATGCGCGCGGAACTGTAGCCGCGCCCGTCACGATATTTTGGGAAGGCAACTTCGATAAGCGTGAGCCGATCCAGAAACGGGATCAGTGCGCGTGCATCATCATCGGGTTCCAGCCGGACTGCGGTTGCGTTCGACTGGTCCAAAAAGGCATCGAGCGTAACCGATGGCTGTTCAGTGACTTCATCGGTGCGATAGCGAAACTCAACCATAGATCGCCTCCTTAAATGGTTCGAGGCCGACACGGCGATATGTGTCGATGAAACGTTCATCGCCTTCACGCAGCGTCTTGTAGACTTCGGTAGCTTTCTCGACCGCGTCGACAACGCCGTCTTCATCAAAGCCGGGGCCAATGATTTTCCCGATGCTAACGTCTTCCGCGCCAGAGCCGCCGAAGGTCAGCTGATAATTTTCAACACCCTTCCGGTCGACACCCAATATGCCGATATGACCCGCATGGTGATGTCCGCAGGCATTGATGCAGCCGGAGATTTTAAGCTTCAGCTCGCCCAAATCGCGTTGCCGGTCCATATCGGCAAAGCGCGTCGCAATTTTCTGTGCGACGGGGATCGAACGGGCGTTGGCAAGGCTGCAATAATCGAGACCGGGGCAGGCGATGATATCGCTGATCAGGTCAAGATTGGCATTTGCCAAATCGGCTTCGCGCAATGCTTGCCACACCGCGTGCAGATCCCGTTTGGCCACATGTGGCAGGACGATGTTCTGTGCATGGGTGACGCGCAATTCGTCAAAGCCATATTGCTCGGCAAGGTCAGCCATCACATCGATTTGCGCCGATGTGGCATCACCCGGAATACCGCCAATGGGCTTCAGGCTGATGTTAACGATTGCGTAACCCGCTTGTTTGTGTGGCTTCACATTCTGATCGAGCCAAACCGCGAAATCGGGGTCGCTGCGATCGGGTTCTACGTCTGCTGCATCAAATGCAGGCGGTGCAAAGAAGGCGCTGATGCGTTCCAGCTCTGCCAATGGCGGATCGATGCCCAGCGTTTTGACATGGGCGAATTCTTCCGCAACCTGACGGCGATATTCGTCTGCGCCAATTTCGTGGACGAGTATCTTGATACGCGCCTTGTAGATATTGTCGCGGCGGCCGTAGCGATTGTACACGCGCAAGCAGGCTTCGATGTAGCTCAGCAGGTCGTCGGCTTTAACGAACGGATTGATCTCTGGCGCAATCATTGGTGTACGGCCCATGCCGCCACCTACGAATACGCGCGCACCCAATTCGCCGTTATGACGCACAAGCTCTAGCCCGATGTCATGCAAGCGCATGGCGGCACGATCTTCGGGGGATGCGATGACCGCAATCTTGAACTTGCGCGGCAAATAGCTGAATTCTGGATGGAATGTGGACCATTGGCGCAGCAATTCTGCCCATGGACGCGGATCAGCCACTTCATCCGCCGCCGCCCCTGCATATTGGTCCGACGAAATGTTGCGAATGCAATTGCCGCTCGTTTGAATGGCATGCATTTCAACCGTTGCCAGTTCTGCGAGTAAATCCGGGCATTCCTCAAGCTTGATCCAGTTATATTGGATATTCTGGCGCGTTGTGAAATGGCCATAATCGCGGTCATATTTGCGCGCGATATGCGCAAGCATCCGCATCTGCCGGCTGTCGAGCGTGCCATAGGGGATGGCAACGCGCAGCATATAGGCGTGCAGTTGCAGATACAGACCGTTCATCAGCCGCAATGGCTTGAACTGGTCTTCCGTAATCTCACCCGCGATACGCCGGTTTACCTGATCACGAAATTCGGCAACGCGCGCATCGACGATCGATTGGTCGAAATGGTCATATTTATACATATCAGATTATCCAGTCGCCTGCCGCTGGGTCAGCGGGTTTTAATGTAAGGTCTGGCCGCACCGTTGGCCCAAGCGCACGGACCCTGTCCTTGATATGCGCGGGGCGGGGGCCTTGGGGTGTTGCAACCGCGTCGATGATGTAGGGCGCGTTCACACGGCGTGCGCCTTCCTCGGCATGCAGCACGGCTTCGCCATGTTCACCGACATCAACCGCATCTTCAACATGGAGCGACCAGCCGCTGCCCGTCCACCAGGTCACAGCGCCAGAGCGCAATTCATTTCCAGTAAGTAACTTCACGCAATTTTCTCCGCCTGTTTGGCAAAATGTTTGAGCCGGTTTTCGGCATCGGATTTGAGGACAACGTCGCCGACAACGATGATCGCAGGCGATTGGACGTCTTCACGTTTAATCATGTCGCCCAAATCGGTGAGGATCGTTTGCATCGCGCGCGCATCGGGCCGCGTCGCGCGTTCGAGCACCGCAACGGGTGTATCGGGCGACAAGCCGTCGGAAATCAGCTTTTCGGTAATATCCGCTGCGGTCGCAACGCCCATGTAAATGACCAGCGTGCGACCCTTACCGGCAAGGCCAGCCCAATTCTGGTCGGTCAGGCCCTTGCACTGGCCAGCGACGAAGGTGACGGCGCTGGAGGCATCGCGGTGCGTGAGTGGCAGCATAGTGGCCGCAGCGCCGCCCATGGCCGCAGAGATGCCGGGTACAACCTCAACATCTATTCCTGCATCACGGCAGGCTTCGGCTTCTTCGCCACCGCGTCCAAAAATAAACGGATCGCCACCCTTTAACCGGACAACGATCCGGCCAACCTGCGCCTCACGCACCAGAATGTCGTTAATGCCATCCTGCGGGACTGAATGGCGCGACCGGCTTTTTGCGACTGAAATCAGGCGTGCGGACGGGCTAATAAGCGCCATAATCGCGGCGTCGACAAGGCCATCATGCACAACGACGTCGGCCGACGCGATCAACCGCGCAGCCTTCACCGTCAGCAGGTCGGGGTCACCGGGGCCAGCGCCCACCAAATAGACTCGTGCTTTTTCCATGGCGCCAAAATGGACGGCCGCCGTCCAAGCTTCAAAACAGGATTAGTTGGCCATGGGTTAGAAGAACTTTATCGGTGCCGATTTTTAAGCGGTACCTTGGCTCGTCGCCGCAGCTTACCCGTTTCGCGCGCGAGACCAACGCAGTTACCATCGGCTATTGGCCGTTATGTTTTAGAGCTTGGCCTAAGTCCTGAATATGCGCCAGTTTTCGATATAAAGGCTGCCAGTCATCCTTTTGGGCAATGGCGTCCCAAATCATCTCGACCTCATCGATCAACATCGCGCAGACGGGGTTGCTTGCCCAATAATCGTCCGATGCATTCACTGGCGCATAACCGCGCAAGATGTCTTCAAATGCGGCTTGGTCTGGCCCCTTCGTTGCGAATGCGCCTGTCTTTCCACCTCTGTAGCCGTGGAAAAATGCGGCGATGGGGATTTGATCGCGGACCATCGCGCGTTCGGCGGCTTCGACAAGGCGCTTATCCTCGTCTGCGCCCTTCGACACAACGCCCAGTCGCCATAAAAACCGGCGAATGACCGATTGTTGATACAGGTCGGGAAAGCGTTCTAGTGCGGCAATCAGCGGCGGTGCGTCCGACACCAATCGCAATGCAACCGCGAGTTGCCCAAGGTTCCAATGCAATGCTTCGGCTTGTCGGCCGAACGCATAAAGTCCGGATTGGTCGAAATAGGCTGCCGTAAAGCTTGGGTCCCATTTTTCGGTGAAACGCCACGGGCCATAGTCAAAGCTTTCGCCCGTGATGTTAATATTGTCGGTGTTGAGCACGCCGTGGACGAAGCCTGCGACCATGTACGACCCGGCAAGGTCGGCCACGCGATCGACCGCGAGCCCCAACAACTGTGCCGCGGGGTTGTCGGAAACCTCGGCGCAGTAGAGATGTTCGAGGCAATAATGGATGAGCTTGTGCATCAGCGCTTCATTGCCCTCCGCCGCGATGCGTTGGAACGTCCCGAAGCGTATATGGCTATGGCTGAGCCGCACCATGACGGCGGATCTGGTGGGCGAGGGCTCATCCCCGCGGATCAATTCTTCGCCGGTTTCAATCAGCGAGAATGTTTTGGAGGTGTTGACCCCAAGCGCCTCCAGCATTTCGGTGGCCAATATCTCACGCACACCACCTTTCAGGGTCAGCCTTCCGTCGCCGCGCCGGCTGTACGGGGTGGTGCCAGAACCTTTAGTCCCAAGGTCAAGCAGCCGGTCATAGCCGTCACGCAGCTGCGCGAACAGAAATCCCCGTCCATCGCCAATCTCCGGATTGTACACGCGGAACTGGTGGCCATGATACCTAAGCGCCAAAGGCTCGGGCATATTATCGGGGAGCGGTTCAAAACGCCCGAAATGGCGGATCCACGCCGCGTCGTCATATCCATCCAGCCCAACAGTTGCCGCCCAACGGTCGTTGCGAAAACGCAATGTCGTCTCGGGAAAGTTTGCCGCGCGCACGGGATCACCAATTTTTTCGCCCAGACTGGCGATTTGTGGATCAGGACGGTAGGGAGAGTGCACAGGTTCGATAATCATTCAAAGCATCTGGGCGGTGCGAGAAGGAAAGGCAAGTATGGCGGCGGTCCGCATCCTCCATTTGCACAGCAGCTTTAACCTTGGCGGTCAGGAATCGCGCACGGTTCGCCTTATGAACCATTTTGGCGATCAGGCCGAACATAGCGTTTTATCGGCGGTTGATGATGCCTTTGGCGCGGCCGACGCGATTGACCGGCGCGTGAAGGTCACGTTCCCGAAAGATGCGGCGCCCTCGCTGAAAGGGATGCCCGCCATTGGCCGCTATCGTCAGCTCGCCCAATATATGAAAAAATTCCATCTCGTTTTGACATATAATTGGGGTGCGATGGATGGGGTGATGGCGCATACATTGTTTACGCGCAGCATGAACTTGCCGCCATTGATCCACCATGAAGACGGGTTCAACGATGACGAAATCGACCGGCTGAAAAAGCGGCGCAACTGGTTTCGCACGATTGCCTTGCAGCGTTGCAATGCGCTGGTCGTTCCTTCGAAAACGCTTGAGCATATCGCCCGAACCATATGGCATCAGCCGCTGGACAAGATTTGTCGTTTCCCCAATGGCATCGATACCGAACATTTTAACCGGCGGCCGCAGCGCGGATCTTTTCCAGGTTTTCAGAAACGCAATGGAGAGATTGTGGTCGGCACGATCGCAGGGCTGCGTACCGGCAAAAATCTTCCGCGGCTTGTGCGCGCGGTTGCGGCGGCAGGGCCAAATGTCCGGCTCGCGATTGTGGGCGATGGGCCAGAGCGTGATGCCATCACGGCAGAGGCAGAGCGGCTTGGCATATCAGACCGTATGATGATGCCCGGCTTCTTACGTGACCCGGCGCGCTATATTCGCCTGTTCGATATTTTTGCGTTGTCGTCGGATAGCGAGCAATATCCAATCTCACTATTGGAGGCGATGACGAGCGCCCTTCCGGTGGTATCTACCGACGTTGGCGACGTAAAAAATATCGTCGCACGCGAAAACCGTCCGTTCATCATCCCGCGCACCGATGAGGCATCTTTGGCGCAAGCCATTAGCGAGCTGGCAAATGATGCCGGACTTCGGGAAAAACTGGGCAGCGCCAACCGCAATCTGGCCTGCGCACTATATGATGAGGAGACAATGTTTGCGCGATATCGGCAGCTATATGGTTCCGCCATGAAACGTGCCGATTTTGCGCGACAAAGCTAGATAATTGCGATAGCGCGCCATCAGGGAAGCGCGCTGAACGGCGCTTTTGAGATAAATATTTAGGGGTTGTGGTTGTGTTCAAGGGTCTGAAGCCCATTATCTATGGTGGCCGCGAAGTTTGGCCTTTGGTCGAAGGTGGCAAGGGCGTTGCCGCTACCAATCACGCAAGTTCTGGCGCATGGGCTGCCGCCGGTGGCATTGGCACTGTGTCAGCGGTGAATGCCGACAGCTATGATGAAAATGGCGAGATGATCCCGCAGGTTTTCCACGGGAAAACACGCGCAGAACGCCATGAAGAGCTGGTGGAATACGGCATCCGTGGCGGCATCGCGCAGGTTCGCCTGGCGCATGAAATGGCCAATGGCAAAGGCGCCATCAATATCAACGTGCTTTGGGAAATGGGCGGATCGCAGCGCATTTTGCACGGCATATTGGAAGCGACCAAGGGGATGGTCACTGGCGTCACATGCGGCGCGGGCATGCCTTACAAGCTTTCCGAAATTGCGGCGCAATATGGCGTATATTATCTGCCTATCGTCAGCTCCGCGCGTGCATTCCGTGCATTGTGGAAACGCGCCTATCACAAGGTGCCCGAATGGTTGGGCGCAGTGGTTTACGAAGATCCATGGTTGGCCGGTGGCCATAACGGGCTTTCCAACGCGGAAGATCCGCGCAGCCCCGAGGATCCCTATCCGCGCGTAAAGGCGCTGCGTGATGTCATGCGCGCCGAAGGCATTTCGGACGACGTGCCCATCGTCATGGCGGGCGGCGTGTGGTTCTTGCGCGACTGGAACAACTGGATTGATAATCCAGAGCTTGGGCAAATCGCATTCCAACTCGGTACGCGGCCATTGCTGACGCAAGAAAGCCCCATTCCACAGGGTTGGAAAGACGCGCTAACGAAAATTCCTGAAGACGGCGTGCTGTTGCATCAGTTTTCGCCAACAGGTTTCTATTCAAGCGCGGTCATCAATCCGTTCCTGCTTGAGTTGCAGGCCCGTTCAGAACGCCAGATTGCCTATGTGCAGGCCGCCGATGCGGACCACACCGCGCAGCTGGATGTCGGCGTGAAGGGCAAGAATTTCTGGGTGAAGCCTGCGGACCTGATGAAGGCACGCGAATGGGATGCACGCGGGTTTACTGTCGCCTTGAAGACGCCAGACAGCACCTTGGTCTTTGTGACGCCGCCGTCGGGCGAAGTCATTCGCAAGGATCAGAAGGACTGCATGGGCTGTCTGTCGCATTGCGGATTTTCGTCGTGGAAAGACCATGACAATAATTCGACGGGTCGTCTCGCTGATCCGCGCAGCTTCTGCATTCAAAAGGCATTGCAGAATATTGCGCACGGCGCGCCTATCGACGAAAACCTGATGTTCGCAGGGCACAGCGCTTATCTGTTCGGTAAGGATCCGTTCTATTCGAACGGTTTCGTCCCAACTGTGCAGCAGTTGATGGACCGCATCCTGACGGGCGATTGACCCTAAGTTTACATTTACAAGAAATTGCCCTTGGTCGCGTAGCAACGCGATCAAGGGCTATGTAGCATTACGTTGCCGAAGCCGGTCAGCCCATATGCGCTGATGCATTAGGCCAAGTCAGCGGCGGCTTAATCCAAATCCCAAGCGCGTTCGCCGTGGCTTGAAATATCAAGCCCATCGCGCTCCTGATCTTCGCTGACACGCATCGGTACGACCATCGACACCAGATAGCCGATGATGAGGGTCACCACGGCGGAATAGGCGCCGACGATGGCCACGGCCGTCACCTGAACCCACAATTGCGATGCCATTCCCGCACCTTCGGCATAGCCAGCGCCGCCAAGCGCCTCACTTGCAAAGACCGCCAGCAGGACGGAACCAAGTATCCCGCCGATACCGTGGACGGCAAAAACGTCGAGCGAGTCATCGATTTTCAGCGTGCCTTTGACAAGGCCAACAAACCAGAAGCAGACGACGCCTGCCAATATGCCGAGAATTATTGCGCCGCCGGGGCCGATCACCCCTGCTGCCGGTGTGATCGTCGCAAGGCCAGCGACTGCACCCGTTGCAAAGCCGACTGCGGTGGCTTTGCCGACCTTGATACGTTCAATCATCAACCAGACAATCGCTGCCACTGAAGCCCCGACATGGGTGTTGATAATCGCGCTGGCGGCAGCGTCATTTGCGGCCAAAGCCGATCCGCCGTTGAAACCAAACCAGCCGACCCAGAGCAGGCCGGCACCGGCTACCGTGAGTGCGGGGCTATGCGGGAGCATAAGCGTTCTGGGAAAGCCAATGCGCTTTCCAAGCATGAGCGCAACAACCAGCGCTGAAATACCAGCCGTGGTGTGCACAACAATGCCGCCGGCGAAATCGATGACGCCCTGGTCGGCCAGAAAGCCGCTGCCCCAAACCCAGCGGGTCACGGGAACATAAATCAACAGCGACCATAAGGCGCTGAACGCCACCACCCAGCCAAAGCGGGCGCGTTCAACCCATGCACCGACGATCAGGGCAGGGGTGATGATGGCAAATGTCATCTGGAACAGCGCAAAGGCAAGCTCGCCGGTTGTCTGCCCCTCACGGACAGAATCGAGCAAGCCATTGAACATGACATTTTCAAGCGAGCCAATGAAGCCGTTGCCGCCCACGGAAAAGGCGAGGCTGTAGCCAATGACAATCCAGATGACCGAGGCAATAGCGGCAATCGCGCCGCATTGAACGAGGACCGATAAGAAGTTTTTGGCGCGGACCAATCCGCCGTAAAAAAGCGCAAGGCCAGGAAGCGTCATCATCAGCACGAGTGCCGATGCGGTCAAAATCCACGCGCTATCGCCGCTATTGGTTTCAGGGATAGCGACCATGCCGGTCTGTGCCATCGCTGGCGCTGACATGGCTGCGCTTAAAACCAGCGCTGACTGCACAAATTTCTGGATCATAATTTCCCCCGCCCGCTTATTTGCCACGTCTCTAGGCGCGGCGTAACAAAGCCTCAAGGCACAAAATTACGGCTAACTTACCGCAATCGAAAGAAAATTGCTTATTGCCAGCCCTCAAGCACCTGATCGGGCGGTCGGTGGCCGTCGGCCCATACGCGGATATTTGTAATCACGCGCTCGCCCGATGCTTCGCGTCCCTCGACTGTCGCACTGCCCAAATGCGGGAGTAGCACCGCGTTGGGTATGCTGAGGAACCGTGAGTCTACGGCAGGTTCATGCGTGTACACATCAAGCCCTGCGCCCGCAATACGACCACTTTGCAGCGCCTCGATCAATGCGTCTTCATCGATCAATTCACCGCGTGAGCTGTTGATGACATAGGCGTTGGGTTTCATGTGCGCGATGCGATCGGCGTTGATGATTTTATCTGTGTCTGCCGTTAGCGGGCAGTGCAGCGTGATGATGTCCGAACGGGCCACCAGCCGGTCGATGTCGGGTTCGAACGTGACGCCCAGTTCATCCTCAACGCTGGCGGGCAAACGGCTGCGTTTGTTGTAAATGATATTCATGCCAAATGCCTTGGCGCGCATGGCTACGGCCTCCCCGATACGGCCAAGACCAATGATGCCAAGCGTCTTGCCACCAATGC
The DNA here is from genome assembly GCA_021300355.1 of Sphingomonadaceae bacterium. Classification (GTDB taxonomy): domain Bacteria; phylum Pseudomonadota; class Alphaproteobacteria; order Sphingomonadales; family Sphingomonadaceae; genus Sphingorhabdus_B. The sequence continues at coordinate 18,577 of JAJTEF010000004.1, read as the reverse complement.
GGTGCCCCAGCATGCCGGTCGGGCTCCAGCCGCTCCATTCACCATTGCGCATGGCACGGTGTCCTTCGCCAAGCCGGCGGGGGACGTTCAAAATGAGCGCCATCGTCAGGTCAGCGGTATCGTCCGTAAACACGCCGGGCGTGTTCGTCACCATGATGCCCTTGGCCTTTGCTGCGGCCAGATCGATGTGATTAACCCCGGCGCCATAGCTCGCAATCAGTTTCAGGCGCGGCGGGGCAGCGGCGATGATGCTGGCATCAATGGTGTCCGTGACAGTCGGCACGAGCACGTCGCAGTCCGCCATGGCTGCGACAAGCGCATCACGGGTGAGGGGAGTGTCATCAGCATTGAAACGCGCATCGAACAGTTCCGCCATGCGCTTTTCGACAGCAGGAAGAAGCGTGCGGGTGACGCGGACAGATGGACGTTCAATACGGCTAAGTTCGGGCATGGCAGTGACTAAAGCCGAATATATCAGAAGGTCAAGACAGGATGGTTGCGCTGCGCGCCGCGCTTACGGTATAGAATGAAGCTGGTGGTAAAAATTATGGTTAATCAACACAATTCGATCGTGCGTTGCGGTGCATTGGCGCTTGTGCTTTTTGGTGCCGCGTCTGCTGCCGGGCAGGCCCAACAAAAGCCGCCTTATTGGGCCTCAATTTCGAAGCCAGAGGCGCGCATGCGTACGGGCCCCAGCACTGAATTCCCCGTTACATGGGTGTATAAACGCGAAAACCTGCCCGTGAAGGTCGTGGCGGTGCACAGCGTATGGCGCAAGGTTCAAGACCCCGATGGTGAGCAGGGATGGTTTCATGTCCGCTTGTTGAGCCCGAAACGGGCTGCGATTGTCATCGGTAAGGAAATTGGCGCATTGCGTGATGCGCCCGAGGCCAGCGCACATATATCATGGCGCGTTGAACCCGGTGTGGTCGGGCTTATCGAAGAATGTGAAAAGGGCTATTGCCGCTTCGAAACCGAAGGGCGCTATGGTTATATTGAAATGGCGCGCATCTGGGGCGACGAAGCACCCTGAGACGTAACGCGTGAGGCTTAAGCCTCGACGCGCTCCGCCAGAACGGTCAGGCCGTTCTCATTCACTTCTGCAAAGCCGCCAGCGATGATGAGGCGCTCAGGCGTCGCACCCTGCGTCGCGTAAATCTCAAGCGCGGCATCGTTACGCAGCGTGCTCATCATTGGGCTGTGGCCCTCAAGCACACCGAAATCGCCCTCACTACCCGGAACGACGACCATATAGACGTCGTCCGAGCGGTAGAGCTTTTCAGGTGTTACGAGTTCGAAACGAAGTGCCATAATGGCTTACGCCGCCTCCGCCGCAAGCTTGGCAGCCTTGGCAACGGCATCTTCGATGCCGCCAACCATGTAGAAGGCTGCTTCTGGAAGATGGTCATATTCGCCGTCGACGACTGCCTTGAACGACTTAACCGTGTCTTCGACCTGAACGAACTTACCGGAAATGCCGGTGAAGACTTCAGCAACATGGAAAGGCTGCGACAAGAAGCGCTGGATCTTACGCGCACGGGTAACAGTCAATTTGTCGTCTTCCGACAATTCGTCCATGCCCAAAATCGCGATGATGTCCTGAAGCGATTTGTACTTCTGCAGCGTTTCCTGAACGCGGCGTGCCGTATCATAATGCTCTTGGCCAACAACGGCTGGTGTCAAAACGCGGCTGACCGAGTCAAGCGGGTCAACTGCTGGGTAGATACCCAATTCCGAAATTGCACGGTTCAACGTGGTCGTCGCGTCCAAGTGGGCGAACGACGTTGCTGGTGCAGGGTCGGTCAAGTCATCTGCAGGAACGTAAATGGCCTGAACCGAGGTAATCGAACCCTTGGTTGTCGACGTAATACGCTCTTGCAACTGGCCCATGTCGGTTGCCAAAGTTGGCTGATAGCCCACAGCCGAAGGAATACGGCCAAGAAGTGCGGACACTTCGGAACCGGCCTGCGTGAAGCGGAAGATGTTGTCGACGAAGAACAGAACGTCCTGGCCTTCTTCATCGCGGAAATATTCCGCCATGGTCAGACCCGACAAAGCAACACGTGCACGCGCACCGGGAGGCTCGTTCATCTGGCCGAACACCAGCGCAACCTTTGAACCTTCTGGGGTTGGGTTGCCATCGGCGTCCTTGGCGATAACGCCTGCGTCGAGGAATTCATGGTACAGATCGTTACCTTCGCGGGTACGCTCACCCACGCCAGCAAACACCGAAACGCCGCCATGGCCCTTTGCGATGTTGTTGATCAGTTCCTGAATAAGAACGGTCTTACCAACGCCGGCACCGCCGAACAGACCAATTTTGCCGCCCTTTGCATAAGGCGCGAGAAGGTCGATAACCTTAATACCGGTGACGAGAATTTCAGCTTCGGTCGACTGGTCGGTGAACAAAGGCGCTTCTGCGTGGATTGGGTTCGACTTTGCAGCGCCAACAGGGCCACGCTCGTCGATTGGCTCGCCGATAACGTTCATGATGCGGCCAAGGGTCATTGGGCCAACTGGAACCGAAATCTGCGCACCGGTGTCACGCACGGGCTGACCGCGGGTCAAACCTTCGGTCGCGTCCATTGCGATCGTGCGAACGGTGTTTTCGCCAAGATGCTGTGCAACTTCAAGGACGAGGCGGTTGCCGTTATTGTCGGTTTCAAGTGCCGACAAAATGGCAGGCAGCTGGCCAGTGAAGGTTACGTCGACAACAGCGCCGATAACCTGTGAAATGCGGCCCGTTGCACCGGCGACGTTAATCGCGGTTTGGCCAGCGCCAGCCTTTGGAGCGGGAGCCTTGGTTGCAGCAGCTTTTTTCACAGGCGCTTTTTTAGCGGCTGCGGCGGGTGCTGCGGCCTTTTTTGGAGCGACGGTCTTCTTCGGGGCGGTTGCCATTTGCTTCTTCCTTGCCTTTGGATGTCGTTAAAGCGCTTCTGCGCCTGCGATAATTTCGATAAGTTCAGTGGTAATCGCCGCCTGACGCGTGCGGTTATATTGAATAGTCAGCTTGTTGATCATGTCGCCCGCATTGCGCGTTGCGTTGTCCATCGCGGTCATTTTTGAACCTTGCTCGGACGCAGCATTTTCGCGGTTTGCGCGAAGTAGCTGAACGGCAACATTGCGTGGCAGCAAGTCAGCGAGGATTTCTTCCTCATCTGGCTCATATTCAACCGTTGCAGAAACGCCGACGGCATCGCCTTCACCGGCGGTAACAGCGACGGGCATCAGCTGAATTTGCGTTGGCGTTTGCGTAAGGACGTTTTCGAACTTGCTGAAAAACAGATGCGCGACGTCAAATTCGCCCGCTTCAAAACGTGCGGTCAAATCTTCACCCCATGCTTGCACATCAGCGTAAGTGAGCTTGCCCAAATCGCCTGGTTCAATGCTGTGGATGATATCGCCACGGAACGTCCGGCTGAGCTGATCGCGGCCTTTCTTTCCGATGGTATAGAATTTAACGGTCTTGCCTTCGGCCTTCAATGCTTCTGCCTGACGGCGGGCAAGACGGACGATATTGGTGTTGAATGCGCCAGCAAGGCCCTTGTCGCTGGTGGCGACAACGAACAGATGCACGTCGCTGTTGCCTGAACCAGCAAGCAACTTTGGCGATTGTGGACCGACCGTTACCTTCGACGCGATGCTTGATACGACCGCTTCCAATCGTTCGGCATATGGGCGTGATGCTTCGGCTGCTTCGGTTGCCCGACGCAGTTTCGCAGCAGCGACCATTTTCATCGCCTTGGTGATCTTCTGGGTCGACTTGACCGAGTTGATCCGCATTTTGAGGGCCTTAAGAGACGCCATCTATTCTTCCCTTTGCCGTCACCCTGAACTTGTTTCAGGGTCTTAATTAAGATGCTGAAACAAGTTCAGCATGACGGGTGATTGTTAAGCGAAATTCTTCGTGAACTTTTCGAGAGCGGCCATCAGCGCCTTCTTGCTGTCGTCGCTGAAGTCGCGGCTGTCGCGAATGGTCTTCAGGATGCCAGCATGGTTGGCACGAAGGTCAGCCAACATGGCTTCTTCATAGCGGGTCACGTCGGCGACTGGGATGCCGTCGAGGTAACCATTTGTACCGGCGAAGATTGACGCGGTCTGCTCTTCGAAAGGCAGTGGCGAGAATTGCTTCTGCTTCAACAGCTCGGTCAGGCGCGCACCGCGGTTCAGCAGCTTTTGCGTCGACGCGTCGAGGTCCGAACCGAACTGCGCGAACGCAGCCATTTCGCGATATTGTGCAAGCTCAAGCTTAATCGAGCCCGATACCTTCTTCATCGCCTTTGTCTGTGCAGCCGAACCAACGCGGCTAACCGACAGACCAACGTTAATCGCAGGGCGGATACCCTGGAAGAACAGGTCGGTTTCAAGGAAGATCTGACCGTCGGTGATCGAAATCACGTTGGTTGGAATGTATGCCGAAACGTCACCAGCCTGTGTTTCAATGATCGGCAATGCCGTCAACGAACCACCGCCATTGGCGTCGGACATCTTTGCAGCGCGCTCAAGCAAGCGGCTGTGGAGATAGAAAACGTCGCCTGGATAGGCTTCACGGCCTGGAGGACGACGCAGAAGAAGCGACATCTGGCGATAGGCAACAGCCTGCTTCGACAAATCGTCATAAACGATGACGGCGTGCATGCCGTTGTCGCGGAAATATTCACCCATCGCAACGCCGGTGTAAGGCGCGAGGTACTGAAGCGGTGCAGGCTCCGAAGCGGTTGCAGCAACGACGATCGAATATTCCATCGCGCCTTGTTCTTCCAATGCACGAACGATTTGCGCAACGGTCGAACGCTTCTGACCAACGGCAACGTAGATGCAGTAAAGCTTCTTCGATTCGTCCGTGCCCTTGTTCACTTCCTTCTGGTTGATGAAAGTGTCGATGGCGACAGCGGTTTTACCGGTCTGACGGTCACCAATGATCAATTCGCGCTGGCCACGACCAACAGGAACGAGGGCGTCGAGCGCCTTAAGGCCAGTCTGAACGGGTTCCGAAACCGATTGGCGCGGGATGATGCCTGGCGCTTTGACTTCAACGCGGCTGCGCTGTGTGGTCTTGAGCGGGCCCTTGCCATCAATTGGGTTGCCAAGGCCGTCAACAACGCGGCCAAGCAATTCCTTGCCGACAGGAACGTCAACGATCGTACCGGTACGCTTTACAACGTCACCTTCGCGAATTTCACTGTCGGTTCCGAAAATAACGACACCGACATTGTCCGCTTCAAGGTTCAAGGCCATGCCCTGAATGCCGTTAGCGAATTCGACCATTTCACCAGCCTGAACATTGTCGAGGCCGTGAATACGGGCGATACCGTCACCAACTGACAGAACGCTACCGACTTCCGAAACCTGTGCTTCGGTGCCGAAATTGGCGATCTGGTCCTTAATGACTTTGGAAATTTCTGCGGCGCGGATATCCATTTTGCTACTTAGCCTTTCATCGCGTTAGCGAGGGTGTTCAAACGGGTTTTAATAGAAGTGTCGATCATCTGGCTGCCGATACGGACAGTCAGCCCTCCCAATATGGATGGATCGACTTTGGTCTGGATGGCCACGTCGCTGCCGACGCGTGCCTTAAGATTTGCGGAAAGCGTCTTCATCTGCGCAGCGCTCAGTGCGTGCGCTGAAGTAACTTCGGCGGTGACTTCGCCGCGATGGGCTGCAGCAAGCGACGAAAATGCCCGTGCGACTGATGCGGTTTCGCTGAGCCGGCGGTTGTCGGCAAGCACGCCCAAGGTCTTGGTAGTCAAAACATCCAGCTTCATTGCCTTGGCAACAGCAGCGATCGCTTTTTTCGCGTCTGTCCGTGTCAACACAGGGTTGGTGGTCAGCGACTTAAGGTCTGCCGATTCGTTCACAGCTTTCGCGACCGACGTAAGGCTTTTTTCAACGGCGTTGATGGAGTTGGCGTCACGCGCCAACTCGAACAATGCCGTCGCGTAACGGCCAGATAGACTGGCTTGAATATTAGCGCTTGTGCCGCCGGAATTATCCACGCGTTGAAGTCCTTAAATGTACAACTGATGTATTTGCTGAACCAGCCGAAAGGTTGCCCTGTCTCTAGCGTCGCCGCGCGCCTAGCAGGGCTTTTGCTGCGATGCAAGATTGGGAATTAAGTTCATTGCATATTGTTGCGGCCATAAACTTGTTCTGGTGGTGCAAACTGGCGTTGCACGGCAATCGAAAACACTTGAAATGCGGCATGAGAGGAGACCGAGATGGGTGAAATGATTCGGATGACAATGTCGGACGGCGCGGAAATTGCCGTCTACCATGCCTTGCCAAGTGGTGAGCGGCGCGGTGGCCTTGTGCTCGTGCAGGAAATCTTTGGCGTGACGGACCATATTCGCGAGCTGTGCGACGAATATGCCGCAGATGGGTATGAAGTGTTGTCACCGGCTATTTTTGATCGCGAGCATCCCGGTTTTGAAGCCGCCTATACCGGCCCCGATTATCACCGCGCGGTGGAATTGGCTCGCGATCTGCATCCCTTTGCACAGTCGTTGGATGACGCGCAGGTCTGCATTGATGCGTTGAAGAGTAAAGGCCCCGTTTTCATCACGGGCTATTGCTATGGCGGGTCGGTGGCTTGGGCACTTGCTGGCACCAGCGATGATCTTGCGGCTGCCAGCTGCTATTATGGCAGTCTCGTACCGACATTATATGCGGATAAGACACCCAAATGCGCCACAATCGCGCATTTTGGCAGATATGACCAAGGCATCCCGATGGAGGGTGTAGAGGCACTTATCGACAAGGCGCACCCCACCGCGCAGATATTTGTGTACGACGCCAATCATGGGTTCAATTCGGATCGGCGGAAAGACTATCATGAAGAAAGCGCCGATCTGGCGCGGGAGCGGACTTTGGCGTTGTTCCGCGCATGTGACGGCTAAACTGGATAGCAAAGGGACATTTGGGCATGACGCCAAGCGCGTGGAAAAATGGCGGGGCAGGGGTAACAATCCGTTGGGCGGTGGTTGATACCGCGCTGGGTAAGATGCTGCTTGCCGCGACCGGTAAAGGCATCTGCCGCCTGTCATTCGATGAAGACGAAGCTGCACTGCAACGCAGGTTTCCAAACGCAGATATCATCGCCGGGGGCAGTGCGCTCGAGCAACTGATAACGGGCGCCATTGCAGCGATCGAGAACCCTGCACACATGCCGGACTTGCCACTGGATGTGGGCGGCACGGCATTTCAACAGGCTGTCTGGAACGAACTGAAGCGCATTCCGGCCGGTGAAACACGGACATATACAGATATCGCCGCTGCGGTGGGCAGCCCCAATGCCGTGCGTGCTGCGGGAAGTGCCAATGGCGCGAATAACGTCGCTGTCCTCATCCCCTGCCACCGGGTTATCCGAAGTGACGGTTCTCTTGGCGGCTTTGCATATGGCCTGGAGCGCAAACAGGCCTTGCTAGACAAAGAACGCGCACAAGGACGATTATTGTAACCCGCGCCTGTTTGCTTAAGGGTAGATTGCCCGCACAAAATACAGGCCTTCGGGCGGCGCATTTTCCGCCAAGGCCGAGCGGTCTGCCGCGTCCAGCGCAGCTTGCAAATCGTCGGCAGTCCAGCGGCCAAGCCCAACCGCCACAAGGCAACCGACCATCGACCGCACTTGGTGATGCAGGAACGATAAGGCCGCAGCTTCGACGATCACATGCTGTCCTTCGCGGCGGACGTTCAACCGTTCGAGCGACTTGACGGGGCTTGCCGATTGGCATGCAGTCGACCGGAAGGTCGTGAAATCATGCACGCCCACCAAAATTTGCGCCGCTGCGTGCATTGCGTCGGCATCAAGCTGCGGACCAACGCGCCACACGCGGCCCTTTTCCAAAGTGAGCGAGGCGCGGCGATTGAGGATGCGATATTGGTAGGACCGGCCAATGCAGCTGTAACGCGCGTGCCAGTCGTGGGCGACTTCCTCGCAATGCAATATCGCGATGGGGTGCGGCCGCAAATGGGCGTTGATGGCTTCCATCAATCGAAACGCTGAAAGTCCTTTTTCGACATCGACATGCGCGCGCATGCCCAATGCGTGGACGCCTGCATCGGTGCGGCCGGCGCTATAGACCAATGTCTTTTCGCCTGTGGTTTTGAATATGGCCTCTTCGATGGCGCCTTGGACCGAAGGGCCATGGTCTTGCCATTGCCAGCCCATATAGGGGCCGCCGTCAAATTCGATGGTGAGGGCAAAGCGAGTCATCGCAGAATGGTGCCCGCCGGGATTGCCTTGCCACGCAGCAAGTCTGCGGTTGGCATTGCGGGTTTACCTGCGCGTTGGATGATTGTGGGACGGATTGCATCAACACCGCATGCGATAGTCAGTTGGTCGTCCGAAATTGTGCCGGCTGTGCTGGTGCCAGCAACGATGTCGGCGGCAAGCACACGATATCGATCACCTTCAAATTCGAACCATGCACCCGGCGTGGGGTTGAATGCGCGTATCTGTCGTTCGACCACTTCGGCGGACATTGAAAAATCCAATTTGGTTTCTGCCTTGTCGATTTTGGCGGCATAGGTCACGCCATCATCCGGTTGCGGCACGGCAGGATGTGCGTCGAGGTCCGATAATACCCGCACCATTAATTCTGCGCCAAGCTCGGCCAACTCACTCGTGAGAATGCCCGTGGTCTTGTGCCCGATTTCGATTTCGGTTGTCGCTCGTACTGGGCCGGTATCGAGGCCTGCCTCCATTTGCATGACCATGACGCCTGTTGTGGCGTCGCCCGCCAAAATAGCACGCTGAACCGGCGCAGCACCGCGCCAGCGTGGCAGCAGCGATCCGTGAATATTCAGGCAACCATGCCGCGGCGCGTCCAAGATCAATTTGGGCAGGATAAGGCCATATGCCGCGACAATTGCGGCGTCGAGGTCAAGCGCTGCGAATTCCGCTGCTGCATCGTCCTGTCGCAGGGACAGCGGCGAGCGTATATGCAAACCCAGTTCCTCGGCACGCTGTTGCACGGCGGACGGGGTAAGCATTTTACCACGGTTGGCGGGGCGAGGTGGCTGCGAATATACGGCAACCACATCATGCCCAGCGGCAACCAGCGCGTCGAGCGCTGGCACGGCAAATTCGGGTGTTCCCATGAAGGCAAGACGCATCGTCACTTTTCCTTTGTTCGAAAGCCCCCTAAGACCCACTGCATGGCATCGCAAGAAATAGACGCATTGGCACAGGCATTGTCGAAATTGCCCGGACTTGGTCCACGCTCGGCACGGCGGGTTGTGCTGCACCTTATGAAAAAGCGTGAAAGCGTGTTGTTGCCGCTTTTGCGTGCGCTGGAGCTGGTCGAGCAACGGCTGGTCGTCTGCAGCACGTGCGGGAATATCGATACCGGCAACCCCTGCGGCATTTGCGTTGATCCGCGCCGCGACATCCGTTCGATCTGTGTTGTCGAAGACGTATCGGATTTGTGGGCGCTGGATCGTTCGCGGCTATTTCCCGGAAAATATCATGTGCTGGGTGGCCGGTTATCTGCATTGGATGGCGTTCGGCCGGAGGATTTGAACATCGAAGGCTTGGTTGCCCGCGTTGCCGCAGGCGGTGTCGACGAAGTCGTGCTAGCCATGAACGCCACGCTGGAGGGGCAGACAACCGCGCATTATCTCGCGGAACGGCTTGAACAATTTCCGATACGCTTGACCCAGTTGGCGCATGGCGTGCCCGTTGGCGGTGAGCTTGATTATCTGGACGATGGCACTTTGGCGCAAGCATTGCGCGCCAGACGTCCAGTCGGTTGATTTATCGTACGACCGTCCCTATTTGCGACCCATGGCCATATTACCTATTCTTGAAGTGCCCGATCCGCGGCTGAAAACCATTTCGACGCCGGTCGAGACATTTGATGCGGATTTGAAAACGCTCGTCGATGACATGACCGAAACGATGTACGCCGCGCCTGGTATCGGGCTGGCCGCTATTCAGGTCGGGGTGCCCAAGCGCCTGTTGGTTATCGATTTGCAGGAAGAGGAAGGCGAGGGCGACGAGCCCGTTCGTAATCCGCGCGTGTTTGTGAATCCGGAAATATTGGACCCGTCGAACGAACACAGCCTGTATAATGAAGGCTGCCTTTCGGTGCCTGACCAATATGCAGAGGTCGAACGCCCCGCGCAAATCCGTGCACGCTGGCAGGACCTTGATGGCAAAGTCCATGAAGAGACAATGACCGGCCTAATGGCGACATGTCTGCAGCACGAGATGGACCATCTCGAAGGGATCTTGTTCATTGACCACCTGTCGCGTCTAAAGCGTCAGATGGTGCTCAAGAAAATTGAGAAAGCCCGCAAAATGGGCGGCGGCCATGTTCATAATGAGCATTGCCGCCACTAACTTGCGTTCGCCGGACAAGCCGTCGCGCTTAATCCGCCGCGTTACTTTACAAATTGCGTCGGTGCGGGGCTGATTGTCACGAACTTGCCCGACTGAATTTCCTGCACCTCAAGCATACGCTCGGTGAGGCCATTGGGCATGAAGCGGAATGCGCCATCAACGCCGATGAAGCCTTGCGGATCGGTAAGCTGCGCAACGGGGAATTTCGTGCCCGGACGCCAGTCACGCGCCACCCGCGCGATCAAAAGCACCGAATCATAGCCAAGGCTTGAGAGGCGCAGGGGGGCCTTGCCAAAGCGTGCCCGATATTTGGCGGCATATTGGGTATATAGCGTGTCGGAGACGCTCGCAAACCAACCGCCATACATGGCCGGGCTACCCGCCAATGAACCATCAATATTCCACAAATCGGTGCCGAGAATTTTTGCATTGCGCATGCCGTTCCGGCGAAGCGCCGGCACCAATACAACGCCGGCACGGCCGCTATCGGCAATCAGGACGGCATCAATCTGACCCAATTGCGCCAACCGGCGCGCTGCTGCATCGGCAGACGCTGCCGTTCCGTCGGATTCTTCAATGGCAACAAGCGTTCCGCCAGCGCTGCGCACTGCAGAGGTTAGGTTCGATTGCGCACGCTGGCCATATACATTGGTCGCAACGACGCCTGCAATGCGGTTATAGCCTTGCGAACGGGCGTAGCGGACCACGCGGTCGATGGATTGATTGGGCAAATGGCCAAGCAAGAATACATTTTGCCCGGCAACGCCGACATCGTTGGAAAAGCTGATGATGGGCACAGCTGCGGTGCGCGCGACTGCGGCGGCCTCAACAACATCGTCGCCACGCAACGGGCCCAATATGACCTTGTTTCCATCGGCTACCGCGCGTTTTGCCGCTGCTGCGACGCCGGTGCTGGTGTCATAGGTGATCATGCGGATGTTGGTTGCTTTGGTGTCGGACAGTGCAAGCGCGGTCGCGTTGGCGATGGATTGGCCAACGTCGCCGTCTGGACCCGTCACCGGCAAAAGCAACGCCACGCGGTGCATGCCGTCCAACGCGTCCTCGGACACCACAGCTGGCGGCCCTTTGCCCCCACGCGGGGCGGTGGCGCAGGCCGCGAGCAAAACAACCGAAGCCAAAACCAGCAGCTTTTTGATCTGTCCTGCTAAAGCTTGCGGCGTTGCGCCGCTTGCTGCATTGGATGCGCTCATGAATTTTCCCTTGGGTAGAAGCATATAAATCAGATGATGTTCGAATCGGGCTTATATGTCGTTGCGACACCAATCGGCAACCTTGCAGATATGTCACAACGGGCGATTGATCTGCTGGAAGCCGCAGAAATTGTGGCTGTAGAAGACAGCCGGGTAACCGGTAAATTGTTGCACCATCTTGGCCTGAAGAAAAAGATGCGGCGATATAACGACCATAGTGGCGAGGCAGAGCGCGAGTCTCTCGTGGCCGCGGCGCACGGCGCAGTTGTTGCGCTGGTATCGGACGCAGGCACGCCGTTGATTTCAGACCCCGGTTACAAGCTGGTGCGCAGCGCACGCGAGGCAGGCGTTCCGGTATATACGATCCCCGGTGCAAGCGCGGTTACGGCGGCTTTATCGATTTGCGGTTTGCCCACGGATCGATTTTTGTTCGCCGGCTTTCTTCCCAATAAAGCCAAGGCGCGTATCGAAACGTTGACGGAGCTGGGGCAGGTAAAGGCGACGTTGGTTTTTTACGAGGCTGGGCCGCGTCTTGCTGCGTCGCTTTCCGCCATCGCGGAGACCTATGGCGACCGTGAAGTCGCCGTTGCGCGGGAACTGACCAAGAAATTTGAAGAGGTTGTAACGGGCACCGCATCCGAACTTGCCGCGCGTTATGCTGCGCAAGAGCCAAAGGGTGAAATCGTCCTCATCATCGGTCCGCCGGCGGATGACGTTGCCTATGATACAGGCGATGTGGACGCAGCATTGCGCGAAGCACTGGATACCATGCCCGCCGCCAAGGCCGCTGGCGTCATTGCCAAGCGTTTCGGGTTGGAACGCAGCGACGTTTATGCGCGCGCTACGCAACTGAAGTCGCAGTGAACAGGCTTGCTGCAGAAAAATTGGGGCGGCGCGGCGAAAATATCGCCGCCTGGTTTTTGCGGTTAAAGGGTTGGCGGGTCGTTGCCACGCGTGTGAAAACGCCACGCGGCGAAGTCGACTTGATCGCGCGGCGTGGCAAAACCATTGCGTTCGTCGAAGTAAAAGCGCGCGCAAATGTGCGTGATCTCGCCACCGCGATTGACGCCTACAGATTACGCCGCGTTGCAGCTGCGGCCGAAATTCTGCTCCCGAAATATGGAAAAGAATGCGAAAATATGCAGATAGACGTGATTATGGTTGCGCCATGGCGTTGGCCGAACCATCTGCCAAACGTCTGGCACGGATAAGGACAAGCAAATGGCAATACAAATGGCGGTCCAGATGGACCCGATGGACGGCATCAATATTCATGGCGACTCCAGCTTTGCGCTGATGCTGGCTGGCCAATCGCGCGGCTATGATATTTGGCATTATGATGTGATGTCATTGACGCTCGACGCCAACGACCGGCTCACCGCGCTCGCACATCCCGTGCATGACCTCCAACGCGTGGAGGGCGCACATTATCGGTTCGGCGCGCCACAGCGTATTGATTTGGGCTCTGACATCGACGTCGTGCTGATGCGGCAGGACCCGCCATTTCACGTAGGTTATATCACCGCCACCCATTTGCTTGAACGCATCGAGCATGAGACGTTGGTGGTTAACAACCCGGCCAGCGTGCGCAACGCGCCGGAAAAGGTCATGGTGCTCGACTATCGCAAGTTCATGCCACCGACGCTGATTACGCGTTCACTCGATGAAGTGCGCGCGTTTCAAAAGGAACATGGCGCGATTGTCGTAAAGCCTCTCCATGGCAATGGCGGCAAGGCCATTTTCCGGATTGAAGCCGATGGCAGCAATGTCGGCGCGCTGTTTGAGGTGTTCAATTCGACATGGCCCGAACCGCATATGGTGCAGCCATTCCTGCCCGACGTTGCGAAGGGCGATAAGCGCATCGTTCTTATAGACGGCGAAGTCACAGGGGCCATCAACCGCCGTCCGGGTGAAGGCGAATTCCGGTCGAACCTTGCGGTAGGCGGCAGTGCCGAAGCGACGTTGTTGACCCGGGAGGAGCAAGAAATTTGCGCTGCGATGGGGCCGCGTTTGAAGGAACTTGGTCTGATATTCGTCGGCATTGATGTCATTGGCGGAAAATGGCTTACGGAAATCAACGTGACCTCGCCAACCGGTATCGTCGCGATCGACCGGTTCAATGGCACCGATACCGCCGCGAAAATACTTGATGCCATTGAACGCAGGATTGCCGGCAGGGGTTAATGGAAGACTGGATTATAAGGCGCGTCGAATGGGGGCATTATTGGGGCGTCGCCCTGCTGATGCTGCTGGAGACCGTTTTTCCGCCCGTCCCGTCAGAGGTCATTATGACCGTGGCGGGTGTGTCCGCGTCGCGTGGGACGATGAGCCTTTGGGGCACGATCGCAGCCGGAACCGCAGGCGCCATGCTGGGCAACTGGCTGTGGTATTGGTTGGCCATCAAGTTTGGCGAAGCGCGGATGCATGTTTTTATCGACCGCTATAGCCGTTGGCTCACGCTTGACTGGGCAGAGATCGAACGCGGGCATGGGCTGTTTCGCAAGCATGGGCCAATCATCGTGCTCGTGGCGCGCATGTTGCCGACGCTGCGTTCTTTGATTTCGATTCCCGCTGGTTTGTTCGGTATGTCGCTGCGCCGTTTTCTGGTTTTTTCCACGATTGGAACGGCGGGGTGGAGCGCTGCTCTCGCCTCCGGTGGATTCCGGTGGATATTTCTTGGGCTCACAATTTGACGATATCGAAAAATGGCTTGGGCCTTTGTCGACGGTCATCATGGTCGGCATTTTGGGGTCCTATGTCTGGCGTCTGGCGCGCTGGAAGCCCAGCGCGACGCCTGCGCCTAAGCCCGTGGATGCGCGTTCTGATATTCATCCAGAAGCATAGCCGTATCGACGGCGGTATAGATTTGCGTTGATGATAGGCTGCTATGGCCGAGCAGCTCCTGAAGACTGCGCAGATCTGCACCACCCGCAAGCAAATGCGTTGCAAAGCTGTGGCGCAAGGCATGCGGCGTCGTGCGTTCCGATAGGCCAAGCCGCATTCGGGCGCCTTGCACCGCGCGGCGCACCAGTGCGGGTGCCAATGGCCCACCGCGGGCGCCACGAAACAACGGCTGGTCTGCAGCCATCGGATAAGGGCACAGCGCAATATATTCCTGAATAGCGGTGCGGACTTGATCGAGCAGCGGCACAATGCGCGTCTTGTTTCGCTTGCCGGTGACGCGCAGTGTCGTGCCAAGCGGCAAGATATCGCCGAGCAGCCCCGTCGCTTCGCTAACCCGCAGGCCGCTGCCGTACAGCAGGAGAAGCAAGGCCCAGTCACGTGCGCCAACCCAGCCATCGTTCGCGCTTTCTGCGACGTCATCCGCGAGTGCGAGAACATCGTCGGGGTTCACGGGGCGCGGCAGGCTGCGTTGCACGCGCGGGCCCTTCATGGCGGGCAGGGTCACGTTGTCGCCCAGTGCAAAGCGCAAAAAATGACGCGCAGCGGACAATTCACGCGCGGTGGACCGGTTGGTAAGCCCATCGCCACGCCGGTCCGCCAAAAAGGCGCGCATATCAGCGGCGGAAATTTTCATCAGTGTTGTGCGGTCGACTGTCGTCCCCCAATGCAATTGCAGAAAACCGGTAAGCCGGTCTGCCGTGGCGTGATAGGCGCGGACACTATGCGGCGACATCCGGCGATTGTCGGTCAGGAACGTCAGATATTCGGCGAGCAGTGACATTATGCCGTCATGCTATCAGGTGGCCGCATCCGCCTCAACCGCTACTATTTGCGGAAGGATCGCATCAAGCAACGGCATGCCTTGCGGCGTGACCGTGATGCGGTCGCCGTTGCGGTTGATGAGGCCAAGGCGGGCGATCTTGTCGACAGCCGTGAAATCCAGCATCTGGTCTGGCGCAATACCCGTGCGGGATGACAGGCGGTCAAGGCTGATGCCCTCGCTCAGCCGCAGTCCCATGAGCAAGCTTTCGGTTGCACGGCTTGCGGGATCGAGATGATCTTCGGTGCTGATGCCATGCGCGTTGCGGTCCACTGCAGACAGAAAATTCTCTGGTTTTTTATAGCGTTGTGTCGCATACTTCAGACGCCGTCCATGTGCGCCGGGGCCAATGCCGATATAATCATCATAGCGCCAGTAACTCAAATTATGCCGGCTTTCATGTCCCACCCGCGCATGGTTGCTAATCTCATAGGCCGCCATGCCCGTCGCGCGCGTCATGTCCTGCGTCATTTCATAGAGCGTCGCCGCATCGTCATCGTCGGCGGGGGTGAAATGTCCCGTGCGAACCAGCGTTTCGAAACGTGTACCCGCCTCAATCGTCAACTGATATAGCGACATATGATCGGTGCCGAAGGACAATGCGCGCCGAAGCTCAGCCTCCCATTGTGCGGCTGTTTGTTCGGGCCGTGCATAAATCAGGTCAATATTGACGCGGCCGAAATGTTGCTGCGCGACTGCGAGGGCATCAAGGCTTTCCGCAACCGAATGCGCACGCCCCAAAAAGGCCAAGGCGGCGTCATCGAGAGACTGAAGGCCAAGCGACACGCGGTTGACCCCCGCTTTGGCCAAATCGGCGAAGCGGGATGCCTCAACCGAGGACGGGTTTGCCTCAAGTGTAATCTCGATATTGTCGGCAAAGCCCCAATGTTGCGCAGCAGCGTCAATCAACGCGGCGACCGTTGACGGCGGCATCAACGATGGCGTGCCGCCGCCGAAGAAAATGGAACTTAGCTTGCGGTCAGGTGTCAACGCTGCTTCGTAGGCCATGTCCGCCAACAATGCGGCGCACCATGCGTCTTGGTCTACGCTTTCCCGCACATGGCTGTTGAAATCACAATAAGGGCATTTGGAAACGCAAAAGGGCCAGTGGATATAGAGGGCGAGCGGCATGCTCAAAAAACGGCCTCAACCAATTTGCGGAACGCATCTGCCCGATGGCTCATGGCATGCTTCTCCGCCGGGTCCAATTCCGCAAAAGTGTGCGTGCGGTCGGTTGGCACGAACACCGGATCGTAGCCAAAGCCCAACGTACCGCGCGGAGGCCATGTCAGGCTGCCCTTTACGCGGCCTTCGAACAGTTCTTCATGACCGTCGGGCCATGCAAGCGCGAGGGTGCAGATGAAATATGCGCTTCGGTCGGTATCTGGACCAAGCTCGGCCAATTTGCCTTCGACTTTACCCATCGCCATGTACCAGTCGCGTCCCGGCCCGCCTTCGAACCGCTGCTTTTCCGCCCAGTCTGCGGTGTACACTCCGGGCGCGCCACCAAGCGCCGCGACGCAAAGGCCGCTGTCATCTGCCAAGGCGGGCAGGCCCGATCCTTGGGCGGAGGCATGTGCCTTCAGCAGCGCATTTTCGGCAAAGGTCGTGCCGGTCTCTTCGGGCTCGGGTAAGCCAAGCTCACCCGCCGAAACCGGTTCGATACCGAAGGGCGCCAGCAAGGCGCGGATTTCACGCACCTTGCCCGCATTGTGGCTGGCGATGACAAGCTTGCCGGGCTGCAATTTGCGATGGGTCATATATTCTTGCCTTGAGCCCTTGACGTTTAACTCGCCAAAAGCGGTTACTTTACAGCTTCAGCTTGCACCGCAAAGATCCGGTCGGTGCCCATGCGTGCCAGACGGAGCAAGCGCAGCAGGCTCTCCTCATCATAAGTCGCACCTTCGGCGGTCGCTTGTACTTCTGCGATTTGTCCGCCTTCAATGAGGACAAAGTTCGCATCCGCGTCAGCGCTCGAATCTTCGATATAGTCGAGGTCAAGCACGGGCGTTCCGTTGACGATGCCGCAGCTGATGGCCGCGACGCGGCCGCTGATCGGGTCTTCCTTAATCGCGCCCGAGGCAAGCAGGCCGTCGACCGCAAGCCGCAAGGCGACCCATGCGCCAGAGATCGCTGCGGTGCGTGTTCCGCCGTCGGCTTGCAACACGTCACAATCGATCGTGATCTGATGCTCACCCAGCTTCTTCATATCTACGACAGCGCGTAAAGAACGGCCAATAAGACGTTGAATTTCTTGTGTTCTGCCTGACTGCTTGCCCTTCGCCGCTTCACGCTGGCTGCGGGTGTGCGTCGCGCGTGGTAGCATGGAATATTCCGCCGTTACCCAACCTTCACCCTTGCCACGCAACCATGGTGGAAGGCGATCCTCGACGCTTGCGGTGACAAGCACGCGGGTGTCGCCAAAGCAGATGAGGCAGCTGCCCTCTGCATGCTTGGTGAAATGGGTTTCAATCGAAATGGCGCGCATTTCGTCTGGCGCTCGGCCTGATGGACGCATGATAGTCTCCTGATAATGGGTTGAAGGATGCAATAGCTTGCCCCGCTTGCTTTGCAAGCGCGCTGCGCTAAACCAGCAACCGTGAGCCAAATTCCAATCAATGAACTGAACGATCGCACGCGCGTCATCTTCCGGATGGTGGTTGAAAGCTATTTGGACAATGGCGCGCCCGTGGGGTCGCGAACGCTCTCCAAATTTGCGGGCCTGAATTTGTCGCCGGCCTCCATTCGCAATGTGATGCAGGATTTGGAAGAAGCAGGATTGCTTGCCTCTCCGCACACCAGCGCTGGCCGTGTGCCCACCGAAAGCGGGCTTCGTCTTTTTGTCGACGGCATGATGCAGTCGGCTGAACCGTCGATGGAAGAACGCCGTGCAATTGAATCGCAAATCATGGGCGATGGGCCAATTGAAGGAGCGTTGGCGGCGGCGACTTCGGTGCTGTCGGGGCTATCGGCCTGTGCCGGAATCGTGCTCGTCCCCAAACGCGATGCCGTGTTGAAGGCATTCAACTTTGCGCGTCTGTCGCCGACCCAAGTTTTGGCCATCATGGTCGGGTCCGACAACAGCGTCGAAAATCGGTTGGTTGCGATTGACCCGGCTATTTCCGATTCGGCGTTGGTTGAGGCGTCCAATTATATCTCCGCCCGATTGTTGGGTTTGACCTTATCAGAGGCGCTTGAGCATCTTGATCGCGAAATTCGCGCGGAGCAGGCGGAGCTTGATGTGGCAAGCCAGAAGCTCGTGCGCGATGGTCTGGCGATCTGGTCGCTTGATGCCAATGA